>NZ_JBFUFO010000062.1:0-28822 GCF_056403395.1 Variovorax sp. P2_H12 | reverse complement strand
ATGAAGCTCGAGTGGCTGTCGTTGATGCCGAACGCCCGCTCCACCTTGTTGTCGATGGCACCGATCCCGCCCACGAGATAGGGGTGCACGCTGTTCGACTGCCAGCGGTTGATCCCCTGGCGGCCCAGGAAGAACCACTGCGCGTCAAGCGTGCCGCTCCAGTTCTTGTACTTGTCAGTGCTGTTGAAGGCGCCAAAGCCGGTACCGAAGTTGCCGTCGAGCTCCTCGTACTGGCCACGCAACTCGATGTTCCAGCTGGGGCTGATCGGCTTGCCAATGGACAAGCCTCCGCCCCAACCGTTGTCGGCGTTGCGGTCACCGTCCGGATGAACGTAGGCACCGAAGGGCGTGATGTACCAGCGGTCGTCGAAGTACTGGTCCGCTGTGTACGTGGTCTGCGCAAGGCAGGCGCCATACGGGACGGCAAGAGCACAGAAAGCTGCAAACGTATGTCTGTCGAACATGTAAACCTCACAAAGTGAATGTTGATGAACGAAGCCTCAGCCGGAGCCAGTCGAGGCCAACAATAGAGGCGGCCAAGCAAGCCGGCCTGCATATACGCAACCAAATGTTTCGCCTTGTAGCTAACGCAGCACTTTCAGTTTCACTTTGTCAGTCGTTGAAACGTGCTATTTGCGCGTCGGCAACACGCGGCCCGAAGGGGGCGGCGTGTTGCCGCGGGCACTTGTGGCAAATCGAGATGTCTTTCAGCGGTTTCCGGGAGGTTTTCGGGAAGGCCCGGTTCTGCGCCGCAGATGCTCGGCCTGTGGAGACAGCTACAACGGGTTGGGCAACACCGATCGGTGGGATGTCGAGAGACCGGACGTGCAGCAAGAGTGGCTTGACGGGCCATCAGCGTGACTGGCCCAGACTTCAGCCGAGGTTGAACCCAGCATCTCAATTCTGTACGTCGACCAGTGCCCACTCCTGGTTGACGCCGTTGGGTGCGCTGAACCTCGTCACGCAGTCGCGGGCGCGCAAGCCTGCGCCTTGTTCGGGCAGTCCTGACAGCTGAACCTCCGCCGCATCCAGGCACCGCCGTCCGCGGTCGTGATAGTTCTCCAGGACCGTTCGCCGTTCCAAGAGACACAGGCTTCGGACAGGGCATTCGGCCGCCGTCATGACCACGGGCCGCAACCGCCACAGCTGAGAAGCGTCTCCACTGCATGTCTCCTGGACTATCGCCGCGCCGGACTGGAAACCATGGGTCCTCAGACACTTCCCTGAATGTCTCGCCCGCAGCATGAACCACTGTTCTTGCAAGGGCTCCGAATCGCCGGGTCGAGTGAGCCGCTGGACGCTGAACTGTTGGCTCGGGCCGCCGTAGTGCGGCCAAAGGACCACCGGCGCACCATCATCCATACGGCGCGCAACGACTTCGGCCATCATGAGCGTGCCGGAATTGACCACGTAGAAGTACGGGACGTCGTCGGCAGCAGCCCGAGGCATCGCGGCGAGCACCGCCGTGGCGACCAAGATCAGTGTGACAGCGAGTCGAGACTTGGAACTGCGAAGCGCGATGCGACCAGCAAGCATGACAACCTCCGTCCGCGACGCGCCTGCCTCGGTGCCCCAACCGCTGCGACACCGCCTGCCAAGTCCGGAAGCTGCAAGACTGAACCTTCCGCCTTCAGGCGTCAATATGGCGGAGGTGGCGCCCTGCCCGCAATCAAGACCGTAAGTCGATCGACAGCGAGATCGCGGTCGGACGGCAGCGCCGCGCGACGTTGCGACCATGTGCCCGCATCCATCACGAGCCGGAAGCCGAGGTGCGACATGCTGGTATAGGGGTCGGTGCCGCGCCGCGCGCTCGGGCGGTAGCTCATGCAGTAGTCCTCGTTGCAGAGGAAGGATCCGCCGCGCGTCACGCGCCTGGGCGCGCCTACCGGGACGCCAGGCTCGCTGGGTTCCCAACTGTCCGACGGCCCCTGTGAATCGACCTGCACGTTGCCGCTCCTGAGCACGCGCGCGAACTGGTCGGCGCGGTACCAGTCGGCCACCCACTGCCAGGCGTTGCCGGTCATGTCCTGGAGCCCGTAGCCATTGGCCGGGAAGGTGCCGACCGGGCTGGTGCCCACGGCGCCGCCGGCCTTGGCGCTGACCACCGGGAACGGGCGGCTCTGCTGGCCTTGCCAGACATTGGCCATCTGCTTGCCGCCGGGCGCGAAATCCTCGCCCCAGACGTAGGTGGCCTGCTCGAGCCCGCCGCGCGCGGCGAACTCCCATTCGGCTTCGGTGGGCAGGCGCTTGCCGGCCCACTTCGCGTAGGCCAGCGCATCGTCGTGGCTGACCTGCACCACCGGATGATCGTCCTTGCCCGTGATGCTGCTGCCCGGGCCCTGCGGATGGCGCCAGTCGGCGCCCGGCACATAGCGCCACCAGCGCGAGAAGTCGCGGTAGTCCACCACGGCGGGCGTGCCCACGAACACCATGGCACCGGCCACGAGCTGCTCGTCCGGCGGGCGCGGCGTTCCAGGCATCACCTGCGGCGCGATGGTGTCCCAGTCGGGCTTGCGTTCCGCGGTGGTGACGTAGCCGGTGGCATCGATGAAGGTGCGGAACTCCTCGTTGGTCACATGGTGGCGGTCCATCCAGAAGCCCTTGACGCGCGCGAGGTGCGCGGGGCGCTCATTGGGCTGGGCCAGCTTGCTGTCGCTGCCCATGCGGAAGTCGCCGCCGGGCACCCATGCCATGCCGGCCGGGCCCTGCGTGCCGTCTCCGATGACCACGCGCGGCGGGCCGGCCGCATCGCCGCGCTCCCACCACTGGGCGACCGCGAAATAGCCGGCCGCCGCCGGGAGCACCGCCGCGATCACCAACGCCGCTACCGTTCGCCAGCCGCGCCCCGAAGCCCGGACTGGCCGCGCGGACATCGTCGATGGCATTGGTGCCCGAGTCTTGCCCGCATTCGACTGGGCGGTCGGCGTGCGCCTCTTGCCTCGCTTGCTCATGGCGCTCATTCGGGCTCGATCACCACGTCCACTCGCCCTGACTGCACGGCCTTCCTCAGGATCTCGTGGTCGCGCTCGCTCTGGTCCGCATAGGCCGTGGCGAACTTGGCAATCGCCTTGTCGAAGACATCACTCTTGCCAAGGTAGCCGCTGATGGCGGCCGGTTCGCCGGAGCGGGCGTGGGCGCGCGCCAAGGTCCAGGCGCACACGGCCGCATAGTCGATCATCAAACTTGGCGTGAAAAGTTCGACGAGGGCGCCGAACTTCATGTCCCGCAATTGGCGAATGTAGAAATGCCGGCCGAGGTTCCCCTGTGTCCATCCGAGGAAGATGTCGCTCGCCGACTGGATGAGCCTGTATCCATTGACGACCCGCTGACCATGGTTGGCGTGCAAGCTCTTGCCGGCATACGGCTCGAGCACGGATGCGCGAGCCTCCTTGACTTGAAGAAAAAGCGGGTCGCCTTCGCTGGCCATCAGCAATATCACGGCGCAATAGGTGCCCACGCTGCCAACACCCACCACCTTCATTGCCAGATCCTTGAGGTCGTATCGGTCGAGCAGCCAGCGTCGGTCTTCCTGGATCGATTCCCGATAAGCAGCAAAACCCTCTTTGGCACGCTCGAGGTAGTTTTCCGATTCCTTGCCCGCCAGGTGGAAGATCAGGGGCGGGTTGTCCTTGATGCGGGGGACTTCACCCGCCATCTCGGCAAGCTTCGGAAAGTCATGCTCGAGTACGCTGCGCTCGCGCGCCGCTGCAGCGCGCTTCTGGATGCGCTTTCGGGCGTCCTCGTTCGTCAATGTGGCCAGTGCTTTCTTGACATCGATGCTCGAATACCAGACCTCCAGTGCCGACATCTTGCTGTACTCGGCCATGCGCTCGCGATACGAGCGGGCGCAGGCCAGAACGGTGTCGCGGGCCATTTCCTCGCTGAAGTGAACGTTTCGGCAGGTCAGCACGAAGCTGGCGGCCAGGCGCTTGACGTCCCACTCCCAGGGAGCCGGCAGGGTCTCGTCCATGTCGTTGATGTCGAAGATCGCGCGCCGTTCCGGCGTCACGAAGGCGCCGAAGTTCATCAGGTGGCAGTCGCCGCAGGCCTGCACGCGAAGCCCGGTCGCCGGCAACGCCGCCAGGTCGGCGGCCATGTTGAGCGCCGCGCCTCGATAGAAGGTGAAGGGCGAACGCACCATGCGCCCGAAGCGGATCGGGATCAGATCGGGCATTCGTCCAACGTTGGATTCCTGCAGCAGTTGCAGAGGGTCCGGGCGATCGGCGGGCGGCTTCCAGGCTGCGAGGGATTCGCGGGGACAAGTGCCGCGAAGTCTCTTGCCCATCGCCTGAAGATCGGCGCGCGACGGGCGCAGGGGGCGTGGCTCGTCAGCGACTGTCGACTGCGCTTTTGACGTTCCACGTGTCTTGTTCAGATCTTTCGCCATGAGGGCCTCCTTTCGAACCGGCCAGTCGTCACCTATACGAGGATCTTCAGCAAACGATCGAGCACTTCTTGCGCCGAAAACATCGTCAAGGTGAGAGGAAGGACTGGAAGCAGCGTGGTTGCCGCAAGGTGCAATACCGTCTTCCAGGTGAACGGTGCCCAGCGCATCCCCTCCGCGATCGCAAAGCTATTGCTCATGTCCGCCATCGACTGGATGTCCGCGCTACCGAGCAGAGGTTCATCGGATTTCGCCCCTCCGCGCAGCCATTTGCGCTCGAACTCGCGCACGTACCGGCTGGCCAGCGCCCCATATTCGAGTTGGCCCTTGCGCCCCGCCTCGAGCTGAGGGCTGAACACCAGCAGGGGACCGAGTATCACGAACACCATGAATGCGACGACCGCGACAAGTTCGACCTCGAACTGGACGAGCCTGGCGCCGGCGAAGAAGATCCTGTCGGCCATCATTCCGGCGAGCACGGTTCCCTGCGCGAACAGGAGCGGTGCAAACGCGACTCGCACCAGCGAGAGAAACCCCAAACCGCCGCAGCGATCCGGGTGACCCGGGAGAAGATTCAGCTTGATACGCGAGACCTGCCAAAGGAAGCGCGCCCATATGAAGAGCCTGAAGTACCAGCGCAAGAACAGGAACTGGAACATCGGCATGCTCACACAGGCCAGCCACCAGCCGGCGAGCGTCAACTTCATCTCGCCACTCGCGACACTGCCGTACCAGCTCGACACATCAAGCGTCAGTTCCCTGCGCCACACGACCAGGATGCCTATGCCGTACACGATGGCAATGAGGAGCAGTTCCGCGCCGATCGAATTTCGCACGCGCATCGCCGAGGCGACAGCCAGGTCGAATTGCTTGCGCCGGTCGTCCGGGATCAGTCCATCGTCCAGAAACGGCCTCACGACCGCGCGCACGCGCCGATGGACGACGAGTTCGGAAACGATCAGCAGAGGCAGCGCAATGAGCAGACGAACTTGCAGTTCGAGGTCACGAAGAAACGGAAGATCGACCCCGGGGCCCCACGCGCGACCTTCGGCGATGGACAACAAAAGCAGCGGCATCCAGGCAAGAAGCACCATGACGACCGTCCGCCGATGCGACAGGCTTCCCGCATCGTCTGCGAGGTGGGCACGCCGCCAGAACTGGAACAACGGACCACCGAGCACGAGCGAAAAGTCTTCCGGGCCAAGATCGCCCGATTTGTCGACGCTCGCAATGACAGTGGCCATTGCATGTTCTCCCCGTGCGACACCCCTCAGCGGATGACGGCTCGGCGGTAGCTCCGTCGCGCCACGCCGGCATATGAGACCGGCGTCATGGGCATCCCGATGACGTCGATGAACACCGAGACCTCCGCACCCTTTGCGGGCATGTCGCCCTGAAGGATCTGGACCGTATAGGACAGGTCGCCGCCTTTCAATTCCGGGGCCTTTAGCACAGCAATGACCTGTCGCAGTTCCTTGCCCTCGAGAATGGAGATGTCGGCATTGGGCGGATCGGAAAGGAAGCTGTCCTTGCCTTGGCTCCAGAACGGGACAAACGCCGCGGTCTTCATGTTTCCCGCAATCCGCTCGGGGCGATCGGAGAAGAACACCGTCACCGGGCTCACCCCGTGCAGGGTCAGCTTGCTGCTCCCTTTGTCAAAGCTCATGCTGTTCGCCGTTTGCACGAACAGGAAATCAGGTGGCTTGGCAGGCTGCGCAGCGTCCTGCGCCACTACGGGCGAGATCGCTGTCACTGACGCGAGAAGGGTCGCGGAAGAAACAAAGGTGCGTCGGGTTGTCATAACCATCTCCAGAAAGTTGAACCGCCTGCAAGTACCGGCCGACCATGTGACCGTCCGGGCTGTACTCGTCGTCGTTGAACGTTGCTGCCTGGCTGGCCTCCACTCAAATCGTGCGTCGCGTGTCGCGCCGCCGCATCCATAGCAGCAGGGCGATGACGATGTGAAGCAAGGCGGCCGGCCACAACAATGGGCCTCCGACATGCACGACCGCACCGAGGTAGCCGAACAGCAAGGCGACCAGGGTGTTGTAAGTCAGCATGGCACGGAATGCGGCGGAGCTGACATCCGGGCGATGCCGTTCAGGCCAGCACGCCAATCCCAGCGAAAAAAGCGCAACGCCCACGAACCGGCCAAGCCATATCGCCAGGTCCGTGGTGTTCTCCCGCAGCAGCCATGGGAGGACGATGGACGGCGCGATCATGAGCGCGATTCCCGTGCCGGCCTCCGATGCTGCGGAGAAGATGAGAACCCGCCGCATGTCCCGCACCTAGTCCTTCGCCCTGGCGAGCGCGTGGGCGCGCGCCGGAGCCTGCTTCTGCTCTTCCTTCGTCAACTGGGCAGGCTTGAGGTTGAAGGTCAGCTTGTCGATCGTGCCGGTGAACTTGAACGGAGGGTCGTAGCGATACTCCAGCAGCGCCACGCCGGTGCGCGTGTCCTGCCCGACGTCGAAGGTCTCGTCCTCCGGGAACGTGATCGGGGTGGAGTTCTTCATGGTGTTCCTGGCCACTTCCTTGCCATCCACCGAGAGCACGCCCGTCCCTCCCTTGCCCAAGCCCGGGCCATCGACCTTGTAGTCGAAGACGATGGTGTGCTTTCCCGCGCCGAGCTCGGGCCCGGCCCACGTCGTGCGCTTGAGGTTGAGGAGGTTGTAGACGAACACAGGCTTGCCACTGCGGACGCCCCCCACACCCTTGCTCAGCAAGAGTGCGTAGCCGCCGAAACGCCCGCCGTCGGTGACGATCACGCCTTCAGCGCCGCCTTTGGGAATCGTGACCTCGGCGGTGATCGTGTAGGACTTGTTCAGGATGCTCGGAGCGCCGCTGTTGGGAACGCCGGTCAACACCCCGCTGTAGGTAAAGACGGTTCGTCCTGCAGTGAGGGTCGGCCTCGGCCCGTTCCAGCGCGACAAAGACGAGTTGTCGAGCGGCAGTACATCATGCTTCTGTGCCTCCGCGTAGAAGACGTCCTGCAGCTGCTTGAGCTTCTCCGGCATCTTGGCCGCCAGGTCCGTCGACTCCGTAGGATCTTCGGCGACGTTGTAGAGCTCCCACTTGTAGCCGGTGATCACGTCGGGCGGCGTGGCCGTGCTCAGTTCCCAGGGAAGCGTCGCCGGGGTGGTGGCCGCCACCCAGCCGTCGTTGTAGATCGCGCGGTTGCCGAGCATTTCGAAATACTGAACGGTGCGCCGCGATGGAACTCCGGCGTTTGCCTTGTCCCACGTGTAGGCCATGCTCACGCCGTCCATGGCGCGCTGCTTGATGCCGTTGAGCGTCTCCGGCGCGGGAATGCCGGCCGCTTCGAGAATGGTGGGCGTGATGTCGATCAGGTGATGGAACTGGCGGCGGATACCGCCCGCGTCCTTGATGTGGCCAGGCCATGACATCACCATGCCCTGCGAGGTGCCGCCGAAGTGCGATGCGACCTGCTTCGTCCACTTGAACGGCGTGTCCATGGCCCACGCCCAGGGCGCCGCGAAATGCGGGAAAGTCCGCTCGGACCCCCAGAACTCGTACCAGAGGAACTGAGCCTTGACCGGCACGGCAACGCCGTTGAAGGTGGTGAACTCGTTGGGCGTGCCATTGAGCATGCCTTCCGGACTTGCACCGTTGTCGCCGCTGATATAGATGATCAGGGTGTTGTCGAGCTGGCCGAGGTCTTCGACAGCCTGGATGACGCGGCCGATCTCGTGGTCGGTGTAGGCCAGGTAGGCGCCGTACACGTCAGCCTGCTTGATGAAGAGCTTCTTCTCCAGGACGCTGAGCGAGTCCCACTGGGGAAGCTCCTTCGGCCAGGGGGTCAGTTGGGCGTTGGCAGGCATGATGCCCAGCTTCTTCTGATTGGCGAAGATGGTCTCGCGCAGCTTGTTCCAGCCGCCGTCGAAGAGATGCATGTCGCCGATCTTCTTGATCCACTCCGGCGTCGGGTGGTGCGGGGCGTGTGTGCCGCCGGGAACGTAGTAGACAAGGAATGGCTTGTCGGGTGCGATGGCCTTGTTCTGCTTCATGTACTGGATCGCCTCGTCGGCCATGGCCGTGGTCAGGTTCCAGCCCGGCTTGCCTTCGAAGGGATAGATGGCCGTCGTGTTGCGGTACAGGTTGGGCTGCCACTGGCTGGCGTCGCCGCCGACGAAGCCATAGAAATACTCGAAACCCAGGCCGCCCGGCCACTGATCGAAGGGCCCGGCCTGGGTCGATTGGAAGGAGGGCGTGTTGTGGTTCTTTCCGAACCAAGAAGTCGCGTACCCGTTTTCCTTCAGGATGGTGCCAACCGTACCGTTCTCCTTCCTGATGACCGAGTTGTAGCCGGGGAAACCCGTCGCGATCTCGCCCACTACGCCGGTGCCCGCCACGTGATGATTGCGCCCGGTGATCAGCGCCGCGCGCGAGGGCGAGCAGAGCGATGTGGAATGGAAATTGGTGTAGCGCACGCCGCTCTTCGCGATGCGATCCATCGCCGGCGTCGGAACGACGCCACCGAATGTGCCCGGCGCGCCGAAGCCGACATCGTCCGTCATGATGAGCACGACATTGGGTGCTTTCTTGGGCGGCACGACGCGCGGCGCCCACCACTCCTTCGACTCCGAAGCCTTTTGCTTGATCTCCCCGCCGAACTTCGGATCGGGTGGCGGCAGCTGCTTGCCATCGAGCGTCGTCGTGGAGCCTGCCGCGCCGGGGACACCGGTGACTTGCTGAGCGAGCGCCATCCCGTTTCCGAGAAGGGCGATAGTGATGGCACCGGCCAGGATTTTGGGTATGCACATGATCTTTTCCTTCTCCATGCTTTTGATCGAAATTCTGCGCAATCAGGGCAGGCTTCGGGCCACAGTGCGTTCGGTGTCTTCACGGAAGCGGCGCTAGTATTCGGCGGACCGTGCCTGCATGAAATACGACCATGGTGTTATGCGGCTCATGGCCCACGGCTTTCGAATCGCCAAACCCCATCTGCTTCTAGCGACCGAGATCCGGTCCGCCTCCCGCAAAGGCCAGATCAAGCGCCTCCAGAAGGTCTTCCTTGGTGAATGGTTTGCGAAGTACCGCCACCGGATGGAGCCGGGCGAGTTGCGCATCCAGACCTTCGCGTTCGGATGCCGTGATGAAGATCGTCGGGCGGTCCTCTCCGGACTCGACCAGCGCCTGCTTGAATTCGATTCCGCCGGTGCCGGGCATGTCGACGTCCAGTACCAGGCAGGCTTCGTGCTTGGCCGACCCGGAGTCCAGCAGGGCCTCGACACTCTCAAACGACTCTGCCTCGAAGCCTGCAAGTCGCATCATCCGTACCAGCGCGCGGCGCAGCGAGGCGTCGTTGTCAATGAGGAGTACGCGTCGCATGGAGCGGTCCGCGGAAATCACAACTGGACTGCCTGTCGACCCCGCACCACGCGACATGCGATCGTCCTGCATCGCGTGCGAAAGGGGTCGGCAGGCAGGGCGACTAGGGTCGGCTGGCAGCGGCGATCACGATCTCCACGCGACGGTTCTTGGCCTTGCCCTGCGGTGTGTCGTTACTGGCCACCGGTCGCGCATCGCCGAAGCCCTGTGCCGAAATGCCGCTCGGTGGCACTCCCTTCGAAATCAGGAAGCGCGTGACCGCGTCCGCCCGGGCCGACGAGAGTTCCAGGTTGGACGGGAAGCGTGCCTTCAGCGCCGGGCCGATGGGCTCGTTGTCGGTGAACCCCTGGACCACGATTTGCTGGCCAGGCAGGTTCGCCAGCGTCGGGGCGATCTTGGCGAGTGTCGCTTCGCCCTTGGCGTTGAGCGTCCAGCCGCCTTCGGGGAACAGCAACTCGTTGACCATCGTCACCTTGAGCTGGTTCTGCAACTGCGTGATCTGCGCCTGGTCGCTGCTCAGTTCGCTCGAGAGCTTGGTGTTGAGCGCCTGGTAGTTGTTCGCAGTTGCCACTTCGGCGTTGTACTTCTTCTCCGTCACGCAACCGGCGGCCAGGACCGCGGCACACAACAGGACGACGAGATTGACTGATTTCATGATGACTCCTTGGGGTAAATGCCACTTCTCGAGGCATCGCGCTCGACCCGCAGAAACGTGAAGTGCGGGAAAGGTGGCAATCAAGGGTCGACTGTCCGCCGATCGCGCACACTGCGGAATACGACCATGGTCTTATGTGCGCTCTGGAGCCGATCACCGTCGGCTCCGCGATACCCAGGCGGCCGGCGACAAGCTTGTTGAGCAAACCGGCAACCACGAGCTCGAACACTTCGTGCTCGCGCGGCGTCAACGATGCATGCCTTGCCAGGATCTCTGCGTCCTGGAGGCGGTCCTGATCGCCCTCGGCATCTCGCCAGGGAATCGGCGATCGCTGCAAGAGGGCATCGTGCTTTTCGTGCATGTACGGACCCTGCGCCCTTTGCGGCCAGACAACGTCGGACAGGCCAATCACCGGCGCACCGAACGCCGGGCGACGCCCGTGTTTCCAGCCGCGCCGGGCTGGTTGCGACCGGGATCCACCGCGCCCACCCCGGGCGCACCAACACCGACCCCCGGCGCTCCGACCCTGGGATTGCCCAGTGCCCCGGGTTGGTTGATTCCCGGGTCGCGTGCGTGCAGCATGCCGGGCAAGGCGACGGCCAGCGCGCCAACCACCAGCGCGATCGCCCGCACGTTGCAATCGTTTGCCATGGAATCACCTCCGAAGCGTTGGTCGACCTGGGCAGGCACCGGTCACGGCTGCTGCTGCACCACATAAACGAGGTTGTTGCCCTGGAACGCAGCGCGGTAATACGTGGCGCCGCACTTTTGGTACTCGACGCCTCCTTTCGGCGTCGAGACGCAGCCGGCAGGCAATGTGGACACAACCGTGCCGATCGCCGGCGTTGCGGCCCCGGCCTGTTGCTTGGCCACCGCGGACTGCTGCCGGGCGGTCGCGGCCTGTTGCTGGGCGACTGCCTGCTGCTGTTGCGCCGTCTGTTGCTGCTGTTTTGCCGTCGCCTGCTGCTGTTGCGCGCTGGCGGTGGTGGCCTCCACAGCCACCACGCGCCGCGTCGTGCGCCGTGCCACGCCAGCGACAGAGACGGGTGTCAGCGGCGCGCCTACGATCGCCGCCGCTTCCCGCACGAGCGTAAACCCGAGCGGCGCGTCGGACGAAAACTCTCCGAACAGGAGCAATGGCGCCGCAACGGCGAGCGCACACATCTTGACGTGTCTCTTCATCGCAGTCTCCATGCTTTCGAGCGGTGGCTTTTTCGCCCTCTACAAGGGCAGGAAATCGACTTTTCGTGCGTCCTTCGGTGGCTTGAAGTTGAACAGGCCTTCCTTGAGCGCCGGCGCGAGATTCCATTTCGTGATGACGACAGAGAACTGCGGCGCGTTGACGACGTCGCGCGTGGTGATCACGATCTTGCGCGGCAAGGGTTGCTGGCCCTCCTGGATCCAGATCTGCCAGTCGACATGAGGGGCGCGGAACGCAAGATGGACGCAGCGCGCGCCATCGACCACACCTTTGCCGACCACGAAGCCATCCGTCACGTCCTGCATGAGGATCTCGTACGCATTCCTGTAGAGGAAGTCGCCGCCGGGCGCGACAATGTCCAGCTTCTCCCGTGCGAAGTCGAGCATCTCCTCTAGCGTGCCTGGCGCCGGGACGGCGGCGTAGTAACCCTGGCTGGGGTTGTACAGCGTTAGGGATTTGCCGTCGTAGTAGAAGACCTGGTCGATGAGGTCGCCCACACGCTTGGCCAGGAGCTTGTTCGGGCGCTGCAAGGACATCGTCACCGTGCTTTCGAATTGCAGTTTCTGCCCCGACGCGAGCACCATCTCGATGGAGCTGCGTGTGTCGGCGCTGAATTGCTTCTGGCTGCCGAGATAGGCCATGGAAGCCTGCAACAACTTCTGCGCCTGAGGGTCGATTCCAGCAGGCGCGGTCACCTGGCCGGTCGATGCGCCGTCCGCACGCGTGCCCTGAGGCGCAGCGACGCTTTGCGAATCACGACCGCCACCGCTCACGGTTTCTTGTTGCGCCGTGCTCGCGCAACTCACAAGTGCGGCGGTCAAAGCAGTAGCGATGAAGAAACGAATTGGAGACGGATAGCGGGTGTTGTTCATGATGAAACTCTAGAGGTTGTCGGTGAACCTGCTGAACTCGGTGAATCCGTCCGTCCCGTTGCGGTGAACGTCGTGGGAGTATTTGTCTGGCTGCCCTCAGCATGAAATAAGACCATGGTCGTATACGGCTGGACGCGCATGCGTGCGCCTTGACGGTACTCTCGCCCCGTGCGCTGGTTCGTTCGCCGCCCGGCTGGCCAAAAGACACGACGATGCGAGAAGCACTTCGCTCGGCAACCCGATCGATGCGTCTGGCTTACTCGCAGGCGCGGCCAAGCGCCTCGAGCAGTTCTTCCTTGTTGAACGGCTTGTGAAATACGGCCGCGGGGTCGAGCCGGGCGAGTTGTGCGTACAAGCCGTGGATTCCGTGGCGATCACGAGCCGACTGTCCGCCGATCGCGCACACTGCGGAACACGACCATGGTCCTATGTGCGCTCTGGAGCCGAAGTGAGCGTTCGATCGAGCACAGGGGCTGGTGCGGTATGCAAGGCGACGCGCTCTGCCATGCGGACCAGATCGGCGACGGAGCGGGCGCCCATCTTCTCCATCACTCGGCCGCGATGGATCTTCACCGTCGGCTCCGCGATTCCCAGCCGGTCGGCGACGAGCTTGTTGAGCAATCCGGCCACCACGAGGTCGAACACTTCGTGCTCCCGCGGCGTCAACGATGCATGCCTTGCCAGGATCTCTGCGTCCTGGCGGCGGTCCCGATCGCCCCCCCGGCTCCTCGCCAGGGCATCGGCGACCGCTGCAAGGAGTTCACTCTTCGCGAATGGCTTCGGCAAGAAGGCAACGGCCCCAGCCTTCATGGCATGCACGGTCGTCGGGATGTCGACATAGCCGCTCATGAACACGATCGGCCACCCCACGTTCGCTCGCGCGAGCGTCGCCTGCAGATCGAGGCCACTCATGCCGGGCATGCGAATGTCGCTCACGATGCAGGCGACGTCTGCCCGGGGGGCGCGATCGACAAAGGCTTGGGCATTGGCAAACGCCACTACCTCATAGCCCTCGCCCTGGAGTTGGCGCTCGAGTGCCCGTCTCATTGCGTCGTCGTCGTCGATGAGGAACACCGTTTGTCCGGCAGCGGCCGGGAGCTTGGCCGGCGGCGCAAGCTTGATCGACAGTGGCGGGCGCGCAGGCAGGTCGATCCGGAACACCGAGCCTGCTCCCGGCGTGGATTGCACCGAAAGCGTTCCGCCATGGGTGGCGACGATGGTCTGGCTGATCGACAGGCCAAGTCCCATCCCGGCGGCCTTGGTGGTGAAGAAAGGTCGGAAGATGCGGGCGAGCGTCGCCTCATCCATGCCGACGCCGCCATCGATGACCTCGATGCGGACCCCGCTCTCTGACGGACCTGCGCGCAGCTCCACTGAACGCGAACCGGGGTCGAGTCCTGCCACCGCATCGAATGCATTCAACAGCAGATTGATCAGAACCTGCTGGAGTTGGATCCGGTCGCCCACGATGTGCGGCAGTGCTTCGGAGTCCCGCTGCGTGATGGTGATGCACTGCTGGGTTGCTTCCGGTTTGACGAAGTGCAGCACTTCAGCCAGAAGGGCAGCCAGGTCGAATTCGCGCCGTTCTGCTTCCCCATGGCGCAGGAAGCGTCGCAATTTCTGGATCATCTCGCCGGCACGCCGGCCGTCCGCGACGATGTCCGAGACCGTCGCGCGCAGATCGTCGAGATCGGGGACCCGGGCGCCAAGCAAATCCACCGCGGTCTCCGCATTGGAGAGGCTGGCAGCAATCGGCTGCGTGAGTTCATGCACCAGCGATGCCGCGAACACGCCCATCGTGCCGACGCGTGCTGCGTGCGCTGCCTGTGCCTGTGCCATGTGTTCGCGACGTTCGGCTTCCTGCCGCGCAAGAAAGCTGGCAAAGGCCTCGCCGAGCAGCTGCACCCGGGCTAACAGTTCGTGAGGCCACTCTGGCCCTTCCCGCACAGTGGCGATGGAGAGTGCTCCGGCGACTTGGCCCGACAGGCGAAGTGGCACGACCACGCCTGCGCCTATGTGCAGTTTGCGCAGCGCTTCGACATCGGCTGCGGCTGACGAAGGTAGCTCGTCATGCCGGGCGAAGCTCACGAGTTCGCCGCGTTCGAGCCGGGCACTGATCCAGGGGATCGTCGGCATGCGCACGTCGTCTGCGGGAGCGGGAACGCCGTCGGCCAACCAGCGGTGCGTCTTTCGAAACAGTCCCTCCGCCTCGATGCGCTGCCACAGCGTCGCGCGATCGGCTCCGAAGGCACGCGCCACGTCCCTCAGTCCCTCCTCCAGCAAGCGATCCTGGTGCGCACGGGGTGCCCCGAGCAGCGCACTCAGGATCTCTGATGCCTTGCGCTCGAACTTGATGGCAACGTCGAGCTCTTCCTGCGTTCGCTTGTGCGCGAGTGCGTTGGCGAAAACCTCTGCGAGGATACGGACGCGTTCGACCAATGGTTCAGGCCACTCGCGCTCGTGCCGGAGACAGCCGAACGCGAGGGCGCCTTCTACCTGGCCGGCAACCCTCATCGGGACCGTCAGGTTCGCCTTTGTCCCCGGCTCATGAAATGACGCCCGGTCGATCTCCGCTTCCGGGGGCAGGTCGTCAACGCTCGGGATGACCACCGCCTCGCCGGCGCGAACCCGGGCCAGCAGCCAGGGGAACCTGTCTGCGATGGATTTCGGCGACACCGGCGGCACGCCGGCGATGGCCCAGGAATGTGTGACGCGCACATCGCCGCCCGACACGAAACGCATCAATTGCGCTCTGTCGACGCCAAGCATCTTGACGATTTGATGCAGCGCGTCCGTAATGGCACCATCGACCTCCCAGGTCGGCAAGATGAGGAAACGGGCCGACAGCTCTGCCAGCATTCGTTCGAACGCGACGTGATCCTGCGTAGGGCTCGCAGGACGGACCATGGGTGGTTTGGGCATCTGAGTGGCAGTCCGGTGGCTAACCAGAGGTATGCGCCAGCATCACATCACAACTCCGCTGCTCGCGCTAGCCATGGCAATCGCGCCTGCCGTCGCCGAGAACCAGTCTGAGCGCGAGGCGCCGCTGCGGATCGTGGTCTCCGTGCCGGCCGGTGGCATTTCGGACCGTGTTGCGAGACTTCTCGCCGAAAGGCTTCAACCAAGCCTCTCGCGGCCGGTCGTCGTCGAGAACAAGGCCGGGGCCGGTGGCCGCATCGCGGTCGACGTGCTGATGCGCTCCGCGCCGGACGGCTCGACGGTGTTGCTGGTGCCGATCATCGTGCCCGTCATCGGCCCTCTGGTCTTCAAGGACCTGAACTACAACCCGATGCGCGACATGGCCCCGGTCTCGCAGGTCGCAACCTATCAATTGGCCTTGGCTGTCGCCGCCAATCATCCGGCCCGTACACTTCGCGAATTCGTCGCCTGGGCGAAGGCAAATTCAAGGCAGGCGACATTTGGAACCCCGGCGGCTGGGAGCCTGGCCCACTTTCTGGGCGTCGCACTCGGGCGGGAGTCCGGCACTGAACTGGTGCACGTTCCTTACCAAGGCGCCGGGCAACTCGAAATCGATCTGATCGGCGGCGAGGTCGCCTGCGGAATCGCGGCGCTGTCGGACCTTGCGCCGCGCCACCGAGAAGGCCGTATCCGCATCCTGGCCACGTCCGGCGCCGAGCGGTCATTGCTCCTTCCGACGGTGCCGACCTTTCGCGAGCAGGGATTCGAGACAGTCGAAGCCACAGGCTGGCATGCGGTCTACGCGCCAGCGGCGACCCCGGTGCAAGTGATCGACCGTTTGTCGTCCGCCATCGTCGTTGCGCTGGAAACCCCCGAACTGCGCGCCAGGCTTGTCGCCCTGGGCCTCGAACCCACCGGGACGACGCCGAAGCAACTTGCGTCGATCATGGCCGCCGACACGGCGCATTGGGCGCCGATCATCAAGGCCGCTGGATTCAACGCTCCGCGGCAATGAGCACGTGTGGGGGGCAGGCCCCCGCCCGAAAGGAAAGAGAGCGGACCGCAAAAGTCGGCCCGAAAAGGCTGATACGGCGGTCGCACCGGAGGAATGCGCGAGCGCGCGATCAGGCAGGGCCTCACGCCTTCCGCACGAACTCCGACTTCAACTTCATCGCGCCGATGCCGTCGATCTTGCAATCGATGTCGTGGTCGCCATCGATCAGCCGGATGTTCTTCACCTTGGTGCCGACCTTCACCACCAGCGACGAACCCTTGACCTTGAGGTCCTTGATGACGGTGATGGTGTCGCCGTCGTTCAGCACGTTGCCGACCGAGTCCTTGATCACCCTGCTGTCGTCGGCCGAGCCTTCGGCAGCAGCGGCCACCGCGGGCCATTCGTGGCCGCATTCGGGGCAGACCAGATTCAAGCCGTCCTCGTAGGCGTATTCAGAATTGCATTGGGGACAGGGCGCTAGGGTGCTCACGGCAGAAGGTCTTGTTCGAATCGGGTTGGGGGGCGTGAATCATAGGTTCTTTCGTCACGCCGCCCGAGGACTGCTTGATCGTCACCTCAGAGGAGGGACCGCCCGCTGCGTCAGCGCGCAGCCAACCGCGACGCGCCGAGGGTCCACGCCACCTTCTTCTTGGCCGCTTCTGCCCGCGCCTATCGCCGGCAGCCTGGCCAAGAACGGCTGGTTGGGCATTTGCGGCGCTGGCAACTTCAGGCACGATGGGCGGGACGCTGCGGAAGCAGGCGTGAGCGCCTCACTGGTTTGGCGCCCAGCACCCCGGCGCGCGAGAGCAGACCATGAACAAGAAACCGATCCTTGCAGGCGCCTTCGTCCTGGCGGCGGCCGCCGCTCTCGCGGCCTGGTACCTCCACCGGCAGCCTGCCGATGCGCACTCACTGGTGCTCTATGGCAACGTCGACCTGCGGCAGGTGTCGCTGGCCTTCAATGGCAATGAGCGCATCGCCCGGCTCGAGGTCCAGGAAGGTGACCGCGTGAAGGCCGGGCAGGTGCTGGGCGAACTCGACACCCGCGCGCTGCAGCTGCAGGCGGCCCAGGCCGAAGCCCAGATCGCCGGTCAGTCGCAAGTGCTGCAGCGCCTCAAGGCCGGCAGCCGGCCCGAGGAAGTGGCGCAGTCGCGCGCCCAGGTCGCCGCCGCCCAGGCCGAGGCCGAGCTGGCCCGCCAGCAGCTCGAGCGGCTGCAATCGATCCGCCAGACCACCGCGGGGCGCGCGGTCAGCCAGCAGGACCTGGACGCCTCGCAGGCGCGCCGGAAGGTGGCCGAGGCGCAGCTCGAGAACGCGCGCAAGGCGCAGCAGCTGGTGGTCGCCGGCCCGCGCAAGGAAGACATCGCGCAAGCCCAGGCGCAGCTCGATGTCGCCACCGCGGCGCTCGCGGTGCTCCGCCACCAGCTGCAGGAAGCCCGGCTGCGCGCGCCCATCGATGCGGTGGTGCGCGCGCGCCTGATGGAGCCGGGCGACATGGCGTCGCCGCAGCGGCCGGTCTTCACGCTCGCGATCACCGACCCCAAGTGGGTGCGCGCCTATGTCACCGAGGCGGACCTCGGGCGCGTCAGGCCGGGCATGGCCGCGACGCTATCGACCGACAGCCACCCCGGCGAGCCGCTCCAGGGCAAGGTCGGCTACATCTCCTCGGTGGCCGAGTTCACGCCCAAGACCGTCCAGACCGAGCAGCTGCGCAGCAGCCTGGTCTACGAGATCCGCGTGCTCGCCGACGACCCCGGCGACCGCCTGCGGCTGGGCATGCCGGTGACGGTGCGCCTCGCGCTGGACGGCGACGCGCTCACGGCGGGGAGTCCGCGCTGATGGACCCCGCCGCGCCGGCGCTGCTGGGACACGGCCTGCGCAAGCGCTTTACGCAGAAGGGCTCGGCCGAGGGCACGCTGGCGCTCGACGATGTCTCGCTCGAGATCCCCGCCGGCACGCTGGCCGCCTTGGTCGGCCCGGACGGCTCCGGCAAGACCACCTTGCTGCGGCTCGCGGCCGGGCTGATGCGCGCCGACCGGGGCCGGCTCGAGGTCCTGGGCATCGACGTGGCGAGCGAACCGCAGTCGGTGCAGGACCGCATCAGCTACATGCCGCAGCGCTTCGGCCTTTACGAGGACCTCAGCGTGCAGGAAAACCTCGACCTCTATGCCGACCTGCATGGCGTCGACAAGGCCACGCGGCGCGAGCGCTATGCGCGCCTGATGGCGATGACCGACCTGGGCCGCTTCACGGCCCGCCCGGCCGGCAAGCTCTCGGGTGGCATGAAGCAGAAGCTGGGCCTGGCCTGCACCCTGGTGCGCTCGCCCGAACTGCTGCTGCTCGACGAACCCACGGTCGGCGTCGACCCGCTGTCGCGGCGCGAGCTCTGGGAGATCGTGCAGCAGCTGGTCGGGCAAGAGCACCTCAGCGTGATCGTCAGCACCGCCTACCTGGACGAGGCCGAGCGCTGCGCGCAGGTCTTCGTGCTGCATGGCGGCCGGCTGATCGCGCAAGGCGCGCCGCAGCAGCTGCGCGACCTCGCGAACGGCCTCTGCTTCATCTCGACGCCGCCTCGCGGCACGGCGCCGCGCACCTTGCAGGCGCGCCTGCTCGATACGCCCGCTTCGATCATCGATGCCGTGCCGCAAGGCGGTGAAGTGCGCTTCATCCGCCGGCCCGAGGCGCAGGCCGCGTCCGTGAACGCCCTGCTCGCGGGCGCGCCGGTGGCGCCCGTGCCCGCGCGCCTGGAGGACGGCTTCATGGTGCTGCTGCGCACGCAGCAGAAGGCCGCCACCGCAGCGGCCGCCCCGTACCCGCCCGCGCAGGCGGCACCGCCCGCCGCCGACGCGCAGGAGATCGTCATCCAGGTGAAGGACCTGGTGCGCAAGTTCGGCGACTTCACCGCCGTTGCGAGCACCACCTTCGACGTGCGGCGCGGCGAGATCTTCGGCCTGCTCGGCCCGAATGGCGCCGGCAAGACCACCACCTTTCGCATGCTCTGCGGGCTGCTGCCGGCCAGCAGCGGCTTCCTGCAGGTGGCCGGCCTGAACCTGCGCACCGCGCGCGCGCAGGCACGCGGGCGGATCGGCTACGTCTCGCAGAAGTTCGCGCTCTACGGCAACCTCACCGTCGCCGAGAACCTCCAGTTCTTCGGCGGTGCCTACGGCCTGCGCGGGCAGCGGCTTCGCGAGCGCATGCAGACGGTGCTGCAGCAATTCGACCTGCTCGGCCAGGCGCATGCGACCAGCGGCCAGCTGCCCGGCGGCTTCAAGCAACGTCTCGCGATGGCGACCGGCCTGCTGCACGAGCCGGAGATCCTTTTTCTCGACGAGCCCACGAGCGGCACCGATCCGCTGGCGCGGCGCGAGTTCTGGCGCCGCATCACGGCGCTGGCCGAGGCCGGCGTGACGGTGATCATCACCACGCACTTCATGGAAGAAGCGGAGTACTGCGACCGCATCGTGATCCAGGACGCCGGCAAGCTGCTCGCCATCGGCACGCCGCAGCAGGTGCGCGTGCAGGCTGGCAGCGCCCCCGACAGCCGGCTCAGCATGGAAGAGGCCTTCATCGACATCGTGACGCAGGCCCGCGACGCCGCGAAAGCATCGCCATGACCGCGCCCGCGCAGCCTCCGGCCGCCCACAGCCGCTTCTGGCAACGGCTGATCGCGCTCACGCGCAAGGAGACGCGGCAGCTGGTGCGCGACCCGAGCAGCCTCGCGATCGGCATCCTGCTGCCGATCATCCTGATCCTGATCTTCGGCTACGGGCTCTCGCTCGACGTCAGGAACGCGCCGATGGCCGTGGTGCTCGAAGACACCTCGCCCACCGCCGTGCAGGCGGTCGCGGGCCTGCAGCTCACGCCGTACATCTCGCCGGTGATGCTGACCTCGATGCGCGAGGCCGAGGTGCTGATGCACCAGCGCAAGGTCGACGGCATCGTGCGCGTGCCCGGCGACTTCTCGCGCCGGCTGGCGGCCGGCGACGCCAGCATCCAGGTGATCGTGCACGGCGCCGATGCGAACAAGGCCGGCATCGTGCTGCGCTACGCGAGCGGCGCCCTGGCGCAGAACGCGGTACGGCTGGCCGACCGCGGCGCCGTCGCGGCGCCCGGCGTCGGCGCGGTCACCATCGAGCAGCGGCTGTGGTTCAACGCCGCCAACACCAGCACCTGGTACCTCGTGCCGGGGCTGATCGTGCTCATCATGACGCTGGTCGGCGCCTTTCTCACGGCGCTCGTGATGGCGCGCGAATGGGAGCGCGGCACGCTGGAGGCCCTGTTCGTCACGCCCGTGCGTCCGGTGGAAATCCTGCTGGCGAAGATCATTCCCTACTTCGGCATCGGCATGGTCGGGCTGCTGCTGTGCCTGGTCGCCGCGCGCTTCCTGTTCGAAGTGCCGATGCATGGCTCGTTGATCGCCATCGTCGTCAGCGCGATGCTCTATCTGCTGGTCGCGGTGGCCGTGGGCCTGGTCATTTCGTCCGTCACGCGCAACCAGTTCCTCGCGAGCCAGGTGGCGCTGATTTCGAGCTTCCTGCCGTCGCTGATGCTGTCGGGCTTTCTGTTCGACCTGCGCAATGTGCCGACGGTCGTCCGCATCGTGGGCCAGGCACTGCCGGCGACCTACTTCATGGAGCTGCTGCGCACGCTGTTCCTCGCGGGCAACGTGTGGTCGCTGATCTTCAGGAACTGCGCGATCCTGATCGCCTACGCCGTGGTGCTGCTCGGCGTCGCGCGCTTCGTCACGCGCAAGACGCTGGATTGAGGATCATGAACGGTTCATTCATCGACTTCGTGCGGCGCGTCGCCCACCTCTGCCGCAAGGAGCTGCTGGCGATCCTCAAGGACCCGTCCAGCCGGGTCATCCTGATCGTGCCGGCGCTGATGCAAAGCCTGCTGTTCGGCTATGCCGCCACCTACGACCTGAGCCGCGTCGACTACGCGCTGCTCGACCAGAGCCACAGCGGCGCCTCGACCGCGCTCATCGCCAGGCTCGACGGCACCGGCGTCTTCCGCCGCGCGGCGACGCTCACCTCGCCCGAGCAGATCGCGCCGATCGTCAATGCGCAGGACGCGCTGGTCGTGATCCAGATCGGGCCGCAGTTCGCGCAGCAGCTCCACGCGGGCGAGGCGGCGCCGATCCAGGTCATCATCGATGCGCGCAACTCCAACACCGCAGGCTCGGCGGCGGGCTTCGTGAGCTCGGTCGTGGCCAGCTTCAACGACGAATGGCGCCGGCAGCACGGCGGGCGCCAGGCGCCGGTCGCGATCGAATCGCGCGCCTGGTTCAACCCCAACCTCGAAACGCGCTGGAACTTCATGCCCGGCATGATCGCCGCGCTCAGCATGATCCAGACCCTGCTGCTGACCGCGCTCTCGGTGGCGCGCGAGCGCGAGCAAGGCACCTTCGACCAGCTGCTCGTCACGCCGCTGTCGCCCACCGAGATCATGATCGGCAAGGCCATTCCACCGGTGATGATCGGGTTGGTGCAGTCCACCCTCGTGCTGCTCATCACGCTGCTGTGGTTCCGGGTGCCGATGGCGGGCTCCTTCCTCACGCTCTACACCGGCCTGGCCTGCTTCACCGTCGCCAGCGTCGGCATCGGCCTGTCGATTTCGGCGGTGTCGGCCAACATGCAGCAGGCCATGCTCTACACCTTCGTGCTGATCATGCCGATGATGCTGCTGTCGGGCCTGACGACCCCTGTCAGCAACATGCCGCAGGCGCTGCAGATCGCAACGCTGGCCAACCCGCTGCGCTTCGCGATCGACCTGGTGCAGCGGGTCTATCTCGAAGGCGTCGGGCTCGCCGCGGTCTGGCACAACCTGATCCCGCTGCTGGTGATCGCGGTGGTCACGCTGCCGCTGGCGGCCTGGTTGTTCCGCCATCGGCTGGTCTGAGCCGCTCCCTTGCAAGGACACCGACATGACAAGCTCCCTTCGCTCACTGCATCGCACGGCGGGGCTGGCCGCGCTGATGCTGGCCGGCTGCGCTGTCGGCCCCGATTTCAAGCCCGAAGTGCCGGCCTCGCCGCCCAGCTTCTCGGCCTGGCACGGCGGCTCGCCGGAGCTGATCGCGCCGCAGGAGCGCGAGCGCACGAGCATGGCGTCGCCGGCCGGCTGGACCATGTTCGGCGACCCGGTGCTCGATGCGCTGGAGGCCCGCGCCTTGGCCGCCAGCCCCGACCTGCAGACCGCGGCGCTTCGCTTCGCGCAGAGCCGCACGCAGCTGCTGGTCGTGCAGTCGCAGCGCGTGCCGCAGGTCAACGCCAGCGCCGGCGCGCGGCGCATACGCCAGAGCGAGGACGGCGATCCGACGCGCCTGATCGGCGCCCTCAACCCCGCCAACCGCGAGCAGCTGATCCAGACGCTGAGCGAACCGCACGACCTCTTCCAGGCCGGTTTCGATGCCTCCTGGGAGATCGACGTCTGGGGCCGCGTGCGGCGCTCGATCGAGGCAGCCGACGCCAACGTCGCCGCCTCGCAGGCACTGCTGGCGCAAGTGCAGCTCAGCGTGCAGGCCGAGCTGGCGCGCCACTACTTCGAGCTGCGCGCGGTACAGCGCCAGATCCGCATCGCGCGCGCCGACATCGTCGCGGCCGAGGAAACGCTCGAACTGGTCAGGGCGCGCGCCGACGGCGGCCTCACGACCGACCTCGACGTGACGCGGCAGAAGGCCCAGACGGCCGATCTGCGCGCGCGCGTGCCGCAACTGCTGGTGCAGGAGGCGGTGGCCGCAAACCAAATCACGCTGCTCGTCGGCGAGCGGCCCGGCGCGCTGCAGGCCCGGCTGGCCGCCCCGACCGACACGACCGAGCGCCCGCTGCCGGACCTATCGCTCGGCCTGCCCTCGGAGCTGGCGCTGCGCCGTCCCGACATCCAGCTCGCCCAGGCGCAGCTGCATGCGGCCACCGCGAACATCGGCGTCGCGGTGGCGGAGCTCTATCCGCGCATCACGCTCGGCGCCTACTTCGGCTTCGAGTCGGTCGAGGCCAGCACCTTCGGCGAATGGGGCAGCCGCCAGTGGTTCGTCGGGCCCAGCCTGCAGATACCGGTCTTCGATGGCGGGCGCCGGCGCGCCACCGTGACCCTGCGCGAGCAGCAGCAGCAGGAGGCCGCCGTGGCCTACCAGCAGACCGTGCTCAAGGCCTGGCACGAGATCGACGATGCATTGAGCGTCTATTCGGCCGAGCGGCTGCGCAACGTGCAGCTGGCCGTGCGGGAGCGCAGCAGCCGCGACGCGCTGGAGCTGGCCCGCGTGCGCTATGACCATGGCCTGACCGATTTCCTGGTTCAGCTCGACGCCCAGCGCACCTGGCTGCAGGCGCAGCGCGAGTACACCGAGAGCACGAGCCGGCTGGCGCTGGGCCTGGTGGCGGTGTCGAAGGCGCTGGGGGGGGCCGGCGAACTGCCGGCAAAGTCCTGATCGGGCCGTCGCAGCCAGCCGTGGCCTCAATCCATCAAGTTGATCTGCAGATAGCCATTGGTGCCATGCGCGGGATCGTTGGCACCGATGATGGCGAAGATCTTGGCGCCCTGCATTGCAAAGTAGAGTTCGCCCGTGCTCGTGTTCGGCAAGCTGCGCATTCCATTCGGTTGAATTGTCGATAACGCATCATCTCGGCCGCCAGGGCGAACCAATCCGCTTTTTGCGTAGCCGCCAGCATTGAGCGCTCTAACGGACCCATGCAACAGCGAAATTATCAATTCCCCGGCGTTCAGCGCAGCCTCTGGACATGGGCGCGATGCCGCCGATGCCGCTGTGCGGACAGTGCCAGTTGTAGTGGTGCTGCCAGCTGGCAAGGCGTCTGTTCGGTGGGCAGAGTTTTGGTGGTCCAGCCATACGCCCATTCGCGCGCCCTACTCGGCCACCGTAGCCGCCGAATCCATCCGGTTCAACTCTCTCGCGAGGGATGGGAGCCGCGTGAAGCGCAGTACGTGTCCGAGAAGGACCCGACGAAGATCGTGCGCGCAACGAGATGATCAAAGGCTACGAATTTGAGAAGGAACAGTACGTCCGGTTCCAGCCCGAGGAGCTGAAGCGCTCGAGGAGGGCTCGAGCCATGCCATCGACACCGTCGCCTCCATCGCTGAGAAGCAGATGGACCCGAAAGAGCCCAGCGCCGCGACTGATTAGGGGCGAACTGCGTCGTGGGCTCGCTTCACACCAGCCGCATCAGTTCTTCCTTCGTCACCGGAAGAAACTCCCCCTATCGCGGATGTTCCTCCCTGAGTTCAGCCAATCGTTGCCTTTACGTCCTCGTCGCCCTGCTCTCCGGCGGCCACAAGCACAGGCAACGGAAGACGACCGGGCCTCGAACCTGCTGTCGAGGGACGCCTCCCGGCCAGCAGGTATATTACAAATATCACAAACTGTACCAAGCAGGCCCTTACCCATGCTCATTTCCCGGGCCAAGCTCTTTCTGAAACGCCATCACCCGTCGAATAGGCTTCGTATCGCCCGCGGCAACCAAGTCGTAGTCGGAGACGACCGGCTGGGAACCCGGTTCAGGATCGACGGCACGAACAACCGCATCCACATCGACCCGACGGTCAGGCTGCGCGACCTGCGGGTCGAGGTCCACGGCAGCGGCAACGCGCTGACAGTCGGCAGGAATTCGATGCTGCTGGGCGGCACCATCGAGTTGTTCGGCGACGGCAACGAGATTCACCTGGGCGACGGCTGCAGCACCAATGGTGGGTTCATCGGTGCGCATTGGGGCACCTCGATCCGGATCGGTGCCGGCTGCCTGTTCTCCACGGCCATCGACATACGGACCACCGACAGTCATTCGATCCTCGACACCACGGACCGCCGCGTCAACCCGGACCGGAACGTTTCCATCGGCGAACGCGTCTGGCTCGGACGCGGTGCCTCGGTCACCAAGGGTGCGGTCATCGGCCATGACGTCGTCGTCGCGGCAATGGCGGTCGTCACCGCCGCGGCCGAAGTCCCTGCCAATTCGGTGGTCGGCGGCATTCCGGCCGTCGTGATTCGAAGCGGTGTGACCTGGAGCCCCGAGCGCCTCTGAGGCGCCAGCAGATCCCGGAGAGAAATGCCAAGGTACGTGGCGCGCCTGTGTCTACTCGTCGCGCGGCAAGCGTGATCGCGCGCGCGGCAGAGTATGCGATGTCCAGCGAGTTAAGAAGTGTTCGAGAATCAGGGCTGCCTACCCAATGGTTCCGATGAGCCTGCTGGGAGCACTTTCCCCCGACTCCCACGCGCTCGTTAGCTCGGCCTCCCTTTCCGCAATCCAGGCAGGGAAAGGTGCGTTGTGCGCCTGCATGAAATATGAACGGACAGCCCAGGGCAATCCCCGCGCATAGAGCTCGTTCATTGAATCGGGGCCGGCAAGGACCGGGGCGAATCTAATAGCGTCCACGCGTTGTAAGAAGTGAGAAAGGTCAGCTGCGTCCTCGCCTTCGAGCCTGATGCCAGCAGGGCTGTCCGGCAGGTAGCGAATCACGCGCGGCCACTGGGTGATGTCGTCCCACCACACGGCAGGGATCGGAACACCATCGCCGCGCCGGCTCCGGGGGTACCGATGCAGCTGGCTGATACTGAGATCGACGTACTCGTGGAACTGTGTAGCCACCCAAACGTGGTGATCCTGGTCCCAGAACCCGCCCCAGGTGATGTCCGGCGGATCATCGAAAACCTCCGCAAAACATGCAGCACCGCACCACAACGTGGATTGAATGCCGACTGCGGCAAGTACCTGTTGGATGGCAGCCGCCGTCTGCAAGCACTTCTTGGGTACTGCGTGCCATAGTGTGCTTTCGCCACATCGTCTACAAGCGACAGCACGAGCGATCGCAAGACTGTGGGGGTCGTTCCGGTCTTGGCAGCCTTCTCAACCTGCTTCCTGAGAAATGATTGTTTGATCATAGTGTTTCTGGCGGCAGAGGCGTCGAGGGGATTGATGGCCATCCAAGATCGCCGACCCCGCTTTCAAGCGCCGTGGGGGCGCGGAGATCTTCGCACGCGTTGCGTCCAGGATGACCTGATATTTGACACGTCATCTGATGTGATTCGCGACTTCGGCCGCTGCCTGGTCCCGATCTATCTGCTGGCCGTCCTATGGATGGTCGACACGTGGCCAGCCCGTGGCATATCGCGTTTGGGCTCTTTGTCGGCCTGTGCGTCGGGATCAGCCTCAGTGGACGCCTGTTGGGCTCGGTGATTCGAGCAGTCACCGGTTGGAATCAGAGCTTCTGCTTCGTGCTCGGGATCTGGGTGGGGCTCTGCGTGGGTGCGATCGCAGGTGCCTCGTTTGCCAAGTTCCTCGGGTAGCTGTCCGGCGCCAGGGCGAAGCTTTCTTTCCGGGTTGCAGCCACCTCAAGTCAGACGCTCCTGATTCTCGAGATGTACTCGGTACCGCTCTCGGGCAGCCACACCTCGCCCGCGCGGCCGTGGATCTGGCGGATGCTGGCGGCGTCTCGTGGAAGCCCGAAGCGCTGGAACTTCTCGTCGCCGGGATTGAAACGGAAAATCGCGTTGCCTCCGAAGTCGCTGACCCAGACCTTGTCGCGCTCGTCGACGTAGACGGCGTACGGCCGCGGGCTATCGCCGGGGAGTTTCCAACTGCGCCAACTCATGCCCGATGGATCGTGCATCGAAAGGTTGCCGCTCAGCCATTCGCTGACCCAGATGCGACCGCTGCTGTCACTCCACACGCGGCGCGCACCCTGGTTCTTTGTCGGTGGCTCGACAATTGTCGAATTACCGGTGCGGCGGTCGATACGGGCGATGAACGAACCGGCCAACGAGCACCACCACACATCGCCGCTCGGTGTGGTGCATATGCCGTATGCCCCCGGTCCTCGAGGTGCGTCCTTGATCGTCACGACGCCACTCTTCACTGCGAGCCTGCCTACAAGGCCGCTCTGCCCGGTAAACCACAGGTCGCCGTCAGCATCGAAAGTCGCTGTGTTCAGATTGGCGTGGGGCGTTCCCTCAGGAAGCGCAAAGACGCGAACCTCGCGGTCGGGCCATCCCACGCGCACGATGGCGCCCAGACCGCCGTCCGTGATCCATGCCGCCTTGTCGGGGCCTGGGATCACGCCATGCGGGGCGGCGCCGGCGCCCAGCGCAACAAGCTCGGTGCGCCCAGTGCGCGGATCGAACCAGCCGAGATGGCCACTCCTCTGCGCGGTGAACCACACACCGCCATCAAACGCCGGGGCCACGTCATGGATACCGGTGCGCTGTCGCGTGCCAATCGGCCAGGATTGCAGCACTGCGGTCTGTGCTGCCCCTGACAGCGGAACGGATGCTGAAAGCGCCGTCGCACCAATCGCGCCTATCGCGCCTATCGCGTGGCGTCGAGAAACCGAATCCATGTTCCACCTCCTTCGCGCGAAGCCTCGTGCTTCTGGCCTGGGTGCCCCAGGCATTGAAGGACCACGAACGAAGCTCAGGACGACAGTCCGTACTTCGCAGCATCATTCGATCACCTCGTCGACACCCAACGATGAATGGCGCGGGCAAAAGGTTGAAGTGCCACTGTACTCCCCGCAGGTCCCGAGTCCAGTGCCTGGGCATCCCCCAGCAGTCGCAGGGCTTGCCGATTTCGCCGAACACTTTGCGGCCGCTGAAACGAACCGATTCCCCGACGAGCGACTCGTTGCGCCTCACGCCCGACGCCCGAGGCGTACAGTGAGCGAGTTGGACTTCCTGTGCGCCTCTCAAGGCACGCGCGGCCTCTCGAAGCAGCGGAGCAAGCCGCCGACCGGACAGGATGAGCTGCGATCGGCTATTTCGAGGGCATTGTCACGTTGGCAATGGCATAAGCTTGCTGGATGCAAAAGAAGAAGTCGCTGTATCACGGGCATCGGTTTCCTGCGCTGGTGATCAGCCAGGCGGTGCGTTGGTATTTCCGGTTTCAATTGAGTCTGCGCGACATCGAGGAGTTGCTGTTCGAGCGCGGCGTGGTCGTGAGCTACGAGACGATCCGGCGCTGGTGCGACAAGTTCGGCGCCAGCTTCGCGCATCGCGCCAAGGCCGCACGCCGCAAGCCAGGATCGACCTGGCATCTGGACGAGATGTTCGTGACGCTGCGCGGCGAGCCCTATCTGCTGTGGCGCGCTGTCGATCAGCATGGTGCCGAGCTCGACATCCTTCTGCAGAAGCGCCGCGACAAGGCGCCGCGAAGCGCTTCTTCAAGCGCGTGCTCGCGACTTGCCCGGAGGCCCCCCGCAAGATCGTCACCGACCGACTGCGCAGCTATCCGGCCGCCAAGGCCGAGATCCCGGAGCTTGCGAACGTGCGGCACGTGTTCATGAAGGCCTGCGCCCGCGCGAACAACCGCGCCGAGAACAGCCATCAACCCACCCGTGAGCGCGAGCGGCGCATGCGAGGCCTTCGCAGGCTTGAGCGCGCCCAGGCTTTTCTGTCGAGCTTCGGTCCCATCCGCCAGCACTTCGCGCTCGCCAGCACTTCGCGCTC
>NZ_JBFUFO010000061.1:0-29623 GCF_056403395.1 Variovorax sp. P2_H12 | reverse complement strand
GTCGTAGGCCTTCGCTTCGCCGCCGAACTTGGCCGACAGCACAGTGGCGATCGCCGCCGTCAGCGTCGTCTTGCCATGGTCCACGTGACCGATCGTGCCCACGTTGACGTGCGGCTTCGTGCGGGTGAATTTTCCTTTTGCCATTTTCTCGACTCCGAAAAATAACTAGATCAACACACTGACATGGGGTTGCAACCGGCCGGCTGCAACCCCAAAACTGGTGCCCATTGCGGGAATCGGACCCGCGACCTCTCCCTTACCAAGGGAGTGCTCTACCACTGAGCCAAATGGGCAATATCAAAAATTCTGCAAAACCTGCGCTTCACGCCGACCTGAACCTCTGGAGCGGGAGACGGGAATCGAACCCGCGTCATTAGCTTGGAAGGCTAGGGTTCTACCATTGAACTACTCCCGCATCGTGGCACCCACCCTCGATCGGGAGACACCGCAACAGCCACAGTCAAGCGCTCTGCAAAAATCCATTCATCGCTGGTGGAGAGGGCTGGATTCGAACCAGCGTACTCGTAAGAGGGCAGATTTACAGTCTGCTGCCATTAACCACTCGGCCACCTCTCCGGCGAACCTCGGAATATAGCACGGTTTTGGGGAGCCACGTCGATGACAGCCCGCCCACGCCGCCCGCGTTCCGAGAGCCCTCGATTCTCGCACGAAATTCAGGCGCCTTCCTGGTGCGATGTCGAAGATCCTGCTTCCCGCCAGGCGCGCGCCTCGCCGAAATGACCGCAGCCGATGAATGGCAGGGGCGGCCTGAGGGCCGACAACGGCGACGGATGATTGGCGACCAGTACTTTGTGACGATTCGTATCGATCAGCGCCCGCTTGCTCTGCGCGTGCGCGCCCCAGAGCATGAAGAGCACCGGCTGCGGCCGGCTGGCCACGTGGCGGATCACCGTGTCTGTCAGCACCTCCCAGCCGCGCCCCGAATGGCTGGCGGCCTGGCCCTCTTCCACCGTGAGGCAGGTGTTGAGCAGCAGCACGCCTTGCCTGGCCCAATCCACCAGGCTGCCGCCGGGGCTCGGGAATGCCGGCGGCCGCGTGCCGAGGTCACGCTCCAGTTCCTTGAAGATGTTGCGCAGCGAGGGCGGCAGCGGCACGCCCGGCGCCACCGAGAACGCAAGGCCTTCGGCCTGGCCGCGGCCGTGGTACGGGTCCTGGCCCAGGATCACGACGCGGACCTCCTCGGGCGGCGTCAGCTCGAGGGCGCGCAGCGGCCGCGGCGGGAAGACCACGGCACCGGCGTCCAGCCGCTCGCGCAGGTAGCCGAGCAGCTTCTCACCGGCGGGGCTGGCGAAGAACTCGTCGACCAGCGGCCGCCAGCCCGCGGCGACCGGCCAGTCGGCCGGGTCCGCCGTCGCGAGTTGATCGGCAGCGCTCATCGAAGCTCTCGCGTGCGGCGCTTCGCTCATCGGAACAGTTCGGCGAGCGCCTCGCCCGGCTCGGCGGCCCGCATGAAGGTCTCGCCGACCAGGAAGGCGTGCACACCCGCCGCGCGCAGCTTCGCGACCTCCTCGCGCGTCGCGATACCCGACTCGGTCACCAGCAGGCGATCTGAGGGCACCTTCGGGAGCAGGTCGAGCGTGGTCTGCACCGACACCTCGAAGGTGCGCAGGTTGCGGTTGTTGACGCCGATGAGTGGCGTGCGCAGCTTCAAGGCACGGTCGAGCTCGGCGCCGTCGTGCACCTCGACCAGGACCGCCATGCCGAGCCCGGCGGCGATGGCCTCGTAGTCGCGCATCTGGGCGTCGTCGAGGCAGGAGACGATCAGCAGGATCGCGTCGGCGCCCATCGCGCGCGACTCGTAGACCTGGTAGGGGTCGACGATGAAATCCTTGCGCAGCACCGGCAGCTCGCACGAGGCGCGCGCCTGCTTCAGGTAGTCGACGCCGCCCTGGAAGAACTGGCGGTCGGTCAGCACCGAGAGGCAGGCGGCGCTGACCTGGCCGTCGCCCTCGGCGTAGCTCTGCGCGATGTCGGCCGGAATGAAGTCGGCGCGCAGCACGCCCTTGCTCGGGCTGGCCTTCTTGACCTCGGCAATCACGGCGGCCGCGCCGGCCGCGATCTTGGCGCGCAGGGCGCCCACGAAATCACGTGTCAGCACGCGGCTCTCGGCATCGAAGCGGACCGCTTCGAGCGGGCTCTTCTTCTTCGCCGCGGCGATTTCCTCGCGCTTGACGGCGACGATCTTCTCGAGGGTGTTCGACATGGTTCTTCCTCAAGCCGCTGCGGTGGCAGCGGCGAACTCGGCCAGTTTGGCCTTGGCTGCGCCGGAATCGAGCGCGGCGCGCGCCCGCTCCACGCCGGCGGCGATCGATGCGCTGACGTTCGCGGCATAGAGCGCGGCGCCGGCGTTCAGCACCACGATGTCGCGCGCCGGGCCGGGCTGGTTGTCGAGCACGTCGAGCAGCATCGCCTTCGATTGCTCGGGCGTCTCCACGCGCAGGCTGCGGTTGCTCGACATCGAGAAGCCGAAATCTTCCGGGTGCAGCTCGTACTCGCGCACCTCGCCGTCCTTGAGCTCGCCGACCATGGTGGCGGCGCCGAGCGAGATCTCGTCCATGCCGTCGCGGCCGTAGACCACCAGCGCGTGCTCGGCGCCCAGGCGCTGCAGCGCGCGCACCTGGATGCCGACCAGGTCGGCGTGGAACACGCCCATCAGGATGTTCGGCGCACCGGCCGGATTGGTGAGCGGCCCCAGGATGTTGAAGATGGTCTTGATGCCGAGCTCCTTGCGCACCGGCGCGACGTTCTTCATCGCCGGGTGGTGGTTCGGCGCGAACATGAAGCCGATGCCGACGTCGGCGATGCACTTGGCGATCTGATCCGGCGTCAGGTTGATGTTGACGCCCAGCGACTCGAGCACGTCGGCGCTGCCGGACTTGCTGCTGACGCTGCGCCCGCCGTGCTTGCTGACCTTGGCGCCGGCCGCCGCGGCGACGAACATGGAGCAGGTCGAGATGTTGAAGGTATGCGAGCCGTCGCCACCGGTGCCGACGATGTCGACCAGGTTCGTGGTGTCGACCACCGGCACCTTGGTCGAGACCTCTCGCATCACCTGGGCGGCGGCAGTGATCTCGCCGATGGTTTCCTTCTTGACGCGCAGGCCGGTGATGAGCGCCGCCATCATCACGGGCGAGCACTCGCCGCTCATGATGAGGCGCACGATGTGCAGCATCTCGTCGTGGAACACCTCGCGGTGCTCGATGGTGCGCTGCAGGGCTTCCTGGGGGGTGATGGGCATGGTGATGTCTCCTTCGATTCAGTGAGTCGTTGCTGCCGGGTGGTCGGACAGCGCGAGCCGGAGGCCGAAGCCGATGAACAGCACGCCGGCGCCGCGCTGCAGCCAGTGCATGCCGCGCTGCACCACGCCGACGCGGCGCGCGGTCCAGCCGGCCGCGAGCGCCCAGGCCACGTTGACGAAAATCGCGTTGAAGTTGAACAGCACGCCGAGCAGGAAGAAGGCCAGCGCCTTGTGCTCGGTGCCCGGCGCGATGAACTGCGGCACGAAGGCCAGGAAGAACAGCGCCACCTTGGGGTTCAGTGCGTTGGTCCAGAAGCCGCCGAGAAACACGCTCCGGGCGCCGGCCGGCACCGCCGCAACCGGCAGCGGTGCGGTCGTGGAAGGCCGGGAGAACAGCATTCGCACACCGACCCACAGCAGGTAGGCCGCACCGACCCACTTGAGCACGGTGAAGGCGGTGCTGGAGGCGGCCATCAGCGCGCTCAGGCCCAGCGCGGCGGCTGCGATGTGGACGAAGCAGCCGGCGGTGATGCCGAAACCGGCGAGGATGCCGGCGCGCACGCCCGAGCGCAGCGAATGGCTCACGACGTACAGCACGTCGGGCCCCGGCGTGAGGTTCAGCAGCAGCCCGGCGGCGACGAACAGCAGCAGCGAATGGGCATCAGGCACGGAAGAAGCTCCGGATCGCGCCGATGGCGCGGTCGATGCCGGCCGCGTCGACATCGAGATGGGTGGCGAAGCGCAGCCGGTACAGGCCGGTGGCGAGCACACCCTGCGCCTTCAGGTGCGCCAGCAGTTCGCCGGAGCGCGATCGCGCCGCGCCCGTCAGGTCGACGAACAGCAGATTGGTCTGCGGCGCCTCGACCTGAAGCTCGGGGAGGCCTGCGAGGCCGTCCGCCAGCCGGCGCGCCAGCGCATGGTCGTCGGCCAGGCGGTCGACGTGATGGTCGAGCGCATAGGACGCGGCGGCGGCCAGCAGGCCGGCCTGGCGCATGCCGCCGCCGGCCATCTTGCGGATGCGGTGGGCGCGCGCGATGAACTCGCGCGAGCCGCACAGCGCCGAACCCACGGGCGCGCCAAGACCCTTGCTGAAGCAGACCGAGACGCTGTCGAAGCAACCCGCGATGCGGCGCGCTTCGGCGCGGACGTCGGTGCCGAGCGCCGCCGCCTGGGCGGTCGCGGCGTTGAAGAGCCGGGCGCCATCGAGGTGGCGCGCCAGCCCCTTGCGCTGCGCGAGCTGCGTGGCCTGCTCCACGTAGCCGAAGGGCAGCAGCTTGCCGCCCAGCGTGTTCTCGAGCGCCAGCAGCCGGGTGCGCGCGAAATGCGCGTCGTCGGGCTTGATCGCGGCCTCGATCTCGTCGAGCGCGAGCGTGCCATCCGGCTGGTGGTTCAGGGGCTGCGGCTGCACGCTGCCGAACACCGCCGCGCCGCCGCCTTCCCAGCGGTAGCAGTGCGCCTGCTGGCCGACGATGTACTCGTCGCCGCGCTGGCAATGCGAAAGGATCGCGCAGAGGTTGCTCTGCGTGCCGGTGGGCACGAACAGCGCCGCCTCGAAACCCAGCAGCTCGGCGATCTGCCGCTGCAGCGCGTTGACGCTCGGGTCGTCGGCGAACACGTCGTCGCCGAGCGGCGCCGCCAGCATGGCCGCGCGCATGGCTTCGGTCGGCTGGGTGACGGTGTCGCTGCGCAGGTCGACCATGGACGGTGAAGACAGACTGCTCATGGCGCTCATTCCAGGAAGTTGCGGAGCATCGCGTGGCCGTGCTCCGTGAGGATCGATTCGGGATGGAATTGCACGCCCTCGATGCGCACATCGTGCGCAAAGCCGGTGTGCCGCACGCCCATGATCTCGCCGTCGTCGGTCCAGGCGGTGAGCGCCAGCGCCTGCGGGCAGGATTCGCGCTCGATCGCCAGCGAGTGATAGCGGTTGACGCTGAACTTCTCGGGCAGGCCCGCGAAGACGCCCTCGCGCGTGGTCGTGATCTCGCTGGTCTTGCCGTGCATCAACTGCTGTGCGCGGATGATCCTGCCGCCGAAGGCGGCGCCGATCGCCTGGTGCCCGAGGCAGACGCCGAGGATCGGCAGCCGGCCGGCGAAGGCCTGGATCGCCGCCACGGAGACGCCGGCTTCGGCCGGCGAGCACGGGCCCGGCGAGATCACCAGCCGGCCGATGCCGCTGCCGATTCGCTCCTGCAGGCCCTCGAGCGTAATCTCGTCGTTGCGATGCACCTCGACCTCGGCACCGAGCTCGCCGAAATACTGCACCAGGTTGTAGGTGAAGCTGTCGTAGTTGTCGATCATCAGGAGCTTCATGGCTTGACTCCGATCCGGTGCACGCCCTTGACCACGGGGAACACGTTGAAGTTGATCAGCAAACCCAGGCGCAGCCCCGAGAGACGCACGGCGGCCTGGGCCTGCACGCGGTGCAGGTCGGTCAGCGCGTCGACCGCCTTCACCTCGACCACCACCGACTGCTCGACCACGAAGGCGGCGCGGCAGACCTCGCCGAGCGCGCGGCCCTTGTAGCTGGCCGAGACCGGCACGTCGCGCACGAAGCCGATCTCGCGCTCGGCCAGTTCGATCGCCAGCGCGGCCGCGTAAACCTCTTCGGGCAGGCCGGTGCCGAGCACGCGCTGCACCTCGACCGCGGCGCCGATGATCTCGTGCGAGAAGTCGTTGTTCTGGTTGTCTTCGTTCATCACTCGAGCCCCTCCTCGACCAGTTCGGCCGCGCGCAGCAGCGCCCGCGCCTTGGCCTCGGTCTCTTTCCATTCCAGTTCCGGCACCGAGTCGGCGACCACGCCGGCCGCGGCCTGCACGTGCAGCATCTGGTCCTTCACGATGCCGGTGCGGATCGCGATCGCGACGTCCATGTCGCCGGCGTAGCTGATGTAGCCGCAGGCGCCGCCGTAGAGGCCGCGCTTGGTCGGCTCGAGCTGGTCGATCAGCTCCATCGCATGCACCTTGGGTGCGCCCGTGAGCGTGCCGGCCGGGAAGGTGGCCTTGAGCACGTCGATCGCGGTCATCCCGTCCTTCAAGGTGCCTTCGACGTTGCTCACGATGTGCATCACGTGGCTGTAGCGCTCGACCGCGAAGGCCTCCGTCACCTTCACGGTGCCGGTCTTGGCGATGCGCCCGATGTCGTTGCGCGCCAGGTCGATCAGCATCACGTGCTCGGCGCGTTCCTTGGGGTCGTTGATGAGCTCGACCTCGGCCGCGCGGTCGAGTTCGGGCGAGGCGCCGCGCGGCCGGGTGCCGGCCAGCGGGCGGATCGTGATCTTCTGCTCGCCCTCGCCGGTGTGTTCCTGCCGCACCAGGATCTCGGGCGAGGCGCCGACCACGTGGAAATCGCCCAGGTGGTAGTAGTACATGTAGGGCGAGGGATTGAGCGAACGCAGCGCCCGGTAGAGTGACAGCGGCGACTCGGTGTAGCGCTTGCTGATGCGCTGGCCGACCTGCACCTGCATGAAGTCGCCGGCCGCGATCAGTTCCTTGGCCCGCTCGACCGCGGCCAGGTAGTCGGCCTTGGCGAAGCTGCGCTGCGCCGGGTGCGCCTGGCTCGGCCTCACCTGCGGCGCGCTGACCGAGTACTTGAGCTGGTCGCGCAGTTCGCGCAGGCGCCGCTTGGCGTTGGCATAGGCCTCGGGCTGGCCCGGGTCGGCATAGACGATCAGGTAGAGCTTGCCCGAGAGGTTGTCGATCACCGCCAGTTCCTCGCACTGGAGCAGCAGGATGTCGGGGCAGCCCAGGGTGTCGGGCGGGCAGCTTTTCTCTAGCTTCTTCTCGATGTGGCGCACCGTGTCGTAGCCGAAGTAGCCGGCCAGGCCGCCGCAGAAGCGCGGCAGGCCCGGCCGCAGGGCGACCTTGAAGCGCTGTTGGTAAGCCGCCACGAAATCGAGCGGATTGCCCTGGGCTTTTTCCACGACTTTGCCGTCTGTGACGACCTCGGTCAGCGCGTCGGCACCGAAGCCGCTGGCCCGCAGCAGCGTGCGCGCGGGCAGGCCGATGAAGCTGTAGCGGCCGAAGCGTTCGCCGCCGACCACCGATTCGAGCAGGAAGCTGTGCTTGCCGCTGTCCTTGGTGTAGGCCAGCTTGAGATAGAGGGACAGGGGCGTTTCGAGGTCGGCAAAGGCCTCGACCATCAGCGGAATGCGGTTGTAGCCCTGCGCGCTGAGGCTTTTGAATTCGAGTTCAGTGATCACGGGTGGGGTCTCCGTCGGCCAGCGGACGCTTCAGGGTCGCTGGCGGGGTCATTCAGGGTTGGCCGGTTCAGGTCGACTGAAGGCCGCGGGCGCACGGCGTGCGCCGTGCAATCAAACAGGCAACGACGATGGCGTGCGCCAAGGCCAGGCTCCCCGGCTGCCTTGACCTGTCTGAGTGACGTGATGAATGAACATGGAATCGGGAGTTTAGCCCAGCGACAAGAGCCATTCAAAAAGATACATTCGGGCACTTTAAAAATTCTTGGCCGCCACGGAGACTCCAATGCCTTCCTTCGCCTTGCGGCGCGTTGTCGCGCTGTCCATCCTTGCCTTCGCTGCTGCCGCGGCTTCGGCCGCCCAGGTCGACGTCGCGGGCGTGAAGCTCGACGACACGATCGACCTGCGCGGCAGCAAGCTGCTGCTCAACGGCGCCGGCGTGCGCTACAAGGCGGTGTTCAAGGTCTACACCGCCGGGCTCTACCTCGGCAAGAAGGCCGACACGGTCGAGGAGGTGCTGGCGGCGCCGGGCCCCAAGCGCGTGACCATCACGATGCTGCGCGACATCGATGCCAACGAACTCGGCAAGCTGTTCACGCGCGGGGTCGAGGACAACTCGCCCAAGAGCGAGATGTCGCAGCTGATCCCCGGCCTGCTGCGCATGGGCCAGATGTTCGCGGACCAGAAGCAGCTCAAGGCCGGCGACAGTTTCACGGTCGACTGGATTCCGGGCAGCGGCAGCCTGATCACGGTCAGGGGCGTGCCGCAGGGCGAGCCGATCAAGGAGCAGGCCTTCTTCAACGCGCTGCTGCGCATCTGGATCGGCCCGTCGCCGGCCGACTACAAGCTGAAAGACGCGCTGCTCGGGAAGGGCTGAAAGGCAAGCGCCCCCACGCTCGTCACTCCGTGTACTCGCTGCCCCCCGAGGGGGCCCAGGCCGCCTTGGGGCGGCCCGGCGCCGGCCTGAATCCCAGTTCGAGCAGCGAGTCGACGAAACCGTCGGCGTCGACGCCGCGCACCGGCTGGCCGTGGTTGTAGCCGTAGCTGACCAGCACCACCGGGCAGCCGGCGGCGCGCGCGGCCTGGGCGTCGTTGCTGGAGTCGCCGACCATCAGGGTGCGCGCGGGCAGCGTGCCCAGCGCCTCGCAGGTCTTGCGCAGGGGCAGCGGGTCGGGCTTCTTGCGTTCGAAGGCATCGCCGCCGAACACCTGCTCGAAGTAGCGATCGAGACCCTTGGCGGCCAGCAGCGGCCGCGCGAAGGCGGTGGGCTTGTTGGTCAGGCAGGCCAGGCGCAGTCCCCGGTCCCGCAGCGCCGACAGCCCTTCGGCGACACCGGCGTAGACGCTGGCGTGCCGGCCGTTGATCGCGAGGTAGTGATGCTGATAGCGCAGCCAGGCGCGGTCGTACAACGAGGCGCCGGCCGCGACATGGCGCAGCACCGACTGGATCAGGTGCTCCGAGCCCTTGCCCACCATGGCCTCGACGGCCGGTGCGTCCACCGGCGGCAAGTCCAGGTCGTCCAGCATGAGGTTCAGGGCGACGACGAAATCGCCGAGGGTGTCGACCATCGTGCCGTCGAGGTCGACGATCGCGGCGTCGAAGTGGGAAAGGTCGATGCGTTGGGAATTCACGCGCCGGATCATAGATCGAGCGACTCGCACGACATGGTCGAGCGCGGAACCTAGAGCAGCTCGATCCCCGGCAGGCTCTTGAAGCAGGTCTCGCGCGTGATCTGCACGAAATCGCCCAGCCAGGCCTGCTTCGAGGTGGCGGCGGTGCAGGCCATGTGCAGTTCGCCGGTCAGCCCCTTCCGACCCACGGGCCGGGCCGTGACATAGCCGCGGTCGAGATAGCCTTGCACGGCCCAGAGCGGCAGCGTCGCGATGCCGCGCCCGCTCGCCACCAGTTGCAGCATCGCCACGGTGAGCTCGGTGGTGCGCCGATGGGCCGGCTCGACGCCCGCCGGCTGCAGCACCTGCCGCACGAGGTCCAGCATGTCGTCCGGCACCGGGTAGGTGATCAGCGTCTGGTCGGCGAAGTGCCGCGCGGTGAGGTGCGTCTTGCCGGCGAGCGGATGGTCGTTGGCCAGCAGCGCCATGATCTCGAAGCGGAACAGCGGGTGGTAGTCGACGCTCTCGGCCGGGTCCCGCTCGGAGACGATCGCGACTTCGGCCCGGTCCTGCAGCACCAGCGCGATCGGATCGGGATGGAAGCCCGACACGATGTCGAGCTCGATCTCGGGCCAGCGCTGGCGGAAGGCGTCCATCGCGGGCATCAGCCAGTCGAAGCAGGTGTGGCACTCGACCACGATGCGCAGCTGGCCGGCACGCCCGAGCGACAGCCGCGCCAGATCGCGCTCGGCCTCGCCGATCAGCGGCAGCGCCTTGTCGGCCAGCTCGAGCAGGCGCATGCCCGCGACGCTGAACTGCGGCGGGACCGATTTGCGCTCGAACAGCGCCAGGCCGAAATGCTCCTCCAGCAACCTGACCTGGTGCGACAGCGCCGACTGCGTGAGGTTCAGCAGTTGCGCCGCCCGCACCAGGCTCCCGGTGTCGCGCAGCGCGACCAGCGTGCGGAAGTGGCGGATTTCGAGGATGGACGAGATCATGAATTTCGTTCAAGTTGAAGAGCAAAAGGTTTCGTTTGAATCATATCGGCATCCTTGGGAACATCGCCGCATGACACGTACTCACATCCTCGGCTTCCCGCGCATGGGCGCCCACCGCGAGCTCAAGTTCGCCCTCGAACAGCACTGGCGCGGCGAGATCGACGCCGCCGCCCTCGAAGCTCTGGGCGCCGAACTGCGTGCGCGCCACTGGCAGGCCCAGCGCGATGCCGGCCTCGACTTCGTGACGGTGGGCGACTTCGCCTTCTACGACCACGTCGCCAATCACATCCAGCTGCTGGGCTGCGAGCCGCCGCGCTTCGAGTTCACGGGCGATGCGCCCGAACTGGCGCGCTACTTCACGATGGCGCGCGGCGTCGCCGACGAGGCCGGCCACGAAGGCTGCGTGCACGGCGGCCATGCCACCTTCGCGCTGGAAATGACCAAGTGGTTCGACACCAACTACCACTACCTGGTGCCGGAGTTCTCGGCGGATACCCGTTTCGGCCTTTCGTCGGTGCGCCTCTTCGACGAGGTCGCGCAGGCGCAGAAGCTCGGGCACAAGGTCAAGGCGGTGCTGCTCGGGCCCCTGAGCTTCCTTTGGCTGGGCAAGGAGAAGCAGGCCGGCTTCGACCGCTTCACGCTGCTGGACGCGCTGCTGCCGGTCTACGAGCAGGTGCTGGCCCGTCTCAAGTCGCTCGGCGTGGAATGGGTGCAGATCGACGAGCCCGTGCTCGGCCTCGACCTGCCCGACGCCTGGCGCAACGCCTTCGAGCGCAGCTACTGGCAGCTCGCACGCAGTGCGCCGAAGCTGCTGCTCGCCAGCTACTTCTCGCCGCTGGCGGAAAACCTCCGCCTGGCCTGCCAGCTTCCCGTGGCCGGCCTGCACGTGGACGCCGTGCGCGCACCGGAAGAGCTCACCGGCGTGGCCGACTGGCTGCCCGCGCACAAGGTGCTGTCGGTCGGCATCGTCGATGGCCGCAACATCTGGCGCACCGATCCCGATGCGGCGCTCGCGCGGCTCCAGCCGGTGGCCGACAAGCATCGGGGCGAACTCTGGATCGCGCCCTCGTGCTCGCTGCTGCACGTGCCGTTCAGCCTCGCGGCGGAGACCGGGCTCGATGCCGAGATCAAGTCCTGGCTGGCGTTCGCGATCGAGAAGCTCGATGAATTGCGGGTGCTTCGTGCGACGCTGGACGGCGAGGACAGCACCGTCGAAGCCGAACGGGTCGCGGCCCGCAAGGCCGTGGCCGCGCGCCGCGCCAGCCCGCGCGTGCACCGCGCCGACGTCGCGCTGCGCCTCGCGCGCAGCGTGGCCAGCGACGATCGCCGCCTGTCCGGTTTCGCGCAGCGCCAGGCGGAGCAACGCGCGCGCTTCGCGCTGCCGCCCCTGCCCACCACCACCATCGGATCGTTCCCGCAGACCGGCGCGATACGTGCCGCGCGTGCCGCCTTCAAGCGCGGCGAACTCGATGCCGCGGCCTACCGCGACAAGATGCAGGCCGAGATCGCGCTCGCGGTTCGCAAGCAGGAGGCGCTCGGGATCGATGTCCTGGTGCACGGCGAGGCCGAACGCAACGACATGGTCGAATACTTCGGCGAACAGCTCGACGGCTTTGCATTCACCGCCAACGGCTGGGTGCAGTCGTACGGCTCGCGCTGCGTCAAGCCGCCGGTGATCTTCGGCGACGTGGCGCGGCCGGCGCCGATGACGGTCGAGTGGACCGCCTACGCGCAGAGCCTCACCAAGCTGCCGATGAAGGGCATGCTCACCGGGCCCATCACCACCCTGCAGTGGTCCTTCGTGCGCGACGACCAGCCACGCAGCGTCACGACCGAGCAGATCGCCTGGGCGATCCGCGACGAGGTGGTGGATCTCGAGCAGGCCGGCATCGGCATCATCCAGATCGACGAGCCGGCGATCCGCGAAGGCCTGCCGCTGCGGCGCGCGGGCTGGAAGAACTACCTCGCGGGCGCCACCCGGTCGTTTCGCATCAGCGCCTCGGGCGTGGCCGACCGGACCCAGATCCACACCCACATGTGCTACTCGGAATTCAACGACATCCTGCCGGAGATCGCGGCGATGGACGCCGACGTGATCACCATCGAGACCAGCCGCTCCGACATGGAGCTGCTGCGCGGCTTCGGCGACTTCAGGTATCCGAACGAGATCGGCCCGGGCGTCTACGACATCCACTCGCCGCGCATCCCGAGCACCGACGAGATGGTGCGTCTGATGCGCAAGGCGGCCGCGGTGGTGCCGGCCGCCAACCTCTGGGTCAACCCCGACTGCGGGCTCAAGACCCGCGGCTGGCCGGAAACCGAGGCCGCGCTGTCGAACATGGTGGCGGCGGCGCGGATCCTGCGCGACGAACTCAGGCCGGCGCCGGGCCGCCCCAAGCGGCCTGCGGCCCCCTTGGGGGGCAGCGACTACACGGAGTGAGGGAGCGTGGGGGCTCTCAGCCCGCCGGCTTGGCGTCCGCCACCGCGTACGGCGTGAACCGGCTCTCGTTCTCGTTCACGTCCAGCGGCTGGCCGACGAACGGAAACGCGCGCTGCGGGCAGGCCACGCGCTCGCAGACCTTGCAGCCCCTGCCGATCGGCGTCGGCACCTTGGCGCGGTGGCGGGCATGCAGAAGGCGCTCTTGGTGCTGCGCGACACGGGCCGCATCGACGAGGACCCGGCGCTGGATGCGTTGGAAAAAAGATACACCGCCTGAAGGTCTTCGGCTCAGGCCTCTGTCAGCGTCTGGGCCGCGACCACGGCTTCGGTGCGGTTGCGCACGTTGAGGGCCCGGAAGATGGCGGCCAGGTGGATCTTGACCGTGCCTTCGCTGATGCCCAGGGCCCGGCCGATCAGCTTGTTGGGCTTGCCCTGAGACAGCAGCTGCAGGACCTCGACCTGGCGCTCCGTCAGCACGTTGCGCAGGTGCTCGAGGGTCTGCACGGCGGCCGTCGCCGMGCCGCGCTGGGCGGCGCCCTCGGGGCCGCCGCCTGCGATGCCGGCGACGACACCAGGCGGCAGGGACGACAGCATCATCGGCGGCACGTAGACGCCCCCGGCCAGAACCAGGCGCACCGCCGACAGCATCACCTCGGGCGAGTAGGCCTTGGGAATGAAGCCGAGCACGCCGCGCTCGAGGGCGCTGCGCATGACCGCGGGATCTTCGTAGCCCGACAGCACGATCACCGGCACGGCGGGGTGGCGGCGGCGGATTTCGTCGATGTGGGCCTGGCCCTCGGCACCGGGCATGTTCAGGTCGATCATGGCCAGGTCGATGTCGTCCGAGGCCCGGGCGAGCAGCTCGTCGACGCTCATGGCCAGGACGAAGTCGATCTCGGCCTCGAGCTCCGACAACTTGGCCTTGACCGCCTCGATGACGAGCCGGTGGTCGTCGGCGATCAGGATTTTCATGGCTTTCCCCAGCGTCATGGATGAATTCAGGCAGGCCGACGATAACGGCGAACGGGATGCGCATCAAGGCGGATTTCGCTCCCCGAACGACATAGCTCCCAAGCGATATGGCGCCGGCCGGAGCGCATGGAAGAATGTTTCACATCCAAAAACGACCGGGGACATGGGCATGTGCCAACGACGCAGGCGCGATCGCAAGGCTCCGGTCGGCAAAAACGCCTAGCCGCGAGCGCGTTGCATGGCTCGGCTGATCGACTGCTTTTCCCGGCTCATCTCGTTCGGGCTCGGACTGGACGCATCGATCGCGGCGCACCGGGCCGAACCCGGCTGCGAAGCAGCGCGGCAACGGGCGCTCGACCTCCTCGAAGAGGCGCGCGAGGCTGCCCGGGCGCTTGGACGGTCTGCCACGGAGGTCGAATCGGCGCGCTTCGCGATGGTTGCCTGGATCGACGAGATCCTGGCGCGGCACCCCCTTTGTGCAGCCGGCACGGCGCCGCTGCAGATGCAGCTGTTCAATTCCAACAACGCGCAGACCGAGTTCTTCCATCACTTGTCGGCGCTGCAGCCCGGCGACGACGAGGTGCGCGAGGTCTACTGGCACGCGCTGGCGCTGGGGTTCAAGGGCCAGTATTACTTCGAGACCGGCGACAGCGGCGAACTCGGCAAGCTCAAGGCCCTGCATGGCGAGCAGCTCGCGCTGCGGCCGGCGCGCCTCGACCACCCGGCCCAGGAGCGCATCACGCCCCAACCCTGCGGCGCGCCCGACCCGCCGGGCCCGCGCGATCCGCAGTGGCGCGAGCGCATCCTGCTGCGCGCCGGCGGCGTGTTGGCGCTTTTGATCCCGCTGGCTTCCGTGCTCTGGTTCGTGCTGGCGGGCCCGGGCGAACGCCCCCCCACCCTGGCCCAGCGGGTCGACCGGCAGCTCCAGACCGTCGCCTGCGCGGACCTCTCCGCCACGGTGGCAGCGGACGGCGCGACGCAGGTGCACGGCTTCGTCTCGCACCCCGACGAGATCGCCCGGGTGCAGCGGGAAGTGCGGGCCGTGCCGGGCGTCAGCGCGGCCCGGTTCGACCTCCAGCTGCGCATCTGGCCGCACTGCGAGGTGCTGGCGCTGCTGAAACCCTTCCAGGCCCGCAACCGCGAAATGGCGACGGGCCTGGCGATCGCCACCCCCACCGCGCCGAACGACCGCCTCCGGGAGGGCGACCGGGTGCTGATCGAAGTCACGAATGCCCGCCGCGAAGGCTATCTGTGGGTCGACTACTACACCGCCGACGGTGCCGTGATGCACCTCAACGCCGGGGCCGTGCAACCGCTTCTGCGCGCCGGGGAAACCATCGAGCTCGGTCGCGACATTCCGTCGAGCTGGCTGGCCGCACCGCCTTTCGGAACCGTGCTGGTGACGGCGCTGTCGTCGCCCGTCCCCCTCGACGCCGCCGCCGAGCGGCCACCGTTCGAGCTGGCCTCGGCCTACCTCCAGCGGCTGCGCGAATCGCTGGCCGCGGGCGAATTCGGCGCCCGGGTGGTCGCCGAGGTCGTGTTCCTCGAAACCGTCCCGCGCTGAATCCGCGAGCCACTACCCGATGAATGCGGTGGCGAGGCTCATTCGTCGTCGCGCACGCGGTGCTGGCTCATCAGGGTCTGCTGGGTCGCCGGCGGCACGGCCTCGTAATGGGACAGCGCGATGGTGTAGCGGCCCTGGCCGCTGGTCATGGCGTTGAGCCGCGACTGGTAGCTGGCCAGCTCGGCCATCGGCACCTGGCCGCGGATCACGATCGTTCCCACGCCCCCGTTCGCGGTGCCCGTGACCAGGCCGCGCCGCGCCGAGAGGTCGCCGGTGACGTCGCCGATCGCATGGTCGGGCGCCGCGATCTCGATCTGCACGATCGGCTCGAGCACGATCGGCCGCGCCGCGCGGATGGCCGCCATGAAGGCCTTGCGCCCGGCGGTCGCGAAGGCGATGTCCTTGCTGTCGACGCTGTGGTGCTTGCCGTCGTGGACCACCACCCGCACGTCGACCACCGGGTAGCCGGCGACCGCGCCCGAGAGGAGCACCTCGCGCACGCCTTTCTCGACCGCCGGGATGAACTGGCCCGGGATCGCCCCGCCCTTGACCTCGTCGGCGAACTCGAAGCCGCTGCCGCGCGCCAGCGGCTCGATGCGCAGGAAGACCTCGCCGAACTGGCCGGCGCCGCCGGTCTGCTTCTTGTGCCGGTGATGTCCCTCGGCCGGCGCGGTCACGGTCTCGCGGTAGGCGATACGCGGCGGCCGGGTGTCGACCTCGAAGCGGTAGACCTCGCGCAGACGCTCGAGCATCACCCGCAGGTGCAACTCGCCCAGGCCGTAGATGATGGTCTCGTTGGTCGCCACCACATGCTCGACGCGCAGGCAGGGATCCTCGGCGACCAGCTTGCCGAGGATTTCCCAGGCCCGCTGCTCGTCGCCGTGGCGCTTGGGCTCGACCGCCAGGCCGTGCACCGGGATCGGGAACCCCAGCGGCGCCAGATGCACGTGGTCGTCCTCGGCGGCATCGTGCAGCACGGCGTCGAAGTGGATCTCCTCGACCTTGGCCACCGCCACGATGTCGCCGGGCAGCGCCCGCGGCACCTCGACGTGATCCTTGCCCTGGAGCATGAACAGGTGGCTCACCTTGAAGGGCTTGCGGCCATCGCCCACGTAGAGCAGGCTGTCGCGCGTGACCGTGCCCTGGTGGACGCGAAAGATCCCCAGCTTGCCCACGTAGGGGTCGACCGTCACCTTGAACACGTGCGCCAGCACATGCAGCGAGGGATCGGGACGGGCCTGCATGGGCTTCGCCGCCGCACCCTCGCCGAGCAGGAAATCCGGCGGATTGGCCTCGGTCGGATCGGGCAGCAGCCTGACGATGACGTCGAGCAGCGCATCCACGCCGGCGCCGCTGCGGGCCGAGACGAAGCAGACCGGGATCAGGTGGCCTTCGCGCAGGGCCTGTTCGAGCGGCGCGTGCAGCTCGGCGGCATCGACGTCGCCCTCGGACAGATAGCGTTCGACGAAGGCCGCATCGACCTCGACCACCTGTTCGACCAGCGCCCGGTGCGCGGCATCGACGCTGCCGATGTCGGACTGCCCCTCGCGGTTGAAGAAGCAGTCGACCACCTGCGTGCCACCGGCTGCGGGCAGGTTCAGCGGCAGGCATTCGCGCCCGAAGACGGACTGGATCTGCGCCAGCAACCCTGCCAGGTCGACGCCCTGGGCGTCGATCTTGTGGACGATGACCATCCGCGCGAGATGCCGCTCGGCGGCGTACGCCATCATGCGCAGCGCCATCGGTTCGATGCCGAGGGCGGCATTGATGACCACCGCCGCGGTCTCCACCGCTTCCAGCGCGGGCAGGCTCTGGCCCAGGAAATCGGCACCGCCCGGCGTGTCGATCAGGTGCACCCGTGTGCCGGCATGCGTGAGGTGCATCACCGAGGCATTGAGCGAGTGCTGCATGCGGCGCTCGAGGGGGTCGTGGTCGCTGACGGTGCTGCCGCGCTCGATGCTGCCGCGCGCACCGATGGCGCCCGCCTTGTGCAGCAGGGCCTCGGCCAGCGAGGTTTTGCCGGCGGCCGAGGCGCCGACGAGCGCCAGGGTTCGTACCGCTTCCATTTCGGCCGTGTGGCCGTTCGTTCGGCTTGGCATGGGTGGTCTCCTCGGCGCCGGGGTCGGCAACCCAGCGTACGGGATCGGCTGCTCCGACGCAAGCCGGCTTCCACTTGCCGGAGAATGGACCCCCATGGAACCGTCGCCCGATCCCGCATCCGACAGCGCCGGCTACGGGCGCCGCCGCGAGTTCATGGCCGTCAAGATCCCGGTGGTCGAGGGCGTGGACGACCGTTGGCACCAGCGCGAGGAGCGCATCGACGAGGCATTGCGGGCCCGGGGCATCGGCTCGGTGCTCGGCTGGGGCGATTCGCTCGGCGACGCAGCGCCCGGCGGGCCGCGCCGAGTCGCGTTCGTCCGCGTCGACATCGATGTCTCGGACATCGCCGCGGGGCGGGTGCTGTTGCAGGCCGCGCTGCCGGTGATCGGCCTGCCGTCGGGCACCGAGATCCACTATTCGATCGGGCGCCTGCGCTTCGCCGACATCTATGCGCCTCCCGACTGGCTGCAGGAGCGGCCGCAGGCCTAAAGTCCGTGAACAGGCCCCTAGGCCGGCGCCGGGCCGCCAGCGCGGCGAAGTCCGCGCTTCGCGCAGACGGGCGGCCTGCTGCTTCCCCTCGGGGGGCAGCGACCACACGAAGTGAGGGAGCGTGGGGGCCTTACTGCTCCCGGAGAGCCGCGACCTGTTGCGCATACGCGCTGTCGATGCGCTGCAGCCGGGCCTCGCGCGCGGCCTCGTTGACCCACTGCGCATTGAGCGCGCTCTGCCTGGCGAGCTGGTATTGCAGCTTGGCGGCCGGCAGCAGCGCCTTGTTGTCCGCGGCGGCATAGCCCAAAGCGGCATGCAGCGACTTCAGCACCGCGCGCTGGGCCTCGGCACGCGGCCCCCGGCCCTGGCCGTAGTCCACTAGGAACCTGCGCAGCTTCTTCTGGAACTCCACCGGAAAGTCGCTGCGCGCCACGAACTGCGCCTGCGGCGTCGGGTCGGAACGCCAGACCACCTGCAACCGATCGGCCTCGACCGGAAACTGCTGCCTGAAGCGCTCGAGATCGGTCGTGTTGTTGGTCGCCACGTCGGCATCGCCGTTGGCCACCGCCAGGGCCGTGGCCTGGTGGGTGCCGACGATCTCGCTGCGAAAGCGGGTCTCCATCACGATCCGGTTCGGCAGGAAGAGCTGGACCTGCGGCAGGATGAAGCCCGACACCGACCGGTTGTCGCCGCGCGCCAGGCGCCATTGCTCGGGATGGGCCAGCAGGTCCTCGAGCGTGTTGCGCGGACCGGCCCGGCGAACCAGCAGCACGGCGCGATGGTCGGGTGCGCCCGCATGCCGCCGCACCTGGGCCAGCACGTTCATGTGGCGCTGCGACACGGCATCGAGCGCAAGCTGGGCCGACAACAGGCTCAGATCGACCTGCCGGCGCCGGATGGCCTCGTCCAGCGACGCATAGCTGGCCGCGGAATGGACCGTCACGGGCCGGCCGATCGCGCGGCTCAGGTCAGCCAGGAACGGCGTCCAGCTTTCGCGCGACTCGACCACGCCGCCGACCGGCAGGACGCCGAAGCGCAGTTCGGTGGCCGGGGCGCGGCCCGCCTGCGCCCCGGCCGCCGCGTGCCAGGCCAGCACGGCCGCCAACGCGAAGCGGCCTGCCCGCAGCCAGAGCCCGCGGTTCACGGCCGCGTTCAAGGCGCGCCCGCGCGCAGCGCAGCCGCCTGTTCGGCGTAGAGGGTCTCGATGCGCTGCAGCCGGGCCTGGCGCGCGGCCTCGTTGACCCACTGCGAGGTCATGGCGCTCTGCCGCGCGAGCTGGTAGGCCAGCTTGGCGGCCGGTAGCAGCGAACTGTCGTCGGCCGCGACGAAGCCGGCCAGGTCGTGCAACGATTTCAGCACCGCACGCTCGCTGTCGCCGCGCGGGCCCTTGCTGCGCGCGTACTCGAGCAGGAACTGCTGCACCCTGCGCTCCAGCTCGGGGCCATAGTCGCGCCGGATGACGATCTGCGCATGCGGGATCAGCTCCGACTCCCAGATCACCTGCAGCCGCTCGGCCTCGGCCGGGAACTGCTGCCGGAAGCGCTCGAAGTCGGCCGTGTTGTTGGTGGCGACATCGGCCTCGTCGTTCGCCACGGCCAGCGCGGTCATCTGGTGCGTGCCCACCAGTTCGCTGCGAAAGCGGGTCTCCATCGCGATGTGGTTGGGCAGGAAGAGCTGCAGCTGAGGCACGATGAAGCCCGACACCGAACGGCTCTCGCCGCGCGCCAGGCGCCAGTTCTCGGGCTCGGCCAGCAGGCCCTTGAGGGTGCTGCGGGGGCCTGTCTTGCGCGCCAGCAGCAGCGCGCGGTAGCCGGGCAGGCCGTCATGGCGCGTGACCTGGGCGAGCACCTTCATGCGCCGCAGCGTCACGGCATCGAGCGCCATCTTGCCGGACAGGAAGGCCATGTCCACCTGGTTGCGCTGTATCGCCTGCTCCAGGGCTTCGTACGAGGTCACCGACAGCATCGTGATCGGACGCCCGATGGCACGCCGCAGGTCCGCGAGCAGCGGCTCCCAGTCGTTGCGCGACTCGAAGGCACCGCCCAGCGGCAGGATGCCGAAGCGCAAGGGCGCCGGACCGGCGGCACCGGCCGCGCCCGCCGTCTGCGCCGGCACCGCGAGCGGCCAGCCGAGCAGCAGCGCCAACGCGCCGCGCGCCACCCAGGCGCCGACGCGCCGCGTCCCGGCCCGGAACGGACCTGGCAGAGACGCCACGCAAGCAAGGGGGGCGCTGGATGCGCAACGGACAGGAACCTGCATTTTTCTGGAACGCTTGGGGCCCGACGAGCCCGAACGGGCTGGTCAAACGAGTGCGCTCTACAACACAATTAGAAACCAACTTAAGCATTCATCGTGTCATTTTCCTCAACCCACACGCATTTGTCGGCCCTCTACAGGCGGATCGCCGCCACCGCCCTTCCTCCATGAGCTGGTCCTTCCGCGCCCTTCGCCTGCTCGCCGGCCGCCTGACCCTGGCGCAGCAGCTCGTGCTGCTGGCGCTGCTGCCGGCGACCGTGGCGACACTGGGCGCGATCGCGGTGCTGACGCGCCAGCACCTCGCGAACCTGACCGAGCTGATGCGCGCCAATGCCCAGACCGTGGCCCTGCAGGTCGCGACCGTGGCCCAGTCGCAGATCCAGCACATGGACCGCCGGGCGCTGCAGCGCACCGCCCAGTCCGGCAGCACTCAGCCGCATGTGCAGCATGTGCAGATCTGGTCGGAAGAGGGCGAAATCCTCGCCAATGCGGACACCACGGACCTGCGGCGTGGCGAAGGCCTTCAGGTGGTCGCGCCGATCACCGGCGACGACGGCAGGCACACCGGCAAGGTGATGGTCGAGATGAGCCTGGACGCGGTGAGCAACGCCAAGAGGGCGGTCTGGTTCAACGTCGTGCTGGTGCTCGGCGCCAGCCTGGTCGGCGTCGGGCTGGCGGGCTGGTGGGCGGCGCGCCGCATCAGCGCACCGATCCAGGCGCTCGGCGAAGCGGTCGACCGGCTCGGCGCCGGCGAGGATGCCCAGGTGGAAGTGGAAGGCACGACCGAGGTTCGGCGGCTGCAGCACGGCTTCAACCTGGCGGCGCGTGCGCTGCTGGAAAGCCGCAACGAGCTCGAAAGCCGCATCGTCCACGCGACCGCCGAGCTGGCCAGCAAGAACCAGCAGCTCGAGGTCGCGAGCCAGGCCAAGACGCGGCTGCTGGCCGCTGCCAGCCACGACCTGCGCCAGCCGCTGCATGCGCTCACGCTGTTCTCCGACGGGCTGGCCAACGGCGAGACCGATCCGGTGCGGCTGCAGCGCATCGGCCACATCCGCGAGTGCGTCGAATCGCTGGACCGGCTGTTCTCCGAGCTGCTCAACCTCTCGCAGCTCGACGCCGGCGTGCTGCAGCCGCATTGGACCGATTTCGCGCTCGACAGCCTGTTCGACGAGATCAGCCGCAACTTCCGCGCCGTGGCCGAGCAGAAGAACCTGCGGCTGGTGGTGCGCAAGACCGACGCCTGGGTGCGCTGCGACTACGTGATGCTGTCGCGCATCCTCAACAACCTGGTGTCGAACTCGCTGCGCCACACCGCGGAGGGCGGAATCCTGGTGGGTGCGAGGCGCCGCGGCAAGGCGATCCGGATCGACGTCTGGGACACCGGCATCGGCATCGCGGCCCACCACCAGCCGCGGGTCTTCGAGGAGTTCTACCAGGTGGATCCGCAAGGCCGGCAGGGCAGCCGCGAGTCACGCGGCATGGGCCTGGGCCTGGCCACCGTGCAGCGGCTCGCGGCCCTGCTCAATACGCGGGTCGAACTCAGTTCACGGCCGCACAAGGGCACCTGCGTGCGCGTGCCGGTGCGCTCGATCGGACCCGCTCCCGCCTTGGCGATGCCGCTCGCGGAACTCCCCGGCATGCCGACCGAGGACGAGGTCCAAGCCCGGGCCAGCCTGGTCGATGTGGTGGTGCTGGTGATCGACGACGAGCGCACCATCCTCGAGGGGCTTCAGGTCGTGCTCGCGAGCTGGGGCGCGCAGGTGCTGGCCGCCCAGAGCCGCGCCGAGGCCCTGGCGCTCGCCGATGCCTGGGATCGCCCGCCCGACGTGGTGCTGAGCGACCTGCTGCTGGAGGGCGGCGACAACGGGCTCGACGTGCTCGCCGCCCTCGCGCGCCACCCCCGCGGCATCGGGCCGTCGACCGCGCGCCTGCTGGTGACCGGCGAGACCAAGCCCGACCGCCTGCGCGAAGTCGCCGGCGCCGGCGTCGCGGTCCTCTACAAGCCGGTCTCGCCGCGCGTCCTGCGCCAGGCGATTCAGGCTCAGATGGCCGCGGTGCGCGTCGCCCTTGCGACCCCGGCGTAGGCACCGTACGTCGTCAGACATAGACCGACAGGCTGCGGAATTTCGCCCTCCGCCCCCCAATGCGCCGCCACCGCGGGTGGACATAAGCCCTCTGCCTTATCGCGCCCAAAGAGCCGCCTTCGTACATTGGCTTCATCGCCCTCTGCGGATGCAGTCCATGTTCTCGACCCGTCTCCCCACGCTGCCTGGCCTGCAGCGCGCCATTGCGGCCATGGCCTGCACGGTCCTGCTGTGCGGCGGCGTCCAGGCGGCCGGGCTCACCGTGCTGATGGCTGACGAAACGGCCGCCCACATCGAATTCGTTCGTCAACTGCGGGATACGCAGGACGCCGGCAGCCGCTTCGACCTGATCCACCTGGTGGCCGGCGAACCCGCCGGCGAGGACCTCGCGGCGACCCCGAGGCCGGCCGGCATCACGATGGCCGTCGGCATCACGGCGGCGCGCTCGGCGATCGAACGGGCCGGCCAGGGTCCGCTGGTGCTCGCGATGCTGAGCCGGCTCGACTACGAGAGCCTCAAGGGCACGGCCGCGCTGCGGCGCCCGGAGCGCCGGATCGGCGTGCTGCTGCGCGAGCCCGCGATGGCAGACCAGCTGGCGCTGATCGATGCGGTGCTGCCCGCAAAGCGCCGGCTGGGCGTCGTCGCGACCGCGGAGTCGGAGCCGATCGTGAGCGAACTGCAGCGTGCCGGCCAGGGCTGGGACCTGCAGGTCGAATACGCGCCGGACGCCACGTCGCTGGCGGCGGTGCTGCGGCTGCTGGTGTCGCGCAGCGACGCGCTGCTGGTGCTGCCCGACAAGATCGGCGACAGCCAGGCCGCCACGCTGGCGGTGCTGCGCGCCGGCGCCGGTGCCGGCCTGCCGGTGTTCGGCACCAACGAAGGTTTGGTGCGTTCCGGCGGCCTGGCCGCCGCGGTGTCGACGCCGCGCCAGCTCGCACAGCAGGCGCGCGCGCTGGGCCGCAAGCTGGCCGCAGCCAACGGCGCCGCCAGCGTGTGGGTCGAGGCCGCGACGCCGGCGACCGTGCGCGTCAACACCACCGTGGCCCGCGGACTGGGCCTGCGCCTGCCTGACGAACGCGACCTGACCGCCGGCGTGACCGGTGTTCGATGAGCGCCGCCGCGACATGACCGCGCCCAGCCATCGCCTGGAGGTGCCCGCCGCTGCCGTCGGGCCGAACGATCCGGCGCTGGCCGAGCACAGCGCGCTGGTGGTCGGGGGCAGCCTGCATCGCGACCTGTTCCGGCTGGGCGTAGTGCCGTGCGCGGCGGTCGCGCTGGCGCTCACCGCCTGGTTCACCCACGGCCGGCTGGCCACGCTCGAGACCGCGTTCGATGCCGAGGGCGAGGCGGTGGCGCGCCAGGTCGCGGCCATGTCCGACCTGAGCCTCTACGCGGGCGACCTGCCGGCGCTGCAGAACGTCGCCAATGCCGCGCTGCGCGGCGGCCAGGTGACGCGGGTCGAGATCAGCAACAGCGCCGGCGTCTATGTGACGGCCGGCCCGAAGACCGCCTCGCTCGCGCAACTGCGGATGTTCACCGCGCCGGTCACGCTGCGCGAGGCCTCGCGCACGAGCGCCTTCGCGCCCGCGGGGTCGACGGCGGCCGGCGAGACGCCGATCGGGCTGGTCCAGACCTTCCGCGACACCACCGCCTACGCGCGCGAACGCACACTTTCGCTGATGGCGGGCATCGGCATCGCGATGATCGCGCTGCTGATCGCCTGGGCCTGGGTCCGCCATACGGCGCGCGCCGTGGCGCAGCCGCTGCGCCGCATCTCGCGCACGGTGGCGGCGCTGGAGGCCGGCCGCTTCGATGCGCGCTGCAACGTGGTCGGCCCGCAAGGCGCCGAGGACAGCCCGGCCGGGCGCGCACGGCGCCCCCCGCACGAGTTCGCCAACCTCGCGCACGACATCAACCGACTGGCCGAGCGCCTGCAGCGCAATCGCCAGCAAAGCGAGGACCGGGTGCGCGAAGCCACGGCCGTGGCGCTGCAGCGCATGGCGGAGGCCGAGCAGGCCGCGCTCTCCCGCGCGCGCTTCCTGGCCGCTGCGAGCCACGATTTGCGCCAGCCGCTGCATGCGATGGGGCTGTTCATCGACGGCCTCCTGCCGACCGCCTCACGCGCGCAGCGGCCCGCGGTCTTGCGCCTGCAGGAAGCGACCGGATTCATGGGCGTGCTGCTCGACGACCTGCTCGAAATCTCGCGGCTCGACGCCCAGGTCCTGACGCCCGCGATCGGCGGCGTGTCGCTGGCGACGCTGTTCGACCAGCTCGAGGCGCAGCACGCCGCACCGGCGGCCGCGGCCCAGGTGCGGCTGCTGTGGCGCGACCACGGCCTGGCGGTGCGAAGCGATGCCGCGCTGCTGCTGCGCATCGTCGGCAACCTGGTCAGCAACGCCGTGCGCCACACACCGCGCGAGGGCACGGTGCTGGTGGTGGCGCGCCGCCGCGGCGACGCGGTGCGCATCGAGGTGCGCGACAACGGTGTCGGCATCGCGCCGATTCATCAGGGACGCATCTTCGAGGAGTTCTACCAGGTCGCCAACACCGAGCGCGACCGCCGACAGGGCTTCGGCCTGGGCCTGTCGATCTGCGCGCGGATCGCCGTGCTGCTCGGCACCCGCATCTCGGTACGCTCGGCGCTGCAGGCCGGCAGCACCTTCGCGCTCGAGCTGCCGCTGGCCAGCCCGCAAGAAGTGATGCCGCGGGCACCGGAACCGCAGGCATCGGCGCCATTGGCCGGCCTGCACTGCCTGGTGGTGGACGACGACCCGGCGATCCTCGACGGCAGCCGCACCCTGCTCGCGCAATGGGGCTGCCCGGTCGACTGCGCATCCACGCACGCCGAAGCCCTTGCGCAACTCGGGGCGGACGGCGCACATTTCGACGTCGTGCTGTGCGACCTGCAACTGGCGCGGGACGAAGACGGCATGGCGGTGATCGAGGCGACGCGCCGGCTGCAGCCCGATGCGCTGCCCGTGCTGGTGTCCGGCGCCACCGGGCCCGAGGCGCTGCAGCGCCTGCGCCAGGGCGGCGTGATGCTGCTCACCAAGCCGGTCGCGCCGGCCAAGTTGAGGGCCCTGCTGTCGACGCGCCGCAAGAATGAAATCCAAAGCATTCCTTGATTGCTCAACTTGTAGGCTGGCGGTGACAGCCCCCGCGATGCACCGCGATCCGGCACGGCGCGAAAGCAGCAATGCCATGCCTTGTTGATACCATTTGTGTCAACGCTGAACACGCCTCGCGCGGAAAGACGAGTGGGACACATGGAACCGATGCACTGGGAGTACATGGGCGCACTGGGCGGCGTGATCGGCATCGGCTGGCTGGTCGTGGTGCCGATGTACCGCGGCTGGACGCCGCTGAACGACAAGATGGCGGCGCGCGTGAAACGCAGCATCCGCATGATGGCCGCGTGCGAGGACCGGACCGGCCCACCCGCCACGGGCGCTTCGACCGACCCTTAGGACTCGAAGCCCTCGCGCTTCCGATTCAGGCCGGCACGCCATCCACATGGGCCCGGCCCCAGTGCCGGTGCTTCGCGATCGCGGCAACGAAGTCCTGCGCGATCCGCACCGCCGCGGTCGTGTCGCCGAGATTGGTGACCGGCGTCGACGCCACCACCACGCCGGCCGGCGCCGCCTTGGGGTCGGAACCCACGCCGAGCGTGGCCAGCAGCTGCACGCCCTCCCCCACGGCGCAGATCGCCTTGCAGTGCTTGTAGGCCTCGAGCACGAAGTGCACCGCGTCCCCGTTCTCGGCCAGGGTCTTGGCGCCCTGGGCACCCGCGGGCACCAGCACCGCGTCGAACATCACCGAGGAGGTGTTGACGAAAGTGGCGTCGACCTCGATCTGGCGCTTGGAGGCGCTGGCGATGGTGCCGAGCCGCGGGCCGACCACCCGACAGCGCGCGCCGGCCTGCTCGATGGGCTCGCGGATCGCCTTCAGCGAAGCCGAGTCGATGCCGTCGGCCACCAGGATCGCGACCTTGCGCGTCCTGACCGAGCCGTCGCCGGAGCCGGCCATGCTGAGCGCCGGCGATTCGTCGATCGGAAGCGTGAAACGGTGGTCGCGGAATCCCGCGCGGCCTGCCGCCGCTTTCGCATCGGGTGCATGGATGCCCAGCACCTCGGCCACGCGGCGCGCGAGCTTTTCGTCCACGTGCGCCAGGTTGTCGACCATGCGCTGGCGCACCGCCGGCACCTCGACCTTCGACAGCTCGAAGCGGAAGGCGGCGATGAGGTGCTCCTTTTCGGCCGCGCTCTGGCTGTTGAAGAACAGCCGCGCCTGCGTGAAATGATCGTCGAACGACGGGCTGCGCCGCCGCAGCTTGGGCGGCTCGGTCTCTTCCGGGAAGGACTGGAAGCCGGCGCTGCCGCCGTCGACCCGGAACTCCTTGCCATCACCCAGCGAGTTCGGCTCGTAGGCGACCTGGCCCCGTGCGAGGGTCTGGCGGTGCATGCCGTCGCGCTGGAAGTTGTGGAAGGGGCAGACGCCCTTGTTGATCGGCAACTCGTGGAAGTTGGCGCCGCCCAGCCGCGAGATCTGCGTGTCGGTGTACGAGAACAGCCGCCCCTGCAGCAGCGGGTCGTTCGAGAAGTCGATGCCCGGCACCACGTGGCCCGGGTGGAAGGCCACCTGCTCGGTCTCGGCGAAGAAGTTGTCGGGGTTGCGGTTGAGCACCATGCGGCCGATGCGCTGCACCGGCACCATCTCCTCGGGGATCAGCTTGGTCGGGTCCAGCAGGTCGAAGCCGAAGGCGTGCTCCTTGTCCTGCGGGACCATCTGCACGCCGAGCTCCCATTCAGGGAAGTCGCCGTTCTCGATCGCCTCCCACAGGTCGCGACGATGGAAGTCGGCGTCCTGGCCGGCGATCTTCTGCGCCTCGTCCCAGGCCAGGCCGTGGACGCCGAGCCTCGGCTTCCAGTGGAACTTGACGAAGTGGCTCTCGCCGCGCGAATTGACGAAGCGGAAGGTGTGGACTCCGAAGCCCTCCATCATCCGCAGGCTGCGCGGGATCGCCCGGTCCGACATGGCCCACATCAGCATGTGGGTGGTCTCGGGCATCAGCGAAGCGAAGTCCCAGAAGGTGTCGTGCGCGCTCGCCGCCTGCGGCATTTCGTTGTGAGGTTCGGGCTTGACGGCGTGGATCAAGTCAGGGAACTTCATCGCGTCCTGGATGAAGAACACCGGGATGTTGTTGCCCACCAGGTCGTAGTTGCCCTGCGGCGTGTAGAACTTGACCGCGAAGCCGCGCACGTCGCGCACCGTATCGGCCGATCCCCGCGAGCCCGCCACGGTCGAGAAGCGCACGAAAACCGGCGTCTTCACCGCCGGGTCCTGCAGGAACTCGGCCGCGGTGAATTGCGACATCGACTTGTAGACCTCGAAAAAGCCGTGCGCGGCCGACCCTCTGGCATGCACCACCCGCTCCGGGATGCGTTCGTGGTCGAAATGCGTGATCTTCTCGCGCAGGATGAAATCCTCGAGCAAGGTCGGCCCGCGCGCGCCCGCCTTCAGCGAGTTGTGGTTGTCGGGGATCTGCAGGCCCTGGTTGGTGGTCAGCCGGGCCTCGATGTCGGTCGTGAAGGCGGCCAGTTGCGCCTCCTTGGCGTGGCTGCCGTCACTGCCGTCACCCGGCCTGGGGCGACGGCCCGCGGCCGCCTTGATCGGTTGCGTCATCTGGATTCCCTTGGAGCAAATAGAAAGGCGAAGAAAGACAAGACGGCGCAGCCGCAGCGCCGCACGCAGGATCTCGCCGGAGCCTGTCGCCGACGCCTGAAGAGCTTAGGCCGGCGCCGTGCCGCGGGCCGTAGTGGCCGCGCGCTGGCCGCTGTCGGCGCACCGAGCCATGCACGGTAGGACCACGCCGACGGGTGTTCCGCAAGCGCCTACGCCGCCTCGCGCGCACGCCCACGCCGCAGCGCCAGCTGACTCGATAGGATGGGATGCACGCGGGCGGTGGCATCAAGCATGCTTTGCCTGCATTCCCCCCTCCTCCAAGGCCAGCCCCATGCTCATCAAAATCGGTTTCGACATCGAACTCGGGGTCACGCCGCCGACCGCGCTGATCTACATGCTGGCGCTGCACCCTTCGCGCGCGGGCGACCTCCAGGGCCCGGAGAACCTCACGATCAGCCCGCCGCTGCGCACCGACCACCACACCGACAGCTTCGGCAACCACTGCGCCCGCGTGGCGGTGCCCCTGGGCGTGAGCCGGGTGAGGCTGCGCAACGAGGCGGTGGTGTTCGATTCGGGCTTGCCCGACCCGGTCGCCCACGGCGCGATCGAGCACGCACCGGCCGACCTGCCGGTGGGCACGCTGCAGTTCCTGCTGCCGAGCCGCTACTGCGAGGTCGACAGCGAACTGCTGCAGTTCGCCTGGAGCCGGTTCGGCGGTGTTCCCCCCGGCTGGGATCGCGTTCAGGCCATCTGCGACTTCGTGCACCAGCACCTGCGCTTCGACTACCAGTGCGCTCGCGCCACCCGCACCGCGCTGGAGGCCTACCGGGAGCGCGTCGGCGTCTGTCGCGACTTCACGCACCTGGCGATCACGCTGTGCCGCTGCATGAACATCCCGGCCCGCTATGTGACCGGCTACCTGGGCGACATCGGCATCGCCCCGGTGCCCTATCCGATGGATTTCAGCGCCTGGTTCGAGGTCTACCTCGGCGAGCGGTGGCACACCTTCGACGCCCGGCACAACATCCCGCGCATCGGCCGCGTCGTGATCGCGCGCGGCCGCGATGCGGCCGATGTGCCGATCACGATGGTGTTCGGCGTCAATACGCTGGAGCGCTTCGAGGTGACGACTGACGAGGTGTTCGCGGTCTCGGCCTGACCGACGGCACGGCGCTGCACGCCGATCAGCGGCAGATCACCGTCCCCGCCGGTCGCCAGGTCTGTCCATGCTGGCCCTGGTAGCGCAGCGCCACGAGCGAGCCCTGGACGCCCCACTTGCCGACGCCGGGAGCGATCACTCATGACCAACCTCCCGGACCCCCACCTGAGCTGAGCTTCAGCGGGCAGCGCGCACCTGGGCCGAAGGGCGCGCGCAACACCCTCCGTAATGTGAAAAATCTCACGAAGGCTCGTGGGATGGGCCTTGGACGCTATCCAAATCATAGCGCTGGCGCAGCTTCGTAACCGTTTGTGTGAATTCCTTCCTTAGGTAACTAGTACCTTCGTCCTAAATTCGAAAGTACTCAATTCCTGCTTCGGCGGGGCGTTTGCAACCTCGGAAAGAACACTATGAACTGCGTTTTCAGGATCGTCTGGAATGCGTCGAAAGGCCTTTGGGCCGTGGCATCGGAGCTGGCAACGGGCGTCGGCAAGTCGACGGCAAGCGGCACGTCCCGGTCCGAATCGCAACTCGAAATGCCTGGGTTTGCACGGGCCAAGGGGCTGCAGGCCTGTGTGGCCGTGGCACTTCTCGCCATGGCGGGTGTCGCGCCGGCAGCCAACTGCGGCAACGACAAGGACGTCGGCAATGCGTCGAACTGCCAGGCTCCGGCTCCGGCCCCGGCCCCGGCCCCGGCTCCGGCTCCTGCTCCTGCTCCTGCTCCTGCTCCTGCTCCTGCTCCGGCTCCAGCCCCGGCCCCGGCCCCTGCTCCTGCTCCTGCTCCTGCTCCTGCTCCCGCGACTCCTGCAGCC
>NZ_JBFUFO010000060.1:0-64936 GCF_056403395.1 Variovorax sp. P2_H12 | reverse complement strand
ATCCTCCATCGTGACTGGAATGTCTTCCGGGAAGTCTGAAGGAATCCAGCCCGGCGCATAGGGGGCGGCGGTGATGATCAGAGGCTGCTGGTTCTCAGGATACAGGTGGCCGTCAAGGAAGTTCATGGTGAGGGGTCTCCGAGATGAAACGTGAATATCGGGAATGTCGAAGTGGATGGAGTGACCTTGGAATGTCAGTACGGAACGTCGCCGACGATGGCGGCGCGCTCCATCTTTCGCGGTGCGGGCCAGTAGTCGTTCACTGCATAGTGCTGAGTGCTGCGGTTGTCCCAGACGGCCACATCCCCAGGCTGCCAGGACCAGCGCACCTGGTACTCGGGAATACTGGCTCGGCTGAGCAGGTAGTTCAGCAGCAGCGATGCGCCCGGAGTCTTGTCGATGCCGTGGCGAATGTTCTCCGGCGTGTTGTGGTTGACGAAGTGCGTGGTGAAACTGCCGACATACAGAACCTTCTCGCCGGTTTCCGGATGCGTGCGCACGACCGGGTGCTCTGCCGGCGGGTTGTCCCGGTCCAGCTTGATGCGGTCTTCCTGGGACATGACGGCACCGAACGAAGGCTCGATGCTGGACTTGGCGCGAAGCTTCAGGATCTTCTGCTTGATCTCCTCCGGCAGTTCTTCGTACGCCTGGACCATGTTGACCCAGATCGTGTCGCCGCCGATCTGCGGGCATTCGATGCAGCGCAGCACGGCACCCATCGAAGGGTTCTTGCGCCACAGGCCGTCGGAGTGATACGTGTTCTCGTAGCTGTGCCTCGAATCACTGCGATAGATGAGTGCCAATCCCGGGTACTGGGGATCGCTGTTGAGCACAGGGTGGCTCTCCAACTCGCCGAAGCAGCACGCAAAGGCTTCGTGGTCGGCGCGAGTGATGTTCTGGCCGCGGAAGAAAAGCACCTTGTGCTTCAGCAGCGCGGACTTGATCTGCGCGAAGAGTTCAGGGTCGCGCGATGCCTCGCCGAGGTGGACGTCCGTGACTTGAGCGCCGATGGCGGGCGTGATTTGGCTGATCTTCATTGCTCGGTCTCCCGTAGGTTGCGTGATGCCGGTCAGTTCGGCTGGATGTCGAATTTCTTGACGATGGCGGTGTTGCGCTGGAACAGAGACTTGGTTTCGGCGAGCATCGCGGGTGTGTCGACGCTCACATCAGGCTCCAGCCCCAGGTCGGTCAGCTTTTGCTGCACCGCGGGTGCGTCCGCTGCCTTCTTGACGGCCGCCTGAAGCTTCACCAGGACCTCGGGCGGCAGCTTGCTGGAGCCAAAGAAGCTGACCTGTCCCGGGAACTGGATGTCCGGATAGCCGAGTTCGGCCATGGTCGGCACGTCGGGGAAGTACCGGGAACGGCTCTTGCCGGCAACGGCATAGGGGCGAAGCTTGCCGCCCTTGATCAACGGCAGGGAAGTCAGCAAGCTGTCGAACATGATGTCGACCTGGCCGCCCAGCAAGTCCTGCAGCGCGGGCGGCGAGCCGGGGTAGCCCACGTGCTGCATGCCCAATCCGGCCTGATCACTGAAGATCAGTCCCGCGTAATGCGACGACGTGCCGGTACCGAAGCTGGCGAAACTGGTCTGACCCTTGCGCGTCTTCAAATGTGCAACAAGACTCTGGAAGTCCCTGGCCGGGTAGGTTGCAGCGGTCACCAGCACACGGCTCGTCTGGGCCACCCTGGCGATGGTCACGATGTCCTTCAGCGGGTCGTACGGGACCTTCATCACGAGCGGCGCTTCGACCAGCAAGTTGATCGCCCCCATCGCGATGGTGTTGCCATCGGGGTCGGCCTTCAACATGGTGCTGAGTCCGATCGATCCCGTTGCGCCGGCGCGGTTTTCAACGATCACGGGTCGGCCCATGTCCATGGACATCTGTTGCCCGACCACTCGGGCGGCGACGTCCATCGTTCCGCCCGGCGGTGCCGGCACGATCACCCTCAGGGGCTTGTCGCCGAACGCCCAGGCGCAAAGCGCCAGCGAGCAGCCGATCGACGCCATGGCAGCGCGTGCCAGTTGCTTCAATATCATCTTTGTCTCCAGTTCTGGACGCGTCAGTTCAGCTGGATGTTGAACTTCTTGACGATGGCAGCGTTGCGTTGGTACAGCGCCTGGTCTTCAGCGAGCATGGCAGGCGTGTCGACGCTCACGTCAGGCTCCAGGCCCACGTCGAACAGCTTCTTCTGCACCGCAGGTGCATCCGCTGCCTTCTTGACGATCGCCTGAAGCTTCGCCAGAACGTCGGCCGGCAGTTTGCTGGACCCGTAGAAACGGATCTGTCCTTGGAACTGGATTTCCGGAAAGCCGAGCTCGGTCATGGTCGGCACGTCAGGGAGGTACCCGGATCGGCTTTTCCCGGAAACGGCATAGACGCGGAGCTTGCCGCCCTTGATCAACGGCAAGGAAGTCGCCATGCCATCGAACATGATGTCGACTTGGCCACCGATCACGTCTTGAAGCGCGGGCGGCGACCCGGGATAGCCCACGTTCTGCATGCCCAGGTCAGCCCGATCACTGAAGATCAGTCCCGAGTAGTGCGAGGTCGTGCCATTGCCGTAGTTGGCAAAACTGGATTTGCCTTTGCGCGACTTCAAATGGGCAAGAAGGCCCTGGAAGTCCTTGGCCGGGTAGCTTGCACCCGTCACGAGCACATAGCTCGTCTTGGCGACCCTGGCGATGCTGACGATTTCTTTCAGCGGGTCGTACGGTACCTTCATCACCTGCGGCGATTCCACCAGCAAGTTGTTCGGCCCCACGACGATCGTGTCGCCATCGGGGGCGGCCTGCAGCATGGCTTGGAGTCCGATCGACCCGCTTGCACCGGGCCGGTTTTCGATGATCACCGGTCGGCCGATGTCCACGGACATCTGTTGTCCGACCACCCGGGCGGCGATGTCCGTTGTTCCGCCCGCCGGCGCCGGAACGATCACCTTCAAGGGCTTGTCGCCAAACGCCCAGGCGCCGATCGCCAGCGACCATCCGATCAACACCAGGGCAGGGCGCGCAGCTTGTTGCAGTTTCATTTTTGTCTCCAGTTCATCCTCGTGTCGGACAGTGGGTTGCCGACGCCATCAGTATCCGACGCACCGCCGATCGACACTTGCTTGTCGGGGACATCGACTTGTCGAAATGGGCCATAACAGACGTCGCGCTTCCGGTTTAGTGACCGTCCCGCAAGAATCGCGTCTCCACATGCATTCACCAGGAGACGCACCATGACCAAGGCCATCCGCTTCTATGAAACCGGGGCCGCCGATGTCCTGAAATTCGAGGATGTCGAAGTCGGCGAACCCGGAGCCGGCGAGGCACGCGTTCGCCACAGCTTCATCGCTGTCAACTTTGCCGACATCTACTTCCGGACCGGCTTCTATCCGCAGGCGCTGCCCAGTGGCCTCGGCACCGATGCGGTGGGCGTGGTCGAGGCCGTGGGGCCCGGCGTGACCGACGTCCGCGTGGGCGACCGGGTGGGCTATCTGGTGGGCCCGCCGGGGGCCTACTCGCAGGCACGCGTGATGCCTGCCAAGGTGCTGATCCCCTTGCCCGACGGTATCCCGGACCGCACCGCCGCCTCGCTCATCATGAAGGGCATGACGGCGCAGTACCTGTTCCGCCAGGTCTTTCCGCTGAAGGGCGGCGAGACGATCCTCTATCACGCGGCCGCCGGCGGCGTCGGCCTGATCGCCTGCCAATGGGCGCGCGCGCTGGGCGTGACGATGATCGGCACCGTCAGCACCGACGAGAAGGCCGCCATCGCCAAGGCCCACGGCTGCACGCACACCATCGTGACTTCGCGCGAGAACATCGCCCAGCGCGTGCGCGAGATCACCGACGGCAAGGGCGTGCCGGTGGTGTACGACTCGGTCGGCAAGGACACGCTGGAAGCCTCGCTCGACAGCCTGCAGCAGCGCGGCACGATGGTCAGCAACGGCACTTCATCGGGCCCGGTAATCTTCAACACGGGACTGCTGGCGACCAAGGGTTCCATCTGGTTCACGCGCCCGGCGATGAGGCACTACATCGAGCCGCGCGAGCACATGCTCGACATGGCGCGGGAGCTTTTCGACCACGTGCTCGCCGGGCGGATCGTCAGCGAGCCGAGGCAGAGCTTTGACTTGGCCGATGCGGCCGAAGCGCATCGCGCCCTCGAAGGACGAAAGACGATCGGCTCCACCGTGCTGGTGGCCTGAGCGACGCGCGGCGATTAACAAAGAGACTCCAATGAAAAGAACCCTGATTGCCTTCGCCGTCCTCACCGCCGGCGTTGCTTCCGCTCAGTCCTCCGTCACGCTGTTCGGCGTCATCGACGCCACGGTCAGCAGTTATTCGAACAAGGCCGAGACGCCGCTTGGCGTCGGCGTCACGACCAGCAGCACAGGACAGAACAGTGGCGGCTACGCCAGCAGCCGCCTGGGCTTGCGTGGGACAGAGGATCTCGGGGGTGGTGCGGCGGCCAGTTTCTGGCTCGAGGGCGGATTGCTCAACGACTCCGGCAACGGCGTCACTCCCAGCGGCGGTATTGCCTTCAATCGGCGCTCGACGGTCAGCCTGTCAGGCGTCCTGGGTGAGGTCCGCCTCGGCAGGGACTACACGCCCACGTTCTGGAACGACGCGGTGGCCGATCCGTTCACCTCCAACGGCGTGGGCATCAACCTGATCGCCACCGCGAGCGGCTTCAACTCCCCGGGCCAGGTGGCCAACGGCTTCCAGGGCAACCCCAACTACCTTCGGGCCTCCAACTCGGTGGGCTACTTCCTGCCACCGAGCCTGGGGGGCTTCTACGGCCAGGTGATGTATGCCTTCAACGAGGCGAGCAAGTACGACCCGGGCACGCTGACCCCGAACCTGCCCAACAGCCAACGCGCCGGGCGCTATGTCGGCGGTCGCTTCGGCTACACCAAGGGCCCGCTGGATGTCGCCCTGGCGGCGGGCCGAAGCACCATCGGGGACCAGTTCTTCCGGGGCACAACGACCAATCTCGGCATCTGGAACATCGCCGCCACGTACGACTTCGGCGTCGTCAAGCTGCTCGGCGAGTACTCGCACAACAAGTTGAAAACCGACTTCTCCGGCATCCCGCCGCTGCCCAACGCCTTCGGCTTCACCAGCCCGGGCGCCAACGGTGGCCTGATCGGCGCAACGGTGCCGGTCGGACCCGGTCTGATCCGGGCCGTCTATACCCAGGTGAAGTACAACAACGTCACGGCCCTGAACCAGGTGGCGCCTGGCCTCTCGCCGGACCCGAAGTCCGAGAAGTTCGCCCTCGGCTATGTGCACAACCTGTCGAAGCGCACAGCCCTGTACGCGACCGTGGCACGGATCGACAACTCGAACGGCGCCGACCTTACGGTGGGCGGGCCGGCCTTCTACACGAAGCCGATCAACGGTTCCGTGCCGACTGCGCAGTCCTCCACCGGCTACGACGTCGGCATTCGACACATCTTCTGATCGCCAATGACCGCATTGACCTTGACCGGCTGGCCGGCACTCTGACGCCACCTCTTCCCCGGCGTGCTCGCCAGCGTCGTCGTGGCCGCCGCAGCCACGTTTCTGTCGCAGCACTATGGCGCGCCGGTGATGCTCTTTGCACTGCGGCTCGGTCTGGCAGAGCAGGAGTACCGACGCTTCGTCGCTGCGTGGAGAGACCAACCGCCAGACAAACAAAACCTTCATTGAGAAAGGGAAAAACCAAGGCCCTCGTGTCAAATACATCCGTCATGTACTTGCTCTGACGCAGCTCGATGTTCACCCCGGAGTCGTCCTTGACGCTATGGATGGCAGCCGTGTTGGCGCCGCTCTTGTCGATGGTGATTTTCTCGGGCACGCCGTGCCGACCGATGGCCTTCTCCAGGAAACGACGTGCAGCAGCGCAGTCTCTGTTGGCCCGCAGCAGAAAATCGATCGTGTCGCCGTCGCGGTCGACCGCTTTTTCATCTCGACGCAGCGTACCGTGCGTCGTTACCGCGACAGGACCCACAAGGCCGGCCAGCACACCTTGAACGAGGGGCACGAGGTTGTCTACGAGGGAGACTCGATCGTCTACGTCGGCCCGCGCTTCGGGGGTGAGGTCGACCACGTGATCAATGCCAAGGGCAAACTCGTCTCGCCTGTCGGCTGTGTAGGTGCGACGGCGCGGATCGGTACGCGCGCTCCAGAGATGACGCGTGGCTTCCAGCGGCATCATGTCGACCGAACCCTTGGCGCCGTCGCCCCAGTGCGCGGCCAGTGGAACCCGGCCCTGGAACTCGACCACGCGCTCGTTGGCTCGCCGCAAGCGCCCATGGGTCTCCGGCGCTCGCATCGCGACGGACACACAGGCAGTGTTCAACCCGGGGAGCATCGCGGCGACGCTCTTGGCATCGATATCGGTGCCGTGAGCGAGCAGGGCGGCACAGTTCGGCGGCGGTTTCCGCCCGGCGGCCCAGGAGCGCCTCGCTGTCGTTGCACTGGGCATCGATCTCCAGCAGGACATCGGGGAACTGTACGTCGCCGATCTCCCTGTAGATGAGCTCGCGCAAGCGCCGCGGCTCACCCTCCCAAGCAGGGCCGTCACGGCGGGCAGATGCAGCAGGCCCTGGACATCGACTTCAAGCGAACCCTGCTCGCAGGCTTCGCCGACGGCGGCGACGCCCGCACTCAGGTAGTGGAGGAGGGGGTCGACGAGTGCGTCGGCCGTTGCGTGCGCGTCAGCAGAGAGGTTACATTGCAGGCCAAGCTCCCAGAGCATTCTGCATCGAACAGAGAACGGCCTGCTGCGCTGCCTAATCACCTGTCGCCAACTCCAAGCGAAAAGCAATGAAAACACTTCCAACCATCTTCAAGAGCATCTGCGCCATGGTATTGATTGCGATGACGGCCGGCTGCGCAACTGGCCACCCGGACCGTGACAAGACCGCAATCGCGGCGGGCTTCAAGATCGTTTCACCGACCACTCCTGAACAGACCGCGCTCTACGCCAAACTACCCAAAGACACCGTCACGCCCGTCAAGTACAAGGGAGGCCTCTACTACGTGATGCGCGATTCCTCAAATGGAATGGCGCTGGTCGGCAACTCGGCCCAGTACTCGGTCTACCAGGAAATGCGATATCAACAACGCATGAACAGCGAGGATCTGCGAGAGGCTCAGATCGACGAGATGAATAACGTGGATTGGGGCACGTGGGGCGGTGGCGGCGCGGCCTTTGTCGGCGGTTTCGCCCGTTGAGCGAGCGATCGGCGATCGGCTCTTTCGACAATCGTTAGCTCGACCCCTTCGAGCTGCTTCAGCGAGACGACGGCGCGGATTCTCGAGATCGCTCTGCGCAACCTCGAGGAGGCGGGATTCTTCCAGGCCGATGAAGCCGCCGGGGGCGGCCACGCAATGGATGAATAGGCATACCGCGCGTCGACTAGCATGCTCGGCATGACCTCATTGCAGTTTGAACTCGACCGCCTGTACGGACTGGGCGTGAACGCCGCAGATGGCGCCACCCCGGGCGTCGGACAAGCGGAGGCCCAGCGTGGCATCCGAGCCGTGGTGCTGGAGCTGGCGCTACCCGCGGGTTGGGGACAGCTTTCTTCAGTCTGGAAGGGGGCCCAATCGGATCTCGACCTTCCTGCCCCCGCCATTGCGGTCTCTGGCACAGACGGGCTGCAGCTGTGGTTCTCCCTTGCGTTGCCGATCTCGCCGCGTGTCGGCGCGCTTTTCTTGCGGGGCCTCCGTGCACGCTACCTGTCGGACGTCGGGGCGACGCAGGTGCGTCTGATCACCGAGACGGCTGAATGTCCGGCTGCGCCGCCCGTCGAGACCAGCCCGGACCGCTGGTCGGCGTTCGTCGCCCCCGATCTGGCGTCAGTGTTCGCCGATACCCCGTGGCTGGACTTTCCTCCGACCGTCGAAGGCCAGGCGGCGCTTCTGCGAGCGCTCGAGCCTATTCGACAAGTGGCCTTCGAAGCCGCATTGAACCGGCTTGGCGCGATCCAAGGCGAGGAGTCCCGCGAGCCGGCCACCTCGAAGCTGTCCGGTGCGGCAGAAGTGCAGACGTGCGAGCAAGGAGACATCGATGCGGTACGCTTTCTGAGAGGCGTCATGAACGACGAGACGGCGCCCCTGGCATTGCGGATCGAAGCCGCAAAGGCCTTGCTTCCCTATGCCAAGAGTTCGTAGACAGCTGCCGGGTTGACGCACCGGTAGCGTCCCTTTGTCGCGCAGCGTGTCGGCGCCCAGAGCACATCGAACAGCCGCAGTATGCTTGCTGAACTGCGCATCGCCAGGTTTCTCACTCGTCGCTCATGCCATCTCTCAGCCGCGTCCCCCAGCATCCGCAGCGCGCGGAACTGCACAACGAAGTCCATGCCCGCCCGCCGGAGGCGCTGACAGGCGCCTTGAGCATTGCGCACGTCGTGATGCTGGCCGACGCTGAGCAACGCGCGCAAAGTCGAGCGCATCTTGCAAGGCTGTTGCGCGACCATCATTTGACGCCACCTGACGAGAACACCACGCATTTGCGGGTCGAAGTCGGATCGCTTCGCTTGCGCTGGGAACTGCATACGGAATTCGTCACCTGGACGTTCACGATGCATGAACAAGCTCAAGCAAGCCATCCTCGCCTGCCAGCCAGCGCGATCAATGCCGTGCCGCAGGACTGGCTCAGCGGGCTTCCCGGGCAGTGCCTCTGCAGCCTCAATCTCTGGGTATTTTCAGAGCATGGAAGCGTCGGAGACATCTACGTCAGGGAGATGCTCAATGAGCAGACGCTGGTAGGGTCCAGCGTCGCGGGCGAGCAGGCGCAGGTGTATACGGACTTCGCCATCCACGCCGACGGCTCTTCCCGCATCTTGCTTTTCGCGAACGAGTTGCAGCCTCGTCGACTTGGGCGACTGGTGCAGCGGATCCTTGAGATCGAGACATATCGAATGGCGGCCCTGCTCGGATTGCCAGCGGCACGGCAAGCAGGCGAGGCGCTGGGCAGCGCCGAAGGCGAGTTGGCAGCTCTCGCGCAAGCCATTCGCAGCGCTGACCGCGACGCGGAACCTGTCCTGCTGGACCGGCTCACGCGACTCGCCGGGGAAGCCGAGAGCCAGCATGCAGCCACGCATTCACGACTTTCCGCCAGCAGCGCTTACTTCGAGCTGCTGGACCAGCGCATCGCGCAGATTTCCGAAGCAAGGCTGGATGGTCTTCAGAGCATTGCCGAGTTCATGGACCGACGCCTGACCCCGGCGCGAAAAACTTGCGAATGGGCGGTCAGGCGACAGGATTCACTGTCCCAACGCGTCTCCAGAATGAGCAATCTTTTGCGCACTCGCGTGGAGATCGAACAGCAGCAAAGCAGCCAGGCGCTCCTGGAAGCCCTGAACCGCCGGCAGGACCTTCAACTGAAGCTGCAAGCCACCGTGGAAGGACTCTCGGTTGCGGCCATTACCTACTACATCGTCGGCCTCGTGAGCTATCTTGCCAAAGGCGCTCAGAAAATCGGCTGGCCGATGTCACCGGAAACCTCGGCTGCACTGGCGATTCCATTCGTTGCGTTCAGCATCTGGTGGTCGCTGCGGCGCCTTCATCGAAGAGTGTTCGTCCACTAGGACAAGGACATCGCTGTCGAGGCTGGTCTCGATCGCCGCCAGGTGGCACTGTGGCGGCAGCGTCTCATGGACGGCGGCGTCGATGCGCTTCGCAAGGACGCGCCGCGCACGGGTCGGCCTGCCATGGCAAGTCGGTCAGTCGAACTGTCCGCGGTTTCCCATGACCAGGACGCGGTTGCGCCGCCTGTCGGCGGCGATCTCCCGCGCGAACGCTTCGCTGCTGCCTTCGGCCGGCATGTTGTGGGAGTCGCGCAGTCGCGCGCGCAGCGCTTCGCCTCGCAGCACGCGGTTGATCTCGGCATTGAGATGCTGCACCACCGCGGGCGGCGTGCTCGCGGGCGCGAAGATCCCGAACAACGAATCACGGTTGGCCCGTTCGAAGCCCAGTTCGGCGAGCGTTGGCACCGTCGCCAACGCCTCGACACGCGCTGGTGCGCCCACGGCGAGCGCCTGGAGGCGGCCGTTCTCAATGTACTGAAGCTGCTGTGCCGCGACGTTGGTCGAGAGCACTTCGAACTGCCCGCTCAGCGCATCGTTGAGCTGCGGGCCGCCGCCTTGGTAAGGAATGTGCGTGATGTCGGTGCGGCTCTGCATGCGGACTTGCGCCAGCACCATGTGGCCGATGGTCGCTACGCCCGAGGTTGCCCAGCGCACCGCGCCGGGTCGGCTGCGCGCGAGTGCGGTCAGATCCCCGAACCCGTGGCCCGCGAAGGACGGGGTGCCCACCACCAGCACCGGTGTGCGCATCACGCCGGCAACGGGCGCGAAGCCGTGCAGCGAGTCGTAGGACACGCGCGCGAGCAGCGGGTGCAGCGTCAGCGGGCTGATGGCGGAGAAGGCCAGCGTGCAGCCGTCGGGCGCCGAACGCGCGAGCACGCCCATGCCGAGGCTGCCGCCCGCACCGGGACGGTTCTCGATCAGGACCGGCACGCCGAGCGACCGCGACAGCGGTTCGGCCAGCGCCCGTGCCATGCCGTCGCTCACACCGCCGGGCGGGTAGACCACGATCAGCCGCACCGGCCGATCCGGCCACCCGGGCGGGGCGGCGCGCAGCAAATGCGGCGCGGCAAAGGCGGCCGCGAACAGCGCACCCGTGCCGCTCAAGAAGAGACGGCGTCGCGGCACCAGCGCGGCGCTCATGACCGCGGGTTCCCACTTGCGAGCCTGCGCAGCAGCGCAGTGAAATGCTGTGCGGGAAGGTTGTCTTCTTCGGCGCGGGACACCAGCGTGAGCGGGGCGTCGAGCTGGCCGCCGTCGGCCAGCCGGGCATAGGCGACGGCCGCCGCATGCACGCCGGCCATCGAGGTCGGCACCACCGACAGGCCCACGCCGGCAGCCACGAGGTTCAGGTTGGTCATCATGCGGTCGACCTCGGCCACCACGCGCGGGCGCAGCCCCTTGGCGTGGCACAGCGCGAGCAACTCGGCATAGAGGCCCGGTGCACCCGGGCGCCGCACGAGGATGAGACCTTCCTCGCACAGCTTCGCGAGCGGCAGCGGGCGCGAGTCCTTGCGCCGGGCAAGGGCGAAGCGATGGTCGCTGGGCATTGCGACGAGCACCGGCTCGCGCAGCAGCGTCTCGAACACCAGCCCGTCGGGGCGCGCCACCGGCACGCGCAGCAGGCCGCAGTGGAGGCGGCCCAGCGCCAGCGCCTCGGTCAGTTCGGCGGCGTTGTCTTCGCGGAGTTGCAGCTCCACATCCGGGTGCGTGCGGCGGAATGCGCGCAGCGCCTCGGGCATGAAGCGATGCGCCGCCGCCGAGCTCGTGAAACCGACCGCGAGCGTGCCGGCCTGGCCTTTCGCCACGCGCGCCATGCGCTGCTTCATGGCGTCCATGTCCTGCAGCAGGCGCAGCGCCTCGACCTGGAACAGCCGGCCCGCGTCGGTGAGCGCCACGCCGCGCGGATGGCGCCTGAACAGCAGTACGCCCAGCTCGCGCTCGAGCGCCTTGATCTGCAGGCTCAGCGGCGGCTGCTGGATGCCGATCTGCTCGGCCGCACGCGTCATGTGGCCGGTCTCGGCGACGGCGACGAAGTAGCGCAGCGCTCTTATGTCCATATGTTTTTGATATTGGAAGTGCCCCTTTATTTTATTTGACCCGAAGTCACTCGTGAATCTATCGTCCGGCCGCCCATTCAAAAAGCGGCCCTTCGAGGCCGCATGCCGGAGACAAGTCCATGCGCACACCGCGCCCTGCCTCGATGATTCGCGCCGACCTTGGAGCCTGCCGCTCGTTCGCCACCGCGATCGGCGCATCCCTGCTTCTGGCGGCCTGCGGCGGCGGTGGAGGCGGCGGCACCGGCTTCTTCCCGGCCGCATCCACGACCCAGCCTGCCGGCAACAGCAACACCCCCTCCGCCGACGACCCGCCCGGCAGCCCGCCGCCCACGCCCGTGCAGCCGGTGGTGTCTTGCGCAGAGCTCAACGGCAAGAACCTGCCGGCCTCGACGATCGGCCTGCCCACGCAGGGCGCGACCGTCACCAGTGCCACCCCCGTGGCCGCGGGCGAGGCCGGCAACCTGCTGGGCGACTACTGCCGCGTGCGGGGCACCATCCAGCCGGTCGACGCGGCCGCCTCGGTCATCAACTTCGCGGTCAACCTGCCCGAGCAATGGAACCGGAAGACCATCCACTTCGGCGGCGGGGGCTTCAACGGCCGGCTGATCGACGGCACCGAGACCCTGCGCTTCGGCCCTGCCGACAAGCCGGCGCCGCTGGCGCTCGGCTACGCCACCTACGGCGACGACTCGGGCCACCAGTCGAGCAGCATCACCGACGGCCGCTTCGCCGCCAACGACGAGGAGCTTGCCAACTACGGCAGCCAGTCGCTCAAGAAGACGCGCGACGTGGCGCAGGCGCTGGTACTCGCGCGCTATGGCCTGCCACCGAAGCACGCCTACTTCCTCGGCACCTCGACCGGTGGCCGCGACGCGCTCAGCTACATCCAGCGCTGGCCGCTCGACTACGACGGCGCGATCGCCAACGAGCCCGCGCTCAACTACACCGGCACCCGGCTGTCGAACGTGGCCGTGGGCCGCGCGCTCTACGGCAACGGCGGCGCGGGCTGGATGAACGTGGCCAAGACGCTGCTGGTGCAGAAGACCGCGATGCAGGCCTGCGACAAGCTCGACGGCGCGGCCGACAGCATCGTGAGCAACGTGGAGAGCTGCCGGCTGCTCAACACGCAGATCCTGGCCTCGCTGCGCTGCAGCGGCGGCGCCGACACGGGCGACTCCTGCCTGTCGGACGCGCAGCTCGCCACCGTCCGCACCATCGAGTCTCCGCTCGATTTCACGACCTACTCGCTCGCCAACGGCGTGAAGCGCGCTGGCGGCTACAACATCCTCGAAGGCGCGCTGGTCGCGGGCCCGTACACCACGCGCGACCTCGGAACGCGCAAGGTGCCGGCCAATCCGGCCACCTCGGCCGACGCCAACATGTACGTCACGGGCGACCAGTGGGTGAAGTACTTCGTCACGCGCAGCGTGGGCTTCGACTCCCTGGCTTTCGATCCGCTGGACCCGGGCAGCTACACGGCGCGCGTGACCGAGGTGTCGAACCTGACCGACGCCACCGACCCGAATCTCGCGCCCTTCCTCGCGCGCGGCGGCAAGCTCATCCTGTTGCACGGCCTGGCCGACGAGGTGATCAGCCCCAATTCGACCATCGACTACTACCAGCAACTCATCGCCACCGTGGGCCGGGACTCGGTCGCGCGGAACGTGCGCTTCTACACCGTGCCCGGCATGGGCCACGGCACTGGCAGCTTCATTCCCAACTGGGATTCGCTGGCGGCGCTCGAGGGCTGGGTCGAGGGCGGCCTGGCACCCGCCACCGGGGTGGCGGTCGATGCCGTGGCTGGCACCTACGGCCGCACGCGCCCTCTGTGCCAGTTCCCGGCCTGGCCCAAGTACCGCGGCAGCGGCAGCCTCGACGCCGCCGTCAACTACAGCTGCGTGACCGAGGTCGGCGACCCGCTGGCCTGCCCGCACCTGCCCGCGACGGCCAGCACCTACAAGGGCGGCAACAGCTTCGGCGAAGAGCTCAGCGTGGCGATCGATCCGTCCACCATGGCCTATGCCGTGACCATCGAGGCGAGCCTCCAGCGAAGCGCCGGCACGCAACGCAGCGGTTCATTGGTGGCGCAAGGGCAGTGCAGCTACGCCAGCAGCGAGGCCGGGGCGCTGTTCACCTTCGCGCCGGGCGGCGTGCTGCTCGGCGGCGTCAACGCGCCCGTGGGCGGCGGCTTCGCACCGCTGCTGGCCTTCCAGACCACTTTCGAGAACGCGGGAACGCCCACTGTGTTCAACCCGGTGGCGAACATCTTCAACGTCGTGGGCGTGCAGCAGGGATCGGGCGCCGCCGCTGCCCAGGCCGCATCGGTCAGACTGCGCAACGCCGGGACCTTCCAGTACTGCCGCGACCCGGTCTCGGGCGGCTTCATGGTCTACGACGCCAACTGCACCCGGACCGAGAAGGGCTACATCACCTACAACACGACGCGCAAGGCCTTCGACCTGTTCGCCACCTCGCCGACGGGCGGCGCCGCCACCAGCGGCGGCACGCTCAGCGGCTCGATGGTGATCGGCCTGGTGAACGGCAGCCCGGTGCCGCTGCACCTGGTGCGCGAGTCGACCGCCAATGCGGGGCTGCGCATGTTCTCGCTGCAGCAAAGCCTGATGGCCGGCTCGGCCGACGGCAGCTATGCGATGGTCAGCGTCCAGGGCGAGAGCCACGAGGCCACGGTGGCTGGCAGCGCCCTGAACCTCGGCGGCGCGGCCGCGGCGCTGAGCCCCGACACACCGGTGCCTGGGGTGGTGCAGGCCGATGCGGGCCGGCCGGGCCATTTCATCTTCAACAGCGGCGTGCTCGGATTCGTGTCCGCAGCGGGAGCGAACGCGGCGCTGGAACTCGGAGTACGCCATTGATGAACAAGCGCCTGCGCCTCGGCGCATTCGCCTTGCTGGCCGCCGCGCCGCTGCTGTCCGCGCACGGCGCGCCTGCCGCGCCCAAGCCGACCGCCTGCCCCGCGCCGGTGCCCAAGGCCGCGCGCTGCTACACCGGCGAGGACGGAGCGGGCGCCTTCTACTGGATCGCGATCCCGAAGGACTGGAACCGGGTGCTCGTGATGCACGCCCACGGCGGCCCCGAGACCGGTCCGCCGACGCTGGAACGCAGCGAGGAAGACCTCAAGCGCTGGGCCGTCACCGTGAAGGCCGGCTACGCCTGGGCGGGGTCGACCTATCGCCGCGGCGGCTACGGCGTGACCATGGCGGCCGAAGACACCGAGCGCCTGCGCCGCATCGTCGTGCGCGAATTCGGCCAGCCGCGCCGCACGCTGCTGCACGGCCAGAGCTACGGCGCGGGCGTCGCGGCAAAAGCCGCCGAGACTTATGCGCGGGTGGGCTCCGCGAAGAGCCCCTACGACGGCCTGCTGCTGACCAACGGCGTGCTCGGCGGCGGCAACAACGCCTACGACTTCCGGCTCGATCTGCGCGTGGTCTATCAACAGGTCTGCGGCAATCATCCGCGCCCCGACGAACCGCAGTACCCGTTGTGGATGGGCCTGCCGATGGACGCCAGGCTCACGCGCGCCGAGCTCGCCGCGCGCGTCAGGGAGTGCACCGGCGTCGGCCTTCCCGCGGCGCAGCGCTCACCCGAGCAGGCGGCGCGGCTCCAGACCATCCTGTCGGTCGTGAAGATCCAGGAACGTTCGCTGGTCGGCCACCTGAACTGGGCGACCTGGCTCTTCCAGGACCTGGTGCAGCAGCGACTGAACGGCCGGAACCCCTTCGGCAACATCGGCGCGGTCTACCAGGGCTCGACCGATGATGCGGCGCTCAATGCCCGCGTCGCGCGCTACGCAGCCGATCCACAGGCCAAGGGCGCGCTGGCGGCAGACAGCCAGCCCACCGGCCGCACCGCGCTGCCGACCGTGGCGCTGCATGCGATCGACGACCCGACGGCCTTCGTCGAACTCGAGAACACCTACCGCCGCATCCGCGACGCCGCCGGCACCGGCGACCTCCTGGTGCAGAGCTTCAGCGCCGAGCGCGAGCACAGCTACCTGAGCGATTCGGAATACCCCGCGCTCTTCGCCGCGCTGCTCGACTGGATCGACAAGGGCGAGAAGCCCACGCCCGAAGGCCTCGCGCAGCGTTGCGCCGCGTTGATGGCGCGCTACGACACCGACGGCCGAAACGGCTGCCACATCAAGCCCGGATGGCAGCCGCCCGCGCTCGAAACCCGGGTGCCTTCCCGCACCCCCTGATTCCTTGTTCCAACCTTGACGGAGACTTGATGAAGAAACTGTTCACCCTCGCGGCAGTCGCCATTGCCGCCACCGGCGCCCACGCGCAGGACTTTCCCGCGGGCAAGCCCGTGACCCTCGTCGTGCCCTTCGCGGCCGGCGGTCCCACCGACCGCGTGGCGCGCGACCTGGCCGAGGCGCTGCGCAAGCCGCTCGGCGGCGGCACGGTGATCATCGACAACGTGCCCGGCGCCGGCAGTTCGATTGGTGCGGCCAAGGTGGCGCGCGCCGCACCCGACGGCTACACGCTGCTGCTGAACCACATCGCGATGGCGACCGTGCCCAGCCTGGTGCGCAACGTTCCGTTCAAGGTTGCGACCGACTTCGAGTACCTGGGGATCGTCAACGACGTGCCGATGACGCTGATTTCCAAGCCCGGCATTCCGGCTGCCAACTACAAGGAACTGGCGACTTGGATCGCGGCCAACAAGGGCAGGATCAATATTGGCAATGCGGGCGTGGGCTCGGCCTCGCACCTGTGCGGATTGCTCTACCAGAGCGCGACCAAGACCGAGATGACCCCGGTGCCCTACAAGGGCACGGCGCCCGCCATCACCGACCTGATCGGCGGCCAGATCGACCTCTTGTGCGACCAGACCACCAACACCACGCCGCAGATCCAGGCCGGCAAGGTGAAGGCGTTCGCGGTGACGACGCCCAGGCGGCTCGAGCTGCCGTTGCTGAAGGACCTGCCCACGCTCGACGAATCGGGGCTGAAGGACTTCCAGGTGACGATCTGGCACGGCCTCTATGCGCCGAAGGGCACGCCGCCGGCGATCACCAAGAAACTCAACGATGCGCTCAGGGTCGCGCTGAAGGACCCGGACTTCATCCACCGCGAGGAACTGCTGGGCGCCGTGGTCGCGACGGACCGCCGCATCGAGCCCGCGGGCCACAGGAAGTTCGTGGCCGACGAAATCGCGAAGTGGACGCCTGTCATCAAGGCGGCGGGGGTGTACGCGGACTGATTCAAGCGTCGCGAAGCCGGAATGGCAGTCGACCGAGATGCTGAGCGGCCGGTCGAGCGATCAGATCGACGGGCGATTACCCATGGGGATCGACGGCAAAGGCAGCAACGATCGGCGCGACCGACTCAAGGAACGCGAAAGCGTCGTCTGACAGCGGAACCGGCGAGAGATCGAAGTGGCAAAGGATCCCCCACAAATGACCACTCGGCGCCACGAGCGCGGTGCCGTGGTAGGAAATCAGATTGAACGGAGTCCCCTCGTACGCGTGGCCTGCGAGCCGCGGGTCATTTGAAGAGTTGTTGGTTCTGAAGGGGGTGCCGGGCCTGATGAATTGGCCGAGGCTCTTGTCGAGCGGCAGCGCGGACAAGAATGCCGGCTGCCTCTTGCCCAGCGCGTCATGCAGACAGACGTTCTTCAGAACGAGGCCAGCGAACCTGTAGACCGCGGTGTAGCGATGGGGCACGCTGTCGTTCAAATAGGCGAGACCACCCGCAAGACCCTGCGTCTTGAGGATCTGCGAGAAATCGTTCAAGACCTGGACCGAGGTCATGCGAGAGGATGCGTTGCCGCCGTTCGGGCGCACGAGCGAAGCGTCGCGGGCGGGCTGCTGCCTATCCGCACTTCGGCGCGCAGACCAGATGGTTCTTGCCAAGGAAGCGGCGCGACGTCAGCGCGGTGCGAAGCACGAATTTCCCGCACTTGAAGCACGACATCATGGATTCGGCTCGCGGCGTTGTGATGAGGGAGCCTGGCGCCTTCTTGACGTAGCGCAGACCATCCTGGGTGAGTTGGGTGTCGGACATGGGCGTCATTTTACCCGGGCACAATTCGATACAAACGACTGTAGGGCATGGCCTGCGTCGCCCTTGGGTACGACGCAGCCCGGGGTAGTCCCGAGCATGCGCGGTCTACGATGGCCGCTCACAGCTTCACGACAGCATGCCGGCCGCCACGACACCCATCGACTTCCGAGCGCCGTCGCACGAGGTTGCGCGCCTGCTGATCGGCGTCACGCTGCTGGTCGATGGCGTCGGAGGCCGCATCGTGGAAACCGAGGCCTACGACCGCGAAGATCCCGCCTCGCATTGCTTCGGCGGCCTCACGCCGCGCAATGCGGCGATGTTCGGGCCGCCCGGGCACGCTTACGTCTATCGCTCCTACGGCATCCACTGGTGCCTCAACTTCGTCTGCCGCGAAGCCGGTCACGGCGCCGGCGTGCTGATCCGCGCCATCGAGCCGACGCACGGGATCGCCCGCATGCGCGAGCGCCGGGGGCTCGACGCGCCCCGGCTGCTGTGCGCCGGACCCGGCCGGGTCGGCCAGGCGCTGGGCATTGATGCCAGCTTCTATGGCAAGGCGCTCGACGCGCCACCCTTCGAGCTGCTGGCGGCGCCCGAAGACCAGCCGCCGTTGCTGATCGCGGTGGGGCCGCGCATCGGCATCTCCAAGGCGATCGCGCAGCCCTGGCGCTTCGGCGCCCTGGGCTCGCGCTACCTCAGCAGGCCGTTCAAGCCCTGACGGCGTGCCTCGCGATCAGCAGGCGTGCGCAGTGCCTTGCGCGAGCTCGTCATCGTTCTGCTCCTGCGACGGGGCCGTCCATGCGCGCCAGCAGCGCGGCCCGCACTTCCTTCTTGAGCACCTTGCCCACCTTGGAGCGCGGCAGTTCGAGCCAGATCTCGCCGTGGCCAGGTCGACCGGTATCTCGAGCGGCTCGTCGCTCGCATCCGCCACCCACGCTTCCAGCGAAGGCGCCCATGCCAGCGCCTGGTCGATGCACACCAGCGTGGTGACCCTGGGCGCCCGGGCGCATCTGTTCGACCAGCGGCGCATAGTGGCTGTGAAAGGGCCTGCTCAGGCACCTGTCGGGAGACACGCAGGCCGTCGCCGCGATGCAGGACGACGTGCGGCGGTCGATCGACCAGTTGTTCATGGGGGCTCGTCGCGTTGCCGCCAGCGTGCCCGTCCGGCGCTCGAAGACGCGCGTGAGCGCAACGTCGGCCAGCTAGCGCTGCACGGCCTCGCCGGGCCTGCCGTCAGGTCGACGATGCCGAGCGGCTGCCGGTTGCCGGCATTCCTGATGCGCGTCCGAGCAGATTCTCGGCCTCGCGCACCATCCGTTCGACGATGTCCGCAGCCGAAGGAACATCGTGGATGAGACCGATGGCCTCGCTGGCAAATACGCAGGTGTTGTCGGTGTCGCCTGCCCTGAATGCCGCCCAGAAGCGTCCTTCTTCACGCTCAAGGGTGGCACGCTCGACGAGCGCGGCCTCGCGCCCATGCCAGTCCATGGCAAAACGCGTCTTGAGCACGCGTGCGGTGAACGGCTTCGGCCAGTCGTAGCGGCGCACGACATCGACGACCGTGGTGCGGACTGTCGAGTCTCCGTCCGCAGCGACCGCTGCCCTCTGGAAGCTCGGTGGAACGAGCGCTTCCGTGCTCGCCCAGAATCTCGAGCCCATCAGCACGCCGTCGGCACCGAGCATCAACGCCGCCGCGAGCCCGCGTCCGTCCGCAACGCCGCCGGCGGCGACGAGCACGGTCTCCGGCGCTGCCTCGGCGAGATAGTCGGCAATCTCCGGAACCAGCGTGAAGGTGGCTCGCTCGATACCGTGGCCGCCCGCCTCCGCGCCCTGGGCCACGACCACGTCGGCCCCGGCGGCGACCGCTTCGCGCGCCATGGCCAGCGTCTGGACCTGGCAGACCAGCGGGACGTCGGCTGCCTTCACTTTTTCTCCGAACGGGGCAATCTCGCCGAATGACAGCATCACGGCGGCGGGGGCATGCGCGAGAACGAGTTCGAGGAGATGAGGCTTGCGCGCGAGCGACCACGAAATGAATCCGCAGCCCACACGCGCAGTCCCGGCGATGGCGAACTCCCGTTCGAGCCACTCGGCATCCCCATAGCCGCCGCCGATCAGGCCCAGCGCGCCGGCATCGGACACCGCGGCTGCGAGCCGGCCGCCTGCCGCGGTGCCCATCGGCGCGCAGAGGATGGGGTGCTCGATGCCGAGCTTTCGTGTCAGTCGTGTTTGCATCGCACCCTCCGCATGGTTAGCGCAAGACGGCCGACGTAGGGGCCGAACACAGTTTAGACCCCGGGGTGCCACGCCAGCGGGCGCTTTTGGCAGATTATCGACAAGCATCGCGTCAGAATTTTCTATACCTCGCCAGCGGCGATCCGCTCGCTGATCCGCGATGGTGAGGCGCCGTTCATCGACCGGCACCACGTACGTGCTCGTCCGTGTGCACTCGGATAGGCAGCGCCCGAGGTCAGTCCTAGCATCGCGCCAGGGTTCAGCGGCTTCTGGACCCTGCCGGCTTCCCGGCTGCGAGGCCCGGTGCACTGTTCAACCACGAGCGAGAAAAATCATGAAATCAACCAAGTTCATCCTGGTCCTGTGTTCCGTCGTGCTGGCCGCAGGGTGCGTCAGCAAGCAGACCTACAACACCGAGGTCCAGAAGGCCAACGCTTATTCGGCCCTCAGCCAGCAGCTTTCGGGCGAACTCAGCGCCGACCAGGCGCAGATCACCCAGTTGCAGAACCAGCTCAAGGTGACGATGGTCAACGAGATCCTGTTCCCCGAAGGCGGCTGGACCCTCGGCGCCAAGGGCGAGCAGACGCTGGCCAAGATCGCGCCGACCCTGTCCAACCTCCCGGGTCAGCAGATCGTGGTCGAAGGCTTCACCGACAACGTGCCGATCGGTCCGGACCTGAAGCGGCGCTTCCCGTCGAACCTCGAGCTTTCCTCGGCGCGGGCGGACGATGTCGTGCGCTTCCTCACTTCGAAGGGCGTGCCGCCGAACTCGATCTCGGCGCAGGGCTTCGGCGAGTCGCGCCCGGTGGCCCCCAACGACACGCCGCAGGGCAGAGCCAAGAACCGCCGGGTCGAGATCGTCATCTCGGCCGCCAGCCGGCCGTAGCCGGCGCTTCAGGCCGGATCGAGGCCGTGCGCCGGTCGCGCGGTTTCGATCAGCTTCACGAGCGTGTGCAGCACGCGATTGGCAGGTGTCCGGACGCCCAGCGTTGCGCCGCGCCGGACCACGTACCCATTGAGGTGATCGATCTCGCTGCGCTTGCCGCGCGCGAGATCCTGCGCCGTCGACGAGTACTGCGCGGGCATGGTGGCGGCCAGTCCGAGCACCACGGCCTCGATGTCGGCGGGCAGCCCGACACCGTCCGCCCGCGCCACCTCGACGCATTCGGCGACCACATCGCGCATCACCTGATCGACGCCTTCGCCCTGCACCAACCGGCCATACGGCAACTGCGCGATGGCCGACAGCGCGTTGTAGGCGCAGTTGAGGATCAGCTTGCCCCACAGCGAGGCGCGCACGTTGGCCGAGATCTCGGTGGGCACACCGGCCGCAATCAACATGCGCGCCACCGCCTCGCTGCGGCTCGTCGGCTCGATGACGAGCTCGCCGCGGCCATGGTGCCGCAGGTGGCCCGGGCCGGCCATCTCGGTGGCGACATAGACCACCGCGGCGGCGACGACGTGGCCGGGAAGCACCGTGCGCAGGCGGTCCGCGTTGTCGACGCCGTTCTGCAGCGCGAGCAGCATCGCATCGGGCGCCAGGTACGGCCGCAGCTGTGCCGCGGCGGATTCGGTGTCGGTCGACTTGACGCAGAACAGCACGGTCTGCGCGCCGCGCACGGCCTCGGCGTCGGTGCTGGCCGAGAGTTGCACGTGCTCGTCGAAGCTGCCTGTCTCGAGCCGAAGGCCGGCGAGCCTGATGGCCTGGACATGCGCCGGCCGGCCGATCAGCACCACCTCATGGCCGGCGCGGGCCAGCATGCCGCCGTAATAGCACCCCACGGCGCCTGCGCCCATCACGGCAATTCGGATTCCCATGTTCTTGCTCCGGTGTTGCGGCATCGCGCGAGCGCGGCCTGCCGCCCGCATCGTACCGTTCGCATCGAGCCGGGGAGGGCGCCTGCGCGGGCACAAATTATTTCAAGGTGGTGTCGATTTCGGCGATCCCGATTCGACGTACTGTCAGAGCCGCCGTCCATCCTGAATCGACTTCAGTGCCGTGCGGCTCGACAACCACTCAAGGAGAAATGATCATGCGTGTCATGGTGATGGTGAAGGCCACGAGCCAGTCGGAGGCCGGAGAGATGCCCAGCACGGAGCTGCTTGCGGCCATGGGCAACTTCAATGAAGAACTCGTCAAGGCGGGCGTGCTGCTCGCGGGCGAAGGCCTGCACCCGAGCGTCCGCGGCAAACGGGTGCGCTTCTCGGGCAGCCAGCGGACCGTGATCGACGGGCCGTTCACGGAGACCAAGGAACTCGTCGCCGGGTTCTGGCTGTGGCAGGTCCAGTCGATGGAGGAGGCCGTCGAATGGGCCAGGCGCTGCCCCAACCCCATGCCGGGCGACTCCGAGATCGAAATCCGCCCGCTGTTCGAGGCCGCCGATTTCGGCGCCGAACTGACACCCGAGCTGCGGGCCCAGGAAGAGCGGTTGCGGGCCGAGGTCGACGGCGCGGCGGCGAACGGGCCACGCTGACGCCCGGCCGCGGCGCCTCTTCCGCGGGCGCCGGGCGCGGCGTCGGCGATCTACTTCCGGGCCTTGGCGATCTCGGCCATGAGTTCGTTCACGGTCGCTTCGCCAACCGACGCGGTGTACTTGTCGATGACCGGCTTCACCTTCTCGCGCAGCTTGGCCATTTCCGCCGGAGGCAGTTCGGTCACCGTCATGCCCGCCTTCTTGAGCGCCTCGAGCGCGCTGTCGGCCGCGCCGCGCGATGCCTGGCGCTGGAAGGTGGTGGCTTCGGTGGCCGAGTCGGCGATGATCTTCTTCTCCTGCTCGCTCATGCCGTCCCAGGTCTTCTTGCTGACGATCAGTGCCTGCGGGTTGTAGATGTGGCGGGTCTGCGTGAGGTATTTCTGAACCTCCGCGAACTTGGACGACAGGATCACCGTGTTGGGATTCTCCTGGCCGTCGACCGCCTTCTGGTCCAGCGCGGAATACAGCTCCGGGAACGGCAATGGCGTGGCATTGGCACCCAGGGCGCTGAAGAGGTCGACGTAGATCGGCGACTGGATCACGCGAATCTTCAGGCCCGAGATGTCGTCCGCCTTGGCGATCGGGCGCTTGCTGTTGGTGAGGTTGCGAAAGCCGAGATCCCAGTAGCCGAGGCCATGCAGGCCCTTTTCCTCCAGCTTGCCGAACAGCTTCTGGCCGAAGGGTCCGTCAGTGACCGCGTCGGCCTCCTGCCCGTTGTTGAAGAGGAAAGGGAAGTCGTAGGCGGCGAATTCCTTGACCTGTGCGCCGAGGATGCCGGCGTTCAGGACGGTGATCTCGACCGTGCCGCCTTGCAGCGCCGACACGGTCTGCAGGTCACCGCCGAGCGTACCGCCGGGGAACAGCTTGACCGTGATCTGCCCGCCCGATTTCGCAGACACCAGGTCGGCGAACTTCTGGGCGCCCTGCGCTTGCGGGTGGCCCGTCTGGTTCTGGTACGCGAACTTCAATGTGCGCTCCTTGATTTGCGCGCCGGCGCTGGCCATTGCCAACATCGCGGCGGCAGCGATCAACGTCTTCCAGATGCGAATCTTCATGTGAGTGTCTCCTGTCGGTTTGAGTGAAGCGGGCGTGACGGGTGTCAGGCGCCGAGCCATCTGGCCGGCCAGATGACCAGCCACGGGAACAGCACCATCACGAACATGATCACGAACTCCGCGATCATGAAAGGCACCACGCCCTTGGTGACGTCGTCCATCGAGATGCGTCCCACCCCGGCGACCACGTTGAGCACGGTTCCCACGGGCGGCGTGACCAGGCCGATGGAGTTGTTGATGATGAAGAGCACGCCGAAGTAGACGGGGTCGATGCCCGCCGCCTTCACGATGGGCATGAGGACCGGCGTCAGGATCAGGATGGTCGGCGTCATGTCCATGGCGGTGCCGACGATCATCACCAGCACCATGATGGCGAGCATCAGCAGGATCTTGCTGCCCATGAAGGGCTCGAGAAGCCCGACGACCTTCGATGGCAGATCGGCCACCGTGATCAGCCACGCGCTGACCATCGCGGCGGCGATGAGGAACATCACGATCGCGCTGGTCTTGGCGGCATTGACGAAGATGGCGTGCAGGTCCTTCCAGCGCAGCTCGCGGTAGATCACCGTCGAGACGAACAGCGCATACACCGCGGCGACCACGGCCGCTTCCGTCGGCGTGAAGACGCCCATGCGCAGACCGACCAGGATGATCACCGGCAGGAACAGCGCCCACAGCGCCTGGCGAAACGCCCGCATGATCTCGACGCCCGACTTGCGCGGCGGCGGAATGATCTTCTCGCTGCGCACCAGCCAGGCCCAGGTCAGCCAGAGGGCTGCACCGATCAGCAGGCCGGGCACGATGGCCGCCAGGAACAACTTGGAGATGGAGACGTTGGCCGCAACGCCGAAGATCACGAGCCCGATGCTCGGCGGAATGACGGGGCCGATGACACCGGTGGCGGCAATCAGCCCGCCGGAGCGCGCCTTGTCGTGCCCGGCGCTGACCATCATGGGCAGCAGCAGGGCGGTCAAGGCGGCAGCATCGGCCACGGCCGAGCCCGACAACGCCGACAGCAGGCACCCGGCCAGGATGGTCACGTAGCCCAGGCCGCCTTTCACATGGCCGACCAGCGCCATGGCGAAATCGACGATGCGTCGCGAGAGTCCGCCGACATTCATGATCTCGCCGGCGAGCATGAAGAAGGGAACCGCCAGCAGCGGGAAGCTGTCGGCGCCGCCGATGACGTTCTGCGCGAGGATCTGCGCATCGAACAGGTCGAGGTGCCACATCAGCGCCACCCCGCTGGCCAGCAGCGAGAACGCGATGGGAATGCCCATGGCCATCGCCAGCAGGAGCGAGCCCACGAAAACGAGGATGGTCATGGCTTGCCTCCGGGGCTCGGGCCGGAGCCGAGAATCTGCTGGAGCTGCAGCGCCTCCTCGGACTCCTGGATCATGACCAGTTCGTCATCGGCCAGCTGTCCGCTCAGGATCCGATAGAGATCCAGCGCGAGGATGGCGGCCGCCAGCACCGAGAACACGATGCCCACGCTGTAGACGATGGCCATCGAGGCGCCCGTCACGGGGGCGGTCACGTCCCAGTTGATGCGGGTCTGGGCCAGGCTGCCCTGGAACAGGAGCCAGACGATGTAGAGCATCACCAGGTGGCCCGCGACGGCGCAGAACTTCTTCCCGGCGGCCGGCAGTTTCTGGACGACCATGTCCATGCCCAGGTGACGGTGCTCCTTCAAGGCCACGAGCGCGCCGAGGAACGTGACCCAGATGAAAAGCCATCGCGAGACTTCCTCCGACACGGTGATGCCCGAGTTGAAGCCGTAGCGCAGCACCACGTTGCCGAACACCAGCACCACCATCACCGCCAGGAAAAGGGCGATGACGGCCTCGATGGCCTTGCAGCTTCGATCGATCCATCGATTCATGATGTTCCGTGTCTTCGTGGTTGATCGGCGGCGCGATGCGGGTTCAGGCCTGCGTCTCGCGCAGGGTCTCGACGAGCGCGCGCAGCGCCGCAAGGTACGAGATCGGTCCCAGCCCCTGGATGGTGGCCTTGACCGCCGGCGAAATGATCGAGTGCGTGCGCCACGTCTCGCGCGTCGCGATGTTGGACATGTGGACTTCCAGCGTCGGGAACGGCATGGCCTTGATCGCGTCATGCAGGGGCACGCCATGCTGCGTCAGGCCTGCGGGGTTGACCAGCGCGCCCTGCGCTTCGTCGATGTTCCGGTGCAGGAAGTCGATCAGGTCGCCTTCGTGGTTCGACTGGAGGATTTCGAGCGTCACGCCCAGCTCGGCCGCGAGCTTTTGCAGCCGGTCGTTGATTTCTGCCAGCGTCGTCGTGCCGTAGATGTGCGGCTCGCGGCGCCCGAAGAGGTTGAGGTTGGGTCCGTGCAGGACGAGGATTTTCATGGCATGCCTTGCGCCTCGGATTCACTTGCGGATGCGGGCAAGTTCGTCGTTGTAGAGCTTGACGATCGCGGGGTCGTAGCTGGCGGCGAAGCGGTCGATGACGGGCTTGGCAATCTGGCGCATGCGCGCCTGCTCGGCCGGGCTCACCTCGTTGAACTGCATGCCCTTGGACTGCAGGTCGCCCACCGATTTCTGCGCCGCGGCCCGGCTCACCTGGCGCTGGTAGCCGCGCGCTTCGTCGGCGGCTTCGCGCATCCACTTCTGCTCGCTGGGCGAGAGCTGGTCCCAGAACTTCTTGCTGACCAGCACGATGTTGGCGGCATACACGTGGTTCGTCGCGCTCAGGAACTTCTGCACCTCGAAGAACTTGTTCGACAGGATCACCGAGAACGGATTCTCCTGGCCATCCACGGCCTTCGATTCCAGCGCGCCATAGAGCTCCGCGAACGGCATCGGCACCGGGTTGGCCTTGAAGGCCTTGAAGGTGTCGAGGAACACCGGGTTCGGAATCACGCGGATCTTCAGGCCCTCGAGGTCATCGGCCCTGGTGACGGGGCGCTTGCTGTTCGTGACGTTGCGAAAACCCAGGTCCCAGTAGCCCAGCGCCACCAGGCCCTTCTCGGGCAACTTGGCGATCAGCGCCTGCCCCATCGGGCCGTCGAGCAATGCGTCGGCCTGGGCGAAGGTGCTGACCGCGAAGGGAAAGTCGACCAGGCCGAATTCCTTGACGATGCCCGCCAGCGACGTGGTGGCAGGCGCCGACATCTGCTGCACGCCGCCTTGCAGCGCGGACTGCTGCTGCAGTTCGTTGCCCAACTGGGACGCGGGGAACTCCTGCACCCGCATCCTGCCGCCGCTCTTGGCGGCCAGCAGTTCGCCGAAGCGCTTGACGCCGAAGCTCACGGGATGGTCGGCGTTGTTCAGGTGGCCGAAGCGGATCACGCGCACCTGGCCATCCTGCGCGAATGCGGGGGCCGCCAGGGCGAGGGAGAGGCCGGCAGCCGCCAGCAGGCGAGGGAGTAGGGTTCTCAAGAAGGGCTCCAGGCGACGTGATTTCGGGGCGCGGCGGACGCTCTTGCAGGCGGTCCGACGCAGGATGCGGCGCGATCTTAGCGATCTGTGGAAAAGTTTTCCATAAGTAGAAACGCTTTCCGGAAAGGCGGTACATTGACGTCTGGCTTCCCGCGCGCCGCGGCTGCAAGCCGGGGCGGCGGGGATTTGGAGGGGCCTTCAGGGCTAGAGAATGAGCGCAATACTGGAACGCAGCTTCAAGCTGATGGAGCACCTCGCCGAGCATCCGGAAGGCCGGCAGTTGTCTGCATTGGCCACCGATCTCGGCATGCCGCTGAGCGCGACGCACCGCCTGCTGGCCGAACTGATCCGCTGCGGCTACGTGCGGCAGGACCAGAGTCACGGCGACTACTCACTGACCATCAAGCTGGTTTCGCTCGGCCTGAGTTTTCTCAGCAACAGCGGCATCGTGGATGTGGCGCAGCCCTTGCTGGATCGACTCGCGGCCGAGTCGGGCGAACTGGTCCGGCTGGCGGTGGTCGACGGCGACGCGCTCACCTTCGTCGCGAAGGCGCAGGGCGCGACGCGCGGCCTGCGCTACGACCCGGACATGGGCCTGTCGGTCAATCTGTCGTGCAGTTCGGCCGGCCATGCGTGGCTGTCGACGATGACGGACGAACAGGCGCTCGAACTCATCGCCAGGCAGGGCTTCGGCAAGCCGGGCGAATTCGGGCCGAAGGCGCCGACGACCGTCAAGGCGGTGCTGGCTTTCGTCCGACAGGCGCGCAAGCGCGGGTTCAGCATGATCAACGAGGTGTTCGCGCCGGCCATGACCGCCATGGCCGCGCCGGTGCGAAGCGGCAACGGCGCCGTGATCGGCGTGATCACGATCGCGGGCCCCCTGGTTCGACTGACGGAAGAGCGCATGCTGGCACTCGGCCCGGCCCTTGTCGCTACCGCGGACGAGGTCGCACACGCGAGCGGCGGATCGGCGATGTTCAAGCGACGCGCCTGAGGCCAGGAGGGCGACGGCCCATGAAAACGCGCTTGGTTCGGCGCAAAAGTAGGTCCAGAATCAAAAAAGCGCTCGCTCCCGCCGCGAGCATGAACCTTGTGCCGAACCATGGCCAACCCGGCAGACCTGGACCCATCGTTCTCCGTCCCCTGCAGGCGATGCGCTGCGATGCTGCAGGCCGGGAATCGGTTTTGCCCGTTCTGCTTCGAGGATCAGATGTCTACGCTCGAGGCCGACGATGCAAGACCGCCCCTCAAGCCCGGACGCGGCGTCCCTCCTGAAGATGAGACGCGGGCCCCCGTGGTCATCGACTTCGCGGACACCGTACAGGCAGATGCGGATGAAATCATCCACATCCCCGGCCCGACGGGCGCAGCGAACGAGGAAACGGATCTCGAAATCGGACGGGTCCGACCTGGCGCCTTGTGGCAAACGGACGTGCCGGGAGGCGGCGGCAAGGCGCGCTGGGCGGCGTGGTTCGCAACCCCCCGGCGCACGGTGGTCGCCATCGCGTCCGCTCTGGTGCTGATCGGGCTCGCTTCTCTGGGGCTCGAGCGCGCCTACTTCGACGATCAGAACGAGGCCGGCAGGGTGCGAGCGTTCAGGGCCGAGGTCGAGCGAGTGCAGGGCGCCTTGGACCGCGGCGACCTGGGTGCCGCGGAGCAGGGGCTCGCGGCACTCGATGCCGAGCATGCGGATGACCCGGGCGTTGAGGCGCTGAGGGAGGCCTTCGATCGGCGCGTGCAGGAACAAGCCGCCAGGCGTGAACCGCCTCCGGACGCCGCCCTGAAGTTGTCGCCGCCTGCCCCTGTCCCCTTGCTTCCCGAAGCGCCCGTGCCCGCCGTTTCCGCACCCGCCATCGGCAAGGCGGGATCGCAGGAGCAAGTGTGCAGCGATGCGCTTGCGGCGCTGGCCTTGTGTTCGAAGAAATAGGGAGAGAGAGTGCGAACCGGACAGTGAGCCGCAAGAATGAGCCAGGCATCACCTGGTGTGACCACCAACCTTCGATGGAGCCAGCATGCCTATCAGATCCCTGTTGACCGGACTGTTGTGGATGGCCTTCCTTGCGTGCGCGGCCGCGGCGCCTCGGGCGGAGTACAAGATCGTCACCGCATCGAAAACCGGCACCTACATCCAGATCGGCCGGGACCTTGCCACCTGGGTCGCCGAGCCCGCCGACATCGACCTCGAAGTCCTCGAGTCGAAGGGTTCGGCGGAGAACGTCCAGCGCATGCGCTTCGAGCCCGGCGTCAAGCTGGCCCTGGTGCAGTCCGACGTCTACCAGGCGTTTCTGGACGAGGCGAAGGCGGGCAACGCCGATGCCGGCAACATCATTCGTCCGTTGCGCCTCGTCATGCCGCTCTATGACGAAGAGATCTACTTCGTCGCCCGCGCCGACTCGCCGCTGAACAGCATCCACGAAATCAGGAACAAGGTGATCGGCGTCGGCCCGCTGGGCAGCGGCACGGCGCTGACGTCGAGAACGCTGTACCAGCTGATGTTCGGGGAGCCGCTGCCGACGGCCAACGCGCAGTACCTGAGCAACGAGGAGGCGCTGGCCAGACTCACGGTCGACAAGTCGATCGACGTCGCCATCATCGTGGCCGGACAGCCGGCCAAGCTGTTCTCGGACATGAAGGCCGAGGCGCGCAACTACATCAAGATCCTGAAGCTCGACGATGCGGCGCCGGAGACGGCGCGGGCGAAGAAGACCTACTTTCCTGCCGTGATCCGCGCCGCCAGCTATTCGACCTGGCTCAAGGCCGACGTGCCCACCCTGACCGTGAAGGCCTACCTGGTCACCTACGACTACGGACTGCAGTCGACGGTCGGAAACCTGGGCCGCTTTGCCGAGTCTCTTTGCCTCAATTTCGACAAGCTCCAGGCCAACGGTCATCCCAAGTGGAAGCAAGTGCGCCTGGAGCTCCCGGCCCTGAGCCAGGGGTGGCGCTACTACGCGCCCATGGAAAAGCGCATGCGCACCTGCATCGCCCGCCGGGCCGCCGTCGCTGCTTCGGCCGCCGTCCCGGCGCCGCCGCCAGCGCGGGCTTGCACGGAGCAGGAACTGGTGCTGGGTATCTGCAGGCGGTGAGTTGCGACGGATCTCGGCCACGCACCAATCGATCCGACCGCCTCCACTGTCCAGACGTCATTGCGCGCCGCTTGCCTGCAGCGGAAAACGGATCTCACGCTGCAGTCTCCGGCGGCAGGTAGATCTTCGCCAAGCCTTTGGCAATCGCGTCCACGATCTGCTCCTTGCGCAGCCCGATGTGCTCCTTGAGCACCTGCTGTGCCGTCGCCTCGTCGCGCGCCTGCAGGGCTTTCAGAATTTGCCGGTGCTCCTTCTGTGTCGCGTTGCGGCCCACGTTCTCCATGTCGATCCAGCGGATGAAGCGGATGCGCTCGTTGAGCACGCCCAGCATGCGGCGCAGTTCCTGGTTGCGCGCCATATCGGCGATGCGCAGGTGGAACCCCTCGTCCAGTTCCACCAACATTTCTACCGGCGCGTCCGACGGCGCCTTCTGGCTGGCGGCCAGGTAGGCCACGGCTTGGGCAAGGTCCGCGTCGGTGGCGCGCTGGATGGCCAGCGACAGGCAGGCGCTCTCGACGGCCACGCGGGCCTCGTAGAGGTCCAGCGTCTCTTGCACATCGAGCGGGCGGCGTACGAAGCCGCGCGTTGCCGGTAGCAAAAAGCCATCGTTCACCAGCCGGGTGAGGGCCTCGCGCACGGGGGTGCGACTCACGCCCAGGCGCTGGGCCAGCTCGATCTCGCTCAGGCGCTCGCCGGGCTTGAGCTGGTAGGAGATCGCCATGTCCCGCAGCGCCTCGAAAACGCCCGTGCCGCGCTCGCGGCGCGTCTTTGAAATCGGCGCGGATCCCCCGCGGCTGCTTGTGCTCTGCATGCTTTTAAGTATACTAAGTTGAGTTCTTAACTGATTCCAACCCGCTGGAGATTATCGAATGTCTTCCATGAACGGCGCCGACGCGATGGTGCGCATGTTGCAACTCAATGGCGTCAAGCACATCTTCGGACTGTGCGGCGACACCAGCCTGCCTTTCTACGACGCGCTGGCACGCCTTGACCATGGCATCGACCACGTGCTCACGCGCGACGAGCGCAGCGCTGCCTACATGGCCGACGCCTACGCCCGCGTCACGGGCAAGCCAGGCATCTGCGAAGGCCCCAGCGGCGGCGGCGCCACCTACCTGTTGCCGGGCCTGGTGGAAGCCAACGAGTCAGCCATTCCGGTGCTGGGGATCACCTCTGACGTGTCGGTGGGTGCGCGCGGCAAGTTTCCGCTGACCGAACTGGACCAGCAAGCGCTCTATCGGCCGTTGACCAAGTGGAACACCACCATTGACCGCGCGGACCAGATCCCGCACGCGGTGCGCAGCGCCTTCCGGGCCATGGTCACCGGCCGGGGGCGGGGGGGGCCGCCTGGGGGGGGGCCGCGCGCTGCCCGGTCATCGTGTGCGGCGGCGGCGTGGTCATCTCCGGCGCTCACGCCGAGCTGGAGGCGCTGGCCACGCAGCTCAACGCGCCCGTGTGCATCACCATCAGTGGCAGCGGCAGCCTGCCCAGCGGCCACCCGCTCAATGCCGGCGTGATCGGCACCAACGGCGGTGTGGAGGCCACGCGCGAGGTCATCGCCGAGGCCGACCTGGTGCTCTTCGTCGGCGCGCGGGCGGGGTCGACCACCACGGAGCACTGGAAGATGCCGGCACGCGAAGTCGCCATCGTGCATCTGGACATCGACCCCGCCACCATCGCCACCAACTACCGCACCGACGTGGCCCTGGTGGGCGATGCGCGCCTGGGCCTGGCGGCGCTTGCCGCCGCGGTGTGCGAGCGCATCGCACACCGGCCGGCCGATGCCGTCGACGGCCGAGCCCTCGTGGCGCGCAGCCGCATGCGGAAGCACGCCTTCTTCGCCGGCCTGGCGCGGTCCGGCGACCGCCCCATCAAACCTGAGCGAGTGGTGGATGCGCTGAACCGCTTGTTGCCCGCCAATGCCATCGTGGTGGCCGACCCGGGCACGCCGTGCCCGTACTTCGCGGCCTATTTCGACGCGCCGCAGGCCGGCCGCCACTTCATCACCAACCGCGCCCAGGGCGCGCTGGGCTTCTCCATGGCCGCCGGCGTCGGTGCCTCTTTCGGCAGGCCCGACGCCACGGTGGTCTCGGTCATGGGCGACGGCAGCTTCGGCTTCACCTGCGGCGAGATGGAAACGATCGTGCGTCGCGGCGTGCCGCTGAAGATGATCGTGTTCTCCAACTCCGTGTTCGGCTGGATCAAGGCCAGCCAGAAGACGGGCTACGACGAGCGCTACTACTCGGTGGATTTCAACCGAACCGACCACGCGCGCGTCGCCGAGGCTTTCGGCGTCAAGGCGTGGCGCGTGGAAGACCCGGCCGAGCTGGAATCGGCGCTGAAGGCGGCGCTGGCACACGACGGCCCCGCCTTGGTCGACGTGATCTCGCAACCGTTGCAAGACACGGCTGTGCCGGTCAGCCAGTGGATGGGCTGAGCAACAGCTATCGGAATTCACGAACCCTGAAAGGTCCACAGAAGATGCAGATCCAGTTCAATCGACGTCAGGCGCTGGTGGCCACGGCCGCTCTGGGCCTGTACGGTGGCGCTGCGGCGCAGTCCTCGGACGCGCCGCCACTGCACATGGTCATCACCTTTCCCCCCGGGGGCAGCACCGACATCGCGGCGCGCATCATGCAGCCCGAGCTCGAGAAGCGCCTGGGCCGCTCCGTGGTGGTCGAGAACAGGCCCGGCGCCGCAAGCCAGTTGGCCACCAACTACGTGGCCAAGTCAGCGCCCAATGGCAACACGGTGCTGGTGAGCTTCGACACGCACGCCATCAATCCCATCGCCAAGTCCAAGCTGCCCTATGACACCTTCAAGGACTTCGCCGGCATCACGCTGGCGGTACGCTTCCCGCTGGTGATTGGCGCCTCGAGCTCCGTGCCGGCCAAAGATCTGCGGGGCTTCATCGCCGCCGCGCGCAAGGAGCCCGCGCGCTACAGCTACGCCTCCACCGGCGTGGGCTCCATGAACCACCTGGTCATGGAAGACATCAAGCGCCGTGCCGGCATCTACGTGCTGCACGTGCCCTACAGCGGCGGAGGACCGGCGGTACAGGCCGTGCTGGGCGACGTCTCGCAGCTCACGCTTCTGAGCTACGCCGCGCTCAAGGGGCAGATTGCCGCCGGCAAGATCAAGCCGCTGGCCGTGACCGGCTCCAAGCGCCTGCCCGAGCTGCCCGACGTGCCCACCGTGGCCGAGTCCGGCTTCCCGGGCTTCGAGGCCTATTCGTGGATCGGCATCTTCGCCCCCGCGGGCACGCCGGCAGACAAGCTGGCCGCGCTCGGCGAGGGCTTCCGCGCCACGCTGCAAGCGCCCGAGGTCAACAGCAAGCTCACGCAGGCTGGCTTCGAGGTCCTTGCCACCGATGGCTCCGGCCTCGATCGGCACGCCCGTGCCGAGTACGAGCGCTGGAGCGCTTTCGTTCGCGAAACCCAGCTCAAGCTGGAGGAGTAGAGCCATGCCCATGACGCTGGACCACGTGGTGATTGCGGTGGCCTCGCTGGACCAGGCGGTGGCCGACTACCGGCGCGCCGGCTTCACCGTCATCGCTGGCGGCAAGCATCCGGGGCGCAACACCGCCAACGCGCTGATCGTGTTCGAGGACGGCAGCTACCTGGAGCTGATCGCCTATTCGGCGCCTTCGCCCGATGAGCGCTGGTGGCGCGTGCTCGATGCGGCGGGCGAGGGGCTGGTCGACTTTGCGCTGTTGCCGCATGACATCGATGCCGCCGTGGCCGACGCGCGCGAACGCGGCCTCGCCGAGCTGATTGCCGTTCCGGGTGCGCGGCAGCGGCCTGACGGTGTGCGCATCGCCTGGAGTTCGGCGCGGCAGCTGCAGCATGACCTGCCGTTTCTGTGTGCGGATCTCACGCCGAGGGAGCTTCGTGTGCCAGTGGGTGACGTTCGTCGCCATGCCAACGGTGCACGGGGCGTCGCCGTCGTGCACGTGGCGGTGCAGGACGTCGCGGCCAGCCTGGCGCGCTATCGCATGCTGCTGGGCCCGGATGCGGTGGCCGGCGGCGGCGTCCGGTTGGGAGGCTGCAAGGTCGAGCTCCAAGCCGAGCGGGGCAGGGCGCGTGGCGAAGGGCCCAGCGCGATCACGCTGGACGTTGACGCGCCACACAAGAGCCTGCAGTTCGATCCGATGCTGATGCACGGGGTTTCATTCCACCCGCGGTAGGCCTCGTCGCGATGGTCGGTCGAACCTGACGATGTCGCAGCGCCAGCGAAGTTGCGCCGACGGGCATAGGACTGTGGTATTTCGCTGACGCCGGAAGCACTTCCCAGGCCCGCGGTTGCGGGCCTGCGCGCAGCAGCCGTAACATCCTCAAGACAGGATCACGAGGGTGCGAGAGGGAATGTCACGAGGCAACTGGAAACGAGGGGTCGGCGCGGCCCTGTTGGCGCTGGGCTGCGGCCTGGGCGCCGCGCAGCAGTTGATCGAAATGTCGGACACGCCGCTCGATGCGGCGGAACTGTTCGACCGCGTCACGCCAAGCATCTGGGTCGTGTACGCCAGTGATGCGCAGGGTCGGCCGATCGCCTCGGGCAGCGCGGTCGTTATCGCAGCCGACACCTTGGTCACCAACTGCCACGTGGTGCGCGATGCGGCCCGCGTCGCCATCCGCCGCGGCGACACCCAGTTGACCGCGCAGCAGGCAGAGGCCGATCCCGAGCACGATCTTTGCCTCCTGCGGGTCGCAAGACTTCAGGCCCCCACCGTGCTGCTGGCGCCCGAATCCAGCCTGCGACCCGGGATGCGCGTCTATGCCGTTGGCGCGCCGCGCCGCCTTGAACAGACGATCAGCGATGGCTTGCTGTCCGGCTTGCGGCGCGCACCGGACGGCAGCCTGACCATGGTGCAGACCAGCGCCCCGATCTCGCCCGGATCCAGCGGCGGCGGGCTCTTCGATGCGCATGGCCGTCTGATCGGCATCACGACTTCTGGCCTGAAGGAGTCGCAGAACCTGAACTTCGCCGTTCCTTCCCGCTGGGTGGATGCACTCAGCCGCCGCGCGGGTCGCCTCGAATGGCAAGCGCGCATTGCTCCATTGGAGCCGCCGGCAGCCGTGCGCAAGGCTCCGGCTTCAATTGCGCAAGAGCCACGTCCAGGCGTCGGTAGCGAAGCCGCGCCCAAGGCCCCGGCCCCGCCGACGCCGAAAACCGCAATCCGGCCAGGCCCGGGGCCGGCCGATTCGCGGATCGCGCCGCCTGGCGATCACGGCCCATCGATCTCCGCCGCGCGCTGGTCGCAGATCGAGTATCTCCTGACGGATCGCCTGACCGGCATCACGCGCAAGATCGTCTACCGCGCGGATCCGGCCACCGAGGACTCGCTCAGCTACAACAACGGCGCCTGGGTGGAACGGCGTGACGGCGAGGTGATCGAAATCGCATCGCCGATCGCCGGCGAGTTCGATGCGGCCATGCCGCCCGGCGGCTGGATTCGCCCCGGCCGGATGCGGGAAGGGGACGAGTGGCGCGTGCAGTACATGGGCAAGTCAGCAGGTTCCAACTCCATCGAACTGCGGTTGGACGCACAGGTTGCGAACTCGGAATCACGGTTCGTCGCCGGAATGGAGCGGCGCCTGCTGCGCATCGACTACCGTGGCTACGTGATTCGCAAGACGGTCGCAGTCGGCGGCAGCCATGCAACCGGTGCCTACCGCGCCAGCGCATGGTGGTCGCCGGAGCTTTCCCGCGTGGTGCGGTTCACTGCCAACACGCGCGGTGGCGCCAGCGGGTCGGCCTTCTACATCGACGAGGAACTCGAACTCACGGCGATCCGCTGAGTCCAGCGTGCTTTGGCATGACGCCGCGCCAGGCGAGGTCGCGTTCATCCGCGCAGGGGCACTACGGCGCGATCGGGGCGCTGCCCCCTGCCATCGTCTCCACCGTGCCGCGGGCGATCATTCCGCCTTGATATTGGCCGCCTTGATCGTGGCGCTCCACTGGCGGCGATCGGCCTCGAGGAAGCTGGCGAACTTCGCCGAGTCCATGCCGACCACCGGCTGCGAACCCAGGCGCGCCATCTTTTCGACGGTGCCCGGCTGCTTGAGAACCTCCTGCAGCGCATCGTAGTAGGCATGCAGGATCGGTGCCGGCAGGCCCGCCGGCGCGAAGAAGCCCTGCCAGGTCGGCATGTCGAAGTTGGCCAGGCCCTGCTCCTGCAGCGTCGGCACGTTGGGCAGTTGCGGGGCGCGCTGGGCGCTGGTCACGCCGAGCGCCTTGACTTTGCCTTCGTTGGCGAGCTGCGCGGCGGTGGTGATGTTGTCCATCGTCATCACGATGTGGCCGCCCAGCAGGTCGGTGATCACCGGCGAGGCACCCTTGTAGGGCACGGCTTCCATCTTCACGCCCAGGCGATGCAGCATGGCTTCGGCGATCAGGTGGTTGGAGATGCCGACGCCGGCGATGCCGTAGCTGGCCGATGGCGTGCGGCTCACGTAGGCCTTGAATTCCTGCAGGTTGCTGGCGGGTACGTTGTTGTTGACGATCAGCACGTTGGGCTGCGAGGCCAGCATGGCGACGGGCTGGAAGCTGCCGGGCTTGTAGTTGGTGCCCTTGGGGTTGAGTTCGAAGGTGATGGCCATCGAACCGGCCGCGGCGATGCCGACGGTGTAGCCGTCGGCCGGCGCGCCTGCCAGGCGGGCGGCCATGATGTTGCCGCCCGCGCCGGGCACGTTGTCGACGATCACCGGCTGGCCCAGTTTCTGGCCCAGCGGCTCGGCGATCAGGCGTGCCAGCGTGTCGGCGGAGCCGCCGGGTGCGAAGCCGACCAGCAGCTTGACCGGGCGCTCGGGTTTCCAGGCGCCCTGGGCCGTCGCGGCGTAGAAGGGGAAGGCGGCGAGCAGCAGCGCGGCGCTGGCGATGAGGAGACGGCGGGAGGACATGGTGTGATTCCTAGATGAGAAGTTGAGCAGGGCTGGTGGGCCCGAAAACGGAAATATCTCTTCTTTTTTGGATGCGGAAGCTCGCGGACGCGCGTCAGGCCAGCAGCTGTGCCAGGGCCTGCGCGACGATGCCGTTGGACAGCAGCGTGGGCCGGCCGGAAGCGCGGGCGACGGCGGCGCGCATCGGCTCGGTGTAGCCCATGCAGTGCATGACGATGAAGTCGCAGCCGCCCAGCGCCTTGCCGGCGCGCTCGAACGCGGCCTCGGCACGCGCGGCATCACGCTCGTAGGGTGAGGCATGGTCGATGTGCACCTCGCAGGGCATGGGATGCGCCAGGGGCAGGGTGCCGGTCTGCGCGGGCAGCGGCACCAGCACGCCCACGCGCGTGGCATGGCGCGCCAGTGCCGCCATCATCTGGTCGACCACCCGTTGCGGCTCGACGACGAGGGTTCGCAGGCGCGGCAGCGCGGTGCCCGTGCACAGGGGCACCAGCAGGTCGTAGCCGGCGCCGTCGGCTTGGCGCATGACATCGGCCAGCCGGGCCTCGGTGGCATCCTTGTCGAGCTCGATGGAGCCACCGTCGCGCAGGCGGGTGACGAAGCGGTGATGGCCGCCGCCTTCGTGCGGTGCCAGCGCGGCGCGCGCGGCGGCGTCCAGCGCGTCGAGCGCGCCGAATTCGTCCACCCGCACGTGGCTGCCCAGCATGGCGGTCATCGCCGGAACGATGTCGATGCGCGGCGATTCGCCGATGGTGAAGAAGGCGATCCTGCGCGTGCTCATGCCGCGGCGCCTTGTTCGCGACCCACGGTCTGCAGGTGGGCCATCGAACCATAGCGGGCCTGCAGCTGCGCCCAGTGCGCCTCGTTGAAGAACGGCAGCGCCCCCTGGCCGAAGAGCTTGGCGATCTCGATGCAGAAACGCATGGCCACGTCCGCGTCCCAGGCGTTGGTGACGCCGGTGGCGCAGCCGGGCACGGTGGTCTGCGCCGTGAGCGCCACGCCCACCACGGGCGCGGGGGTGACGATGGTAGGCTGCATGAGCGAGTTGACGTGCGGCAGGCCGTTTTCGTAGGGCGTGATGTCCTGCGTGGTCAGCGGCAGGGTCACCGGCAACTGCCCGCTGACCCAGCCCATGACGTCGAGCATGAGGTCGGGAATCGGCAGCAGCCAGCCTTCCTTGGCGACCGGCGTGAGGGCCACGCCGCGCTGGTTGACCAGCCGGTTGCCGCGCGTCGTGTCCACCGACAGGATGGCGTCCATGCGGGGGCTGACCTCGTGCGCCATCATTTCGCGCATCGGGAAGGGCGAGCGCATCATCGGCACCGGATGGTGCGGCCGGGTGCTGGCGCGCGGGCAGATGTGGGTGTGGATGTGCACGCTGGCCGGCAGGGGGTCGCCACGCTGAGTCATGTCCAGGATCTTGGCCGCCGCCGCCAGCACCACCACCGCGCCGTCGCTGTCGGACACCAGGCCCGACACCGTCGGACGTGCGCCGATGCCGCCCAGGCGGCCGACCAGCCCCAGGCGCGGYGCCGCGAGGTCGGCGCCGGGAATCTCGATGGACAGGAAGTCGGTGGCCGCGTCGCCGCGCTCCAGGCGGGTGACCTCGATCCGGCATTCGCCGAGTGGGCGCAGGTGCTGCGCGACGGCCTCGCCGGTGACATGGGCCGAAGACAGCAATTCGATGATCTCGTTGACGTGTTTCATGGGCTATCGGGGAAGGATGAACGGGCCGGCGGGCATCAGGCGAGGCGCCTCGGCACCCAGGAAAAGGCTGCTGGACACCTCGCCCAGCAGCGTGGCGTCGCGGCCCTGCACACGCAGTCCGCAGCCTTCGGGCAGGCCCAGCACCGCCGTCGTGGGGTGGAGCGTGGTGAACTCGCCCACACGCTGCCGGCGTGTCTCGCCGCGGTGGCCCGGTGGGTGAGCGTCGGTGTAGTGCGCGTTGATCTGGAACGGCACCAGGCCGAGCGCGTCCAGGCCGCCCGGGTCGGTCACCGGCATGTCGTTGGTGGTTCGGATGGTCGGGCAGGCGACGTTGGAGCCCGCGCTCCAGCCCAGGTAGGACGCCTCGCCGCTGCGCACGCGCTCGGCGAGCGGAGCGAGCAGGCCGCGCGTGCGCAGGTGGCCGAGCAGCGCGAAGGTGTTGCCGCCACCGACCAGGATCAGGCGTGCCGCTCGCACCGCCGCCACGCCGTCGGCCTCGCGGTGCACCGAGCGCACCGTCAGCCCGAGCGGCGCGAGGGCGGTGGCGACCAGGGCTTCGTAGTCGTCCCAGCCGCGCGTCACCCCCGCGAAGGGGACCAGCAGCGCTTCGGTCGTGGGGGCCTGGGCCGCGGCCCAATCGCGGATCCAGGGCAGGGCGTGCGTGAGATAGCCCGCGTCGCTGGTGGAGTTGCTGAGAAGCAGGAGATTCATGGAACGTTGCAAGGTTGTGGGATCACGGGGCGTCGGCATCGCCTGCGGGCAGCCAGACCGGGTCGCCGATACGGCGACCCAACGTGCCGACCGCATCGAGTACCAGACGCCGCCACGCCTGCGTCTGCGCGGTGTCCGCCTGCCGCCCCGCCGCGAACGACAGGCACAGGCCGCGCAGTTCGCCGTCGCGCGGATTGCGCACCGCCGCAGCGATGGCGCCGATGCCGGGCATCGCGCTGTCCACGACCATGGCGTGCCGCACATGCCGGACCTGTGTCAGGCACTGCATCAGCGCGCCGACGTCGGCCAGGCCCGACTGCCCGGTGGCCGGCAGTGGCATTGCGGTGTCGGTGCCATAGAGCGCGCCGATCTCGGCCGGCGTCAATCGGGAGAGCAGGGCGCGGCCCATGGCGGTTCCGGGCGCCGCGCGGCGCGAGCCGGGCGAAGACAGCACCTGCACCGGCGTGTCGCCGTTCAGGCGTTGAAGCACCACCGTCTCCGCGCCGTTGAGCGCGGAGAGATAAGCGGTCAGGCCGCTCTCGGACGAGATCTGCAGCAGCGTTTCGCGGCAGGCGTCGTCCAGCGGCGTCGCGGCATAGGCCGTGCGGGCCGCGCGGCCGAGCAGTGCACCCGGGCGATAGCGCCGGCTGTTGGCGTGCTGGTCGAGCAGGCCGTAGCGCGTCATCTGGTTGAGCAGGTGCGAGGCAGAACTCTTGGGCAGGTCCAGGCGGGCGGCGGCCTCGGTGAAGCTGAGGTCGTCGGTGCCTTCCGCGAAAAGCAGAAGCACGCGCTGGACGTTACCGAGAATACTCATGGTTGTTCGATAAAATGGAACTCAAGTTCGGCTTTTTCGTAATCGTATCAGGGATGCACGTTCGACGCGAGGGGGCGGCCACGCTCTCCGGCCTACGACCTCGTGCCCGCACCTGTGGTCAGTCTGGAGAGGCGCGACCTGGCCTTGACCGTCGGCGACTACGGTCGCACGGCCAGCATCTACAACCTCCTGTCGCAGGCGGGGCGTTTCGGTTTGTCGGCGGAAGAGGCGCGCGGGCAAATCGATCGACTCGTCAATGTCGTCCAGCATTGGCGCGACGGCTTCCTCGCCTGCGGCGTGTCGGCCAAGGACATCGACTACATCGCTCCGGCCATCCTGCCCGACCGCTTCTTCTTCGAAAGGCATCCCGAAGCGTGAGGAGCGATGTCGGTTTGGGTTCTGTGGCGCCAAGACGAGGTTGGACGCATGGATGAAACCTGCATCAGGGTCGCTGGCCAGTGGAAGTATCTGTACCGGATGCACGGCTTCAAGTCATTCCGATCCGCGCGAGCGCTGATTGCCGGCATCGAGACGGCGCCCCGTCGGCGCTTCCTATAATCCGCCCCGACGGTAGATCGCTCCTTGCTGGAGCGATCTCCGCCACGGTTCGAAGGTGCCCCCCATGCCGGAAATGGTTTGGGAGGTTAAACGGGAAGCAGGTGCGCGCGTCGATGACGCGCAATGCCTGCGCTGCCCCCGCAACGGTAAGCGGATAGAGAAGTTTCGAGTGAGCACCTGCGGGTGTTCGCAGCCACTGCGCTCGAGTCGAGCGTGGGAAGGCGAGGCTTCTGTTGTTGTGCGCAAGCGCATGACAGCAACCCGCGAGCCCGGATACCGGCCTTCGCAATCGCCTTCGGACGCTGCGGGAGTGCGTTTGTCCGGGCTGCTCGGCACCTGCGTGCCGGGTTGGCATCGGCTCGTGCAATTGCAGCGTGTGTCTCTTTGAACAGCCCAGCGGGAATGCGGGCTAGAGGAACAGCATATGCGCAAGCCTGCCGAGCTCGGGGCCTGGACCCGGGTTTCAGGTCCTTTCACGACCCAACACATCACGATCCCGGGCCTTGTCGCTCTGCTCGCCAGCACCTCGGCGCTGGCGCAAGTGAGCTTGCGACCCGTCGAGGTGACGGCCACCCTGCAGGATCAGGCGCCGGCGCTTCAGGCAACAACCGAAGTTGCCGGCAGGCTGGGCCTGAGCGTCATGGAAACGCCGGCTTCGGTCGAGGTGATCAGCCAGGAAACCATGGAACGGCGTGGCGCACGGACTTTCGAGGAGGCCTTGCGCGGCGGCGTGGGCATCACTGCCGGTGGAGCGCCCGGATCGCCATCGGTGATCTCGACGCGCGGCTTCACCGGCGGCTTCATCACCTATCTGTTCGACGGCGATCGCATTGCGGTGCCGACGATGGTGAGCCGGACCCAGGACACCTGGAACTATGAGCGCATCGAAGTCCTGAAGGGCCCCTCTTCGGTGCTCTACGGTGAAGGCGCCATCGGCGCGGCCATCAACTTCGTGACCAAGCGACCCGACCGCAACAACCCTGGGGCCGAGGCCATGCTTTCCTATGGAAGCTTCGGCACGGCCAGGGCCGGCGTCGGCCTGGGCGCCAACGTGGGCGAGGCCAGCGCTTTCCGACTGGACTACAGCCATCAGCAGACCGATGGGTACATCGACCGCAACAAGCAGCGCTACGACAACCTCACCATGGGCTTCAGCACGGCATTGACGCGTGAGCTCACGCTCGATCTGTCGATGGACTACGCCAGGGACAGTGCGCTGTCCTATCAGGGCACGCCGCTGGTGCCGCGCGCCTATGCGCTCCAGCCGACGGACATCGTCAGCGACGCCGGCGGGCGAGTGGTCGATCGCGGCATCGCGTTTCGCAACTACAACTTCGACGATGCCGAGATGAGTGCGGACAGCCTCTGGACGCGCGCCAAGCTCAGCTGGCAGATCGCGCCGGAATGGAAGCTGCGCAACCAGCTTTCCTACTACACGGCGGACAGGACGTGGCGCAATGCGGAGTCCTATGCCTTCGCCACCCCGCGCCGCATCGTGCGCGACCTGGTCGGCATCACCCACGACCACCAGATCCTGACGGATCGGCTCGATCTCACGAACACGTCGCCGATCGGGGGAATGAAGAACCGGTTCGTGGGGGGGCTTGAATACACGAAGACCGACTTTTCTTCCAACCGCGACTTCTCCAACGGATCGACCGCAGCCAACAATGCGCTCTCAGTGAGCGAGTTCGCCACCATCCCGGGACGCTACGGCGTCTTTGCCGCGAACCCCGCCCTGTTCGCGGGTGCCGGCAATCGCACGATCTTCGACGCACGGATTCCCACGGGTTCGATCTTCATGGAAGATGCCCTGTCGGTCAGCGACCGATGGACCCTCGTGGGCGGCCTGCGGCAGGACTACGTGAAGCTGGAGCGCCAGAACATGGACCTCAACACCGGGGCCCGGGCATCGTTCACGCAGAGGTACAAGCCCACATCGGCGCGTCTGGGCGTGGTTTTCGCAATTGACCCCGACACCTCGGTCTATGCCCAGTACTCGAACGCAAGTGCGCCGGTCGGTACGGGCAACCTCCTGCTGCTCTCGGCGACCAACGCCGCCTTCAGCCTCTCGACGGGCAAGCAGCTGGAGCTCGGCCTCAAGCAGTCGGCGCTGGAGGGCCGCCTCGACTACACGCTGGCGGCCTACAGGATCGAACTCGACAATGTGCTGTCGCGCGATTTCAGCAACCCGACGCTCACGGTCAACAGCGGCAAGCAGTCCGCGCAGGGCCTGGAACTCGCCGCGGCCTGGAAGGCGACACGCGAGCTGACACTGAGCGGCAATCTCGCATGGGTCGATGCGCAATTCGACAGCCTCATCGAGGCCGGCAACGTCTCGCGCGCGGGCAACACCCCGCCGAACGTGCCGGGCGCGGTTGCCAACCTCTGGGCCGACTACAAGGTGCCGGGATGGCCGCTGCGCATCGGTGGCGGCGTCAACCGAACCGGCTACGCCTACGCCAACAACGCCAACACGGTCCGCATGAACGGGTTCACGACTGCGACCGCCTATGCGACCTGGAGCCTGCAGAAGGGCGAAATCACCTTTCGCGTGCGCAACCTGACCGACGAGCTCTACGCCTTTTGGAGCGGCGCCAATTCGAACAATCAGGTCATGATCGGGGCGCCGCGCAGCTTCGAAGTCAGCTACCGGGCGGCCTTCTGATGAGCGCGCGCGGGGGAGCTGTCGCTGCATTCAGGCCACGGCGCCATGGCTTCGCCTGATCCGCATCCGACAACGCCGGTGGCGCGGGCATGAAGCGCGCACTGGTCTTCATCCACAAGTGGCTCGGCATCTCGCTGGCCTTGCTGTTCCTGATGTGGTTCGTCACCGGGATCGTGCTGTACTACGTGCCATTCCCGAATCTCTCGCAGGCCGAGCGGCGCGCGGGGTTGCAGCCTCTGGCGCTCGGCGCCGGTTGCTGCCTGACCGCCGAAGAGGCTGCCAGGCGGGCCGGCGTGAGCTTCACCGAGGCACGCCTGGGCATGGCCGAACCGGGAGAGCCGGTCTGGCGGCTCCTGGTCGATGCCGGGCAGGCGAAGGCCGCGCAGTGGCAAGCCCTCGATGCCCGCACCGGCACCGCGAAGGCGCCGCTCGGCGCCGTGCAGGCCATGAAGGTGGCCGAGTCCTTCAGCGGCCGACGCGCGCTTTCGGCCGAAGCGCTGGAGCGCGACCAATGGACGGTTCCGCAAGGCTTCGATCCATACCGTCCGCTCTTCAAGGTCAGCCTGGAAGGAGACGACGGTCTCGAACTGTACGTGTCGAGTACCGCCGCCGAAGTGGTGCGCGACACCCGCCGCAGCGAGCGGTTCTGGAACTGGATCGGTGCGGTCCCGCACTGGATCTATCCGACCGTGCTCCGGCAGTTTCCGCAAGCGTGGAACCAGGTGGTCGTCTGGCTGTCGATCCCTGGCGTGGTGCTGGCCGCGACCGGACTGGCGCTGGGCATCTCGCAGCTGTTCCTGAACCGAACGCGCTGGATTCCCTATCGCAAGTTCTGGATGCGTTGGCATCACATCGCGGGCCTGGTCGCCGCGGTGTTCACGCTCACCTGGATCTTCTCGGGCCTGATGTCGATGAATCCCTATGGCGTGTTCTCGTCACGCGGGCTATCGGCTTCCGAGCGCGAGCGCTGGCTCGGCCCCAGCCGGGACGCGGTCCTGGCGCCGCCGCTTGCCCTGGCTGCGGTCTCGGCCGGCGAGGCCGGTGCGCAGCCATTGGAACTGGAGCGGATTCGAGTCGACGCGCAGGTCTGGTATCGAATCCAGGGCACGGACCGGCGGTGGTGGGTGCGCGCGGACGATGCGAGCGCCGCATCGACATTGGATCCGGCACTGGATCCGGCGCTGCCTGATGCGCTGATGTCGGGCGTCCTGCGGCATCTGCGTGGTGCAGACACACCTGCGTCGAGCGTGGTGCGGATGGATCGCTACGACGATGTCTACTATGCGAAGAATCCACGCTCGGCCGAAGCCTCGGAGGGCCGGCCCTTGCCGGTCTGGCGCGCGCATTGGTCCGACGGCACGGACCTTTATGCCGATCCCGCCTCGGGCAGGGTGCTGTTGCGGGTCGACCGCTCGGGACGATGGCAGCGGTTCATGTACCAGGGATTGCACAGCCTCGACTTCGAGCCGCTGCGCGAACGACCTTGGTTGCGCGAGACGGTGGTGCTGATCCTGTCCGCCCTGGGCATCGCCTTGTGCATCACATCGTGCGTCATCGGCTGGCGCGCTCTGGTGCCCAAGGCGGCGGCGCGCAAGACAACCGGGCGGCGCACCCCATGAGCGGAGGTGTTCCGCTATGATCAGCCCGTTGGTGCTCGCTTCGTCTTTCCGGTCGAAGCAGTTCAACGGGAATCAGGAGGGGTGGTGCGGCAAGCCATCGCGCGCCCTAACCTGAGCTGCCCCCGCAACGGTAAGCGAACGTGAGCCCTCGTGCTCGCCGCTCGTGTCTATAACCCACTAGGTGCAATCCGCGCAATCGGTGCCGCCTGGGAAGGGAACACGGGTCGTCTTCGCCAGCCCGGATACCGGCCAACGAGGCGGCGCGCTGTGAGAACGGCGCGCCTTGTGGTGCGTACCTGCGGGGAAGCAGGTGAGCATGGCTGGCGCGGTATTTTCCCTATGACACGTATCCCGTTCAGGCGACATGGCCCTGGCTCACGCCGCTGTGCGGTGGCGTTCATGCGCGTTCATGCGCTGCGAGTGGCCGGCAGGCTGATGTGGGTCGAGGGATGATTGCACCCGCAGCCTTCAGCTGTCCCGCGCTGCTGGCCACGGCCCCGGCTTCGGGCCAAGGCAAGACCACCGTGACTGCCGCTTTGGCGCATTGGCATCGCAGCAAGGGCCGGCGCGTGCGCGTGTTCAAGACCGGGCCGGATTTTCTCGACCCCATGGTCCTCGAACGTGCCAGCGGCGCGCCGGTGCAGCAGCTCGACTTGTGGATGGGGGGGGAAGCGCACTGTGCCGAGCTCTTGCACAGTGCGGCTGCGCAGGCCGACCTGATCCTGGTCGAAGGCGCGATGGGGCTGCACGATGGAACGCCGTCGAGTGCCGATCTGGCGCTGCATTTCGGACTGCCGGTACTGGCCGTGATCGATGCATCGTCGATGGCGCAGACCTTTGGCGCAGTCGCCCACGGGCTGGCGACCTATCGCCCCGGCCTGCAGCTGGCGGGCGTGCTGGCCAATCGCGTGGGCAGCGCGGGCCATGCGCAGATGGTGCGCGAGAGCCTGCCGGCCGGCATGGCCTGGTACGGCGCGCTGCCGCGCGGCGGGCACTACGCGTTGCCATCGCGTCACCTCGGCCTCGTGCAGGCCGGCGAGGTGGACGACATCGCCGAGCGCATCGCAGCCGCCGCGCTTGCGCTTGCCGAGCACGGGGCGCTGCCGATGCCGCCGGCGGTGGAATTCCACGCGCCGCTGCGCTCGGCTTCGGATTCAGGTCTGCCCGTCTCGCTCGCCGGCGTCACCATCGCCATCGCGCAAGACGCCGCCTTTTCGTTCGTCTACTCCGCCAATCTCGACCTCCTGCGCACCCTGGGCGCGCAACTCAGCTTCTTTTCTCCGCTGGCCAACGAACCGGTGCCGCAAGGGGCGCACGCGCTGTACCTTCCGGGCGGCTACCCGGAACTGCACTTGCAGGCGCTGGCCGGCAATGCAGCGACGCGCGAATCCATCGCTGCGCACCATGCCGCGGGTCGCCCGATGGTCGCGGAGTGCGGCGGCATGCTGGTGCTGCTGGAGTCGCTGAGCGACGCTGCTGGCCACAAGGCGCCCATGCTGGGTTTGCTGCCCGGGCAGGGCGCGATGTCCGACCGGCTCGTCAACCTCGGCATGCACAGTCTGGCGCTGCCCGAAGGCGAGGTCCGCGGCCACACTTTTCATCACGCCCGCATCGACACGCGCGCGCCGGCTGCACTGCACACGCGGGCCCGGCGCCACCACGGCCAGGCCGAAGCGGTCTTCCGCCAGAAACGCCTTTTCGCGTCCTTCATGCATCTGTACTTTCCGAGCAACCCGGCGGCCATCGCCGCGTTGTTCAAGCCCTGATCGCGAGCTGGCAACGCCGCAGGCGACCCCACCGAACCACCACAGCCCATGCAAAACTCGACTCCCACGCCCATGCAAAGCCGCAAGATCCCCGCCACCATCGTCACCGGCTTCCTCGGCAGCGGCAAGACCACCCTGCTGCGCCACCTGTTGCAGAACGCCCAGGGCCGGCGCATCGCGGTCATCGTCAACGAGTTCGGCGAATTGGGCATCGACGGCGAGTTGCTGCGCGGCTGCGGCATCGGCTGCGACGAGACCGGGGCGTCGGACGGCCAGTTGTTCGAGCTGGCCAACGGCTGCCTGTGCTGCACCGTGCAGGAAGAGTTTGCGCCGGTGATGGAGCAACTGGCCGCGCGGCGCGATCAGATCGATCACCTGGTCATCGAGACCTCGGGCCTGGCCTTGCCCAAGCCCCTGGTGCAGGCCTTCCAGTGGCCGGCGCTGCGCAATGCCTTCACGGTGGACGCGGTGATCACGGTGGTGGATGCACCGGCCGTCGCCGCCGGCCGCTTCGCGGACGACCCGCTGGCGGTGGACGCCCAGCGTCGCGCCGACGAGAACCTCGACCACGATTCGCCCTTGTCGGAGTTGTTCGAAGACCAGCTGGCGACGGCCGACCTGGTGGTCGTGCACAAGACGGATGGGCTCGACACGGCGACGCTGGCCGGCGTGGAGGCTGTCATCCGCGCCGAGACCGCGACAGGCGCGAAGCTGGTGCATGCGCAGCATGGACGCATCGACCTGGGTGTGCTGCTGGGCATGGAGCGTGCGGTGGAGGATGCGATCGACCAGCGCAGGACTCACCACGACGAGGAGGAAGACCACGACCACGACGCCTTCGACTCGGTCTCGGTGACCCTGCAGGTCCCTGACCGCGGCCGCTTGCTGGCCGCCTTGCAGAGTCTGGTCGAGCGCCACGAGATCTATCGGGCCAAAGGCTTCGTTGCACTGCCCGGCGCAGCGATGCGGCTGGTGGTGCAAGGCGTCGGCACGCGCTTCGACAGCTACTTCGACCGGCCCTGGCGCGCCGACGAGGCTCGGCAGACGCGCCTGGTGCTGATCGGGGCAGGCCTCGATGTGGCGGCCTTGCAAGCCGAACTGGACGCGACGCTGGGCGTGGCCGCGGTGGCCTGACGCGTCACCGAAAGCCCTTCATGCATCTGCTGTCCACCCGCCCTGGCGGCCACGTCGAAGACGGCGGCCAAGGCGTCGTGCGCGTGGCGCAGACGCCCGCCTCGGTGGTCGTGCTCAGCGCCGCCGACACCACCCTGTCGCTGCTCGCCGACGCAGCCGGGCAGATGGGCGCCGACTATCCCAGCGTGCGCCTGGCCAACCTGATGTGGCTTCGACAGCCGGCTTCCGTGGACATGTATGTCGACGACGTGCTGCGCCATGCCCGCGTGGTGGTGATCGACCATCTGGGTACCCCGAGCGACTGGGCCTACCTGGTGGAGCGCGCCATGTCCTCGGCAGCCGAACGCGGTCAATGGCTGGCGATATTCTCGGGCGACGCCTTCGAAGACATGCAGCTGCTCATGCGCAGCAGCGCGCCGCACGACGATTGCCGCCATCTTTGGCGCTGCCTGCGCGAAGGAGGGCTCGACAATGCGATGGCCTTCTTCTCGCTGATCGGGCATGCGGCGTTCGGGCTGGGCAGCCGGCCGGCGCAGCCGGTGCCCCTGCCTTCGGCCGTGCGCTATCGGCCGCCGGAGGCCGCCGGCCGCACCACGTGGAGGGCAGGCGCGCCGGTGGCGCTGCTGCTGTTCTACCGCGCCCATCTGCAGGCGGGCAACACGGCGGTGTTCGACGCCATGCTGGAAGCGCTGTCGGCCGCCGACCTCAACGCGCTGGCACTCGCCGTGGATTCGCTCAAGAACCCCGACTGCCACGCCGCGGTGCAGGCCCTGGTCGCGGAACACCGCGTGGCGATCGTGCTGAACGCAACCAGCTTCGCGGTGGCGTCGATCGACGGCCGCGACGATGGGAGCGCAGGCGACGGCGACATGTCGCTCGCCACGCTGGCCGGGGACGCCCCCGTGCTGCAGCTCATCACCGCCGGCGGCACGCAGGAGCAATGGCTGGCCGACCCGCACGGCCTCGCGCCGCGCGATCTGGCCATGCAGGTGGTACTGCCCGAGGTGGATGGGCGCATCCTCACGCGCGCCATCAGTTTCAAGGGCATGGCCCGGCGCTGCGAGCACACCGAACTCGACGTGCTTCGCTACCAGGCCGAGCCTGGCCGAATGGCCTTCGTGGCCGAACTGGCACGCCGCTGGTGCGTGCTGCGCGACAAGCCCAACGCCGACAAGCGGATCGCGCTGATCCTGGCCAACTACCCGATCGACGATTCGCGCATCGCCAATGGCGTCGGCCTGGACACGCCGGCGTCGACCGTGGCCGTGTTGCAGGAACTGCGGGCCGCGGGGTACCTGACCGGCGATCTGCCCGCCAGCGGCGACGCCCTGATCGCAGCCCTGTTGCGCGGCATCACCAACAACCGCGACGCCAATGACGCCCGGCCCGCCGCCCAGAGCCTCTCCCTGGCCGACTACCTGGAAGATTTCAATCAATTGCCCGCCGACAGCAAGGCGGCGGTCAACGCCCTGTGGGGCGCGCCCGAGCAAGAGCCGACGCTGCGCAGCGGGCGCTTCACGATTGCCGGCCTGCGCTTCGGTCACGTCTTCGTCGGCATCCAGCCAGCGCGCGGGCGTGCCGTGGACCTGGCGGCCACCTACCACGACGCGGACCTGGTGCCGCCCCACCACTACCTGGCCTTCTACTTCTGGCTGCGCCGCGCCTTCGCGGTCGACGCGATGGTGCATGTGGGCACGCACGGCAATCTCGAGTGGCTGCCGGGCAAGAGCGTGGCACTGAGCGAGGCGTGCTGGCCCGACGCCATCCTGGGCCCGCTGCCGCATCTCTATCCCTTCATCGTCAACGACCCGGGCGAAGGGAGCCAGGCCAAGCGGCGTACCCAGGCCGTGATCATCGACCACCTGATGCCGGCGATGACGCGCGCCGAGACCTATGGCCCGCTGCAGCAACTGGAGCGGCAGATGGACGAGTACTACGAAGCCCTGTCGCTCGACCCGCGACGCGCGCGGCTGCTGCGCGAGGACATCCTCGGGCGCACCGTGCGCGAAGGCTTGCACGAAGAACTGGGTTTCGCGCGGCCGACCGACGAGAGCGCCCGGGAGAGCCTGTTGAAGGGGCTGGACGCCTATCTTTGCGAGATCAAGGAATCCCAGATTCGCGACGGCTTGCATGTTCTGGGGCGTTCGCCGCAAGGCCGCCAGCGCATCGACACGCTGCTGGCGCTGACGCGTTTTCCGGGCGGCACGGCCGCCAGTCAGAAGAGCCTGCTGGTCGCACTGGCGCAAGACCTTGGCGTGGAGGGCGCGGACGGCTTCAGCGCGTTGGGGCCGGACTGGGCCGCGCCGTGGCAAGGTCCGCGTCCGAAGGTGTTGCAAGCGCTCAGTGCCGAGGCATGGCGCCACGCCGGCCACACGCGCGAGCGGCTGGAACGGCTGGCCGCGCGCCTGGTGGCGGAGCAGGCGGTGTCCGGCGACACCCGGGCGGGCGCTGCGCATGATGCCTTCGATGTCCATGCCTGGCCGCATGCGGCACCGGTGCTGCAGCGCCTGAAGGAGGTGCTGGCCCCCCGCCTCGATGCCTGCGGCCCTCAGGAGATGACGCAATTGCTGCGCGGCCTGGCCGGACGCTTCGTGCCCCCTGGCCCGAGCGGCGCGCCGTCGCGCGGTCGGCCCGATGTGCTGCCCACGGGACGCAATTTCTACAGCGTCGACACCCGTGCCGTGCCCACGCCCACGGCCTACGCCATGGGTGCGGCCGCGGCGGAAAGACTGGTCGAGCGGCACCTGCAAGACCACGGCGCGATGCCTGGCGAGGTGGGCTTGTCCGTCTGGGGCACCAGCACCATGCGCACCGGCGGCGAAGACGTGGCGCAGGCGTTCGCGCTGCTGGGCGTGCGGCCGAAGTGGGCCGACGGCAGCGCGCGCGTGATCGACATCGAAGTGCTGCCGATGGCCATCCGCCATCGGCCGCGTGTGGACGTGACCCTGCGCGTGTCGGGATTCTTCCGCGATGCCTTTCCCAACGTGATCGACCTCTTCGACACTGCCGTGCGCGCCGTGGCCGCGATCAGCGAAGACGATGAATCCGACGAGGTGAACCCGATCCGTGCCCGCGTTCGGCGCGAAGCCGCCGAGGCCCTGGCGGCCGGCCAACCCGTCGACCAGGCGCAGCGCCAGGCCACGTGGCGCGTGTTCGGCCCGCGCCCCGGCGGCTACGGCGTGGGCGTGCAGGAGGTGTTGGACAGCGGTCGATGGCAACACGGCGCCGACATCGCCCAGGCCTATCTGCAGGCCGGTGCCTTCGCCTATGGGCAGGGCGAACACGGTGTTGCCGCGCGCGCCTCGTTCGAGCAACGTCTGGGGCAACTCGATGCGGTGCTGCACAACCAGGACAACCGCGAGCACGACGTGCTCGACGCTGCCGATCACGCGCAGTTCCAGGGCGGGATGGCGGCCGCCGTGGCGCATCTTGCGGGCGCACCGGCTGCGCTCTACCACGGCGATTTCAGCGTGCCGGGGTCGCCGCGTATCCGCAGCTTGCGCGAAGAGGTCGCGCGTGTGGTGCGCGCGCGGGCTGTCAACCCGAAGTGGCTGGACGGCGTGCGGCGGCACGGCTACAAGGGCGCGGCGGAGATCGCCACGACCGTGGACAACCTGTTCGCGTACAGCGCCACCACGGGCGTGGTCGGCGACCACCAGTACGCGCTGGTGGCCGATGCCTACCTGCACGACGACAAGACGCGCGAGTTCCTGCAGCGGCACAACCCGCTGGCCTTGCGCAGCATTGGCGAACGCCTGCTGGACGCCATGCGGCGCGGCTTGTGGCAAGAGGCCGGCGACCACCGCGAACGCATCGAACACCACCTTCTGGCGCTGGAGCGCCGGCTCGAGGAACACGGCGAAGGGCCGCTCTGATGACACCCCATTCCACCGAAGCGATCGCCGGCCCGAGGCTCGAGGCCGCCAGTCGAACGACCTTCCCCTTCAGTGCGCTGATCGGTCAACCCATGCTGCAACGCGCGCTGTTGCTCGCGGCCATCGATCCCGGTATCGGCGGCGTGCTCATCAGCGGACCGCGCGGCACCGCGAAGTCGACCGCGGCGCGGGCCTTGGCCGCGTTGCTTCCGCCTACGCCCGCTTCATCGGCTGCGCCCTTCGTCACCTTGCCGCTGTCCGCCACCGTCGAGCAGTTGGTGGGAACGCTGAACGTCGAGGACGTGCTCCGCGATGGGCGGCTGCGCCTGGCACCGGGCCTCTTGACGCGTGCCCACCATGGCGTGCTGTACGTCGATGAAGTCAACCTGCTGCCCGACGCGCTGGTCGACGCGTTGCTCGATGTCGCCGCCAGCGGCGTGAACACCGTCGAGCGCGACGGCATTTCACAGCAGCACGCCGCGCGCTTCGTGCTGGTCGGAACCATGAATCCCGAGGAAGGCGAACTGCGCCCCCAGTTGCTGGATCGTTTCGGCCTGTCGGTGGCGCTGGCCAACCCGAGCGAAACCGGGCAGCGGATGGCGATCGTGCGCGCGCGTTTGCGCTTCGACGAAGACCCGCTCGGGGTGGCCGAAGCACATGCCGGTGAACAGGCCCGCCTGGCTGCGGCGGTCGTTGCCGCCAGCGCCGGGCTGGCGCGCCTGGCGTGGTCGGATGCCGTGCTGCAGCGTGCTGCGGAATGCGCGCTCGCGGCTGGCGTGGACGGCATGCGGGCCGACCTGGTGATGCTGAGAGCGGCGCGTGCGCTCGCTGCTTTCGAGGGTCGCACCGAAGTCACGACGGACGATGTCGATGCGGTGGCGGAACTGGCATTGGCCCATCGACGGGAGGAGGGCAGGAGCAGCCCGGCGCCAGAGCCGAAAGCCGACATGCGGCAGGCGGCGCCGATGTCCGCCGGTAGTTCCGCACCATCCGCCAACAGTTCCCCCATGGGCGACTGGGGCGCGCTGCCGCCGATTCCCGAAGCCACTGCCCGCGTGCTGCCCGAAGGAGGGTGGCCCGCAAAAAAAGCGTGAGCCACCGCAGCCGCCTCATGCGCGCCGGGCGCGGAGGTCTGCGGTGGCTGAATCCAGGTCGGCCGCCATTGCTGGCGCCGCCTGCACATCCGGATGCCGGGCCTTCGCGGGCTGCCATCGCATGGTTGCCCACCCTGCTGGCCAAGGGCCCGCAGCCTTTGCAAGGCGGGCATCTGCGCTACAGCCAGCGCTCTGTGCAACCGGCGCGCCTGCACCTGATCGTGCTCGACACCTCCGGCTCGATGCGCCAGCGCGGGCGACTGGCGCTGGCCAAGGGGCACGCCACCTGGCTGATCGAGCAGGCAGCGCGCGCCGGCGACAGCGTGGCCATGCTGAGCTTCGGCGGTCAGGGCGTCGAGCTGCGGCTGCCGCCCGGGCGGGCGCGCGCGTCTTGCAGGGAAAAGGTTCGCGCGCTGGGCGGTGGCGGGGGCACGCCGCTGGCGCATGCCCTGGCACAGGCCGACAAGGTGCTGCGCCGCGCCGAGCGTCGCGACGGCCCGGCGGAATCCTGGCTCTGGCTGCTGACCGATGGCCGGACGCTGGAGCAACCGGCGGCACCCGAGGCCCCGCGGCATGTCGTCATCGTCGATTTCGACGAACCCGCGCGCGCCATCGGCCGCTGCGCCGCCTGGGCGCAGCGCTGGGGCGCGGAACATCGCCTCGCCAGCCGACCCGAGTGACCCCACGAAAAAAGCAGAACCATGTCCCACGCAGCTCACCCAGCGCCCACCGCACCCGTCACCGAAGTCATCGTCTGCACCACCTGCCGACCTGCGGATGCGTCGCGCGATGTGCCGGCGGCCGGCCAGATCCTGCTGGACAACGTGCGGATGCTGCAGTGCGAAGACCGCCGTTCCGGCGTGCAGGTGCGCGGCATCGCCTGCATGAGCGGTTGCTCGAGGGCCTGCACGGTGGCGTTGCAAGCGGCCGGCAAGCCCACCTACTTCTTCGGCGATCTGCTTGCCGATCCCGAAACGGCGGCCCAGGTCCTGGCGTGTGCCGGCCTGCACGCGCGCAGCGTCGACGGCGCGCTGCCGCGCAGCCAGCGCCCCGAGCGCCTGCGCAGCGGCATTCTCGCCAAGCTGCCGCCGTTCCTGCCGGCTGTGGTCGCATGACACTGCTCGATCCTTCCGAAGCGGACTCGCACGCCGTGTCGACCGGACTGCGCCCTGCCGCCAAGGGCTGGTGCCCCGGCGCGCATCGCGCCATGGTTTCCGGCGATGGCTTGCTGGTGCGCGTCCGGCCGCAGCTGGCGCGCTTGACGAGCGAGCAGGCCCTGGGGCTGTGCGAGCTGGCCCGGCGCCAGGGCTCCGGGCTCATCGACCTGACCCATCGCGCCAACCTGCAGTTGCGTGGCGTGAAGCCGGACGACCACGGCGCGGTGGTCGATGCACTCTGCGCCCTGGGCCTGGCAGATGCGGACGCCACGCGAGAAACCTGGCCGCCGGTTCTCGTGGCGCCTTGCTGGCAAGCGGGCGATGACACCGAAGGCATCGCCACGGAATTGTTGTCGCGCCTGAACGAACTGCCCGCGCTGCCGCCCAAGTTCGGGTTCGCAGTGGATGCGGGGCCGGCGCCGGTCCTGGCTGCGGCCCCAGCCGACGTGCGCATCGAGCGGGCCCGCTCGGGTGGCCTGCTGGTTCGCGCCGACGGCGCCGCGGCCGGACATCGCGTGTCCCGCGCCGGGGCGGTGGATGCGGCACTTGCGATGGCCGACTGGTTTGCGGCGACGGCCAAGGGGGTCGAACCGGCATCGCGGCGGATGCGTCGCCATCAACAGATCTTCAGTTGGGCCGACGGCCCGCAGCCGCTCGAACCCGCGGCCGCCTCGGCCTCGCTGCCCGCACCCGGCATGTCCTCGCTTGGACCGGTCTACGGCGTGCCTTTCGGACAGATCGAGGCTGCGGCCCTCGCCACGCTGCTGCGCGACAGCGGCGCCGTGGGGCTGCGCCTGACGCCGCATCGCGCCCTGGTCCTGGAAGGGGGCCGGTGGTGCGATGCCAGGGCCTTCATCACCGTGGCCGGCGATCCCTTGCTGCGCGTCGATGCCTGCCCCGGCGCGCCCGCGTGTGCCTCGGCGACGGTGGCCACCCATGCGGTCGCCCGCGCACTCGCTTCGGGGCTGGATGCGGCGGGCACCGGTGCACCCCGCAGCCTGCACGTGTCCGGCTGCGCCAAGGGTTGCGCACGTGCGCGCCCGGCCGATGCCACCTTGGTGGGCCGCAACGGCGCCTTCGATCTCGTGCGCAGCGGCTGCGCCTGGGACGCGCCCGTGCAGACCCGACTGTCCCCTGAAGCCTTGTGCTCACTCATCGGAATGCCCTGATGCACGTCTTTGAAACCGATGGCGCGGAAATCTACCGTCGCTCTTTCGCCATGATCCGGGCCGAGGCCGATCTCTCGCGCTTCGATGCCGACGACGAGCCCGTCGCGGTGCGCATGATCCACGCGGCCGGCCTGATCGGGCTGGAAGCGCAGCTGCGCTTCCAGCCCGGCTTCACGCGCGCGGCACGGGCGGCGCTGGCGGCCGGTGCACCCATCCTGTGCGATGCACGCATGGTCAGCGAGGGCGTGACCCGCTCGCGCATGCCGGGCGGCAACGCGGTGGTGTGCACCTTGCACGACCCGGAGGTGCCCGGTCTGGCTGCGGCCATGTCGACCACCCGCTCTGCCGCCGCGCTGGAACTGTGGCGACCTCGGCTGCAGGGCGCCGTGGTGGCCATCGGCAATGCACCGACGGCCTTGTTCCATCTGCTGAACATGCTGCAGGATCCGGCCTGCCCGCGGCCCGCGGCGATCATCGGTTGTCCGGTCGGCTTCGTCGGCGCGGCGGAATCGAAAGACGCGCTGTGGGCCGAACAGCCTGTGCCCTGCTGCATCGTGGCCGGGCGCCTGGGCGGCAGCGCCATCACGGTGGCGGCGATCAACGCGCTGGGGAGTCGTCTGGAATGAACCCGCGCGGCACCCTGTACGGACTGGGCCTGGGCCCCGGGGATCCGGACCTGATGACCGTGCGCGCGCACCGCCTGTTGCAGCGCGCGACCCATGTCGCCTACTTCCGCAAGGCCGGCCGGCCCGGGCAGGCGCGCCGCATCGTGGACGATCTGCTGCCCGAAGCGGTGACGGAACACGCGATGGAATACCCCGTCACCACCGAGATCCCGGTGGACGATCCGGCCTACAACCAACTGCTGTCCGCCTTCTATGCCGAGTGCGCGGCGCAGCTGCGGGCGCTGTCGGACGCCGGCCACGACGTGGTTGTTCTGTGCGAGGGCGATCCGTTCTTCTATGGCTCGTTCATGCACCTCTACACCCGGCTGATCGAGACCCACCCGGTGCAGGTGGTGCCGGCGATCACCGGCATGTCGGGTGCATGGACGGCCACCGGCCAGCCCATCACCTGGGGCGACGACGTGTTGACCGTGCTGATGGGCACGCTGCCCGAAGCGCGGCTGGCGCGCCACATGGCCGACAGCGAGGCGCTGGTCGTGATGAAGATCGGTCGCCACATCGACAAGGTGCGCCGTGCATTGACGACGGCGGGTCGACTGCAAGACGCCTGGCTGGTCGAGTTCGCCACCATGCCGGGTCAGAAGGTGATGCGGCTTGCGGAGGCCGAAGGCCGCGTCGCGCCCTACTTTTCGATCGTGCTGGTGCATGGGCAGGGACGGCGGCCATGAGCGCCGCCCGGCCGCCCGAAGGCGCTCGCACCGCAGTGCGCAGCACGGAGGTCGCCTGATGAGCCTGGCGACGAACGCGGCCACGGTGCCGACGCATGCAGCGGGCTGGCTGGTCATCGCCGGGCTCGGCCCGGGCGCCGATGGCTGCGTGACACCCGAGGTGAGCGCGGCCCTGGCCGATGCGACCGACGTGGTCGGCTACATCCCCTACGTGGCCCGGGTGGCGCCGCGCGCCGGACTCAGGCTGCACGCGAGCGACAACCGCGTCGAGCTGGAACGCGCCGCCCACGCGCTGCGCCTGGCCGCCGAAGGCCGGCGCGTGGTGGTGGTGTCGTCGGGCGACCCGGGTGTGTTCGCGATGGCCTCCGCGGTGTTCGAGGCGGCGGAGGCGGGCGATGCTGCATGGCGCCTGCTGGACGTGCGCGTGTTGCCCGGGATCACCGCGATGCTGGCTGCCGCCGCGCGCGCCGGAGCGCCGCTGGGCCACGACTTCTGCGCCATCAACCTGTCGGACAACCTGAAGCCCTGGGCCTTGGTGGAACGCCGTCTGCGGCTGGCGGTGCAGGCCGATTTCGCGATCGCCTTCTACAACCCGCGTTCCGTGTCCCGCCCGAGCGGCTTCGCCCGAACGCTGGCCGTCCTGCGCGAGGCCTGCGGCGCGGCGGGAAGCCCGGCGCGTCCGGTGATCTTCGCCCGTGCCGTGTCCACGCCCGACGAGACCATCCGCGTGGTCGCGCTGCAAGATGCACAACCAGAAATGGCCGACATGCGCACCGTCGTCATCGTCGGCTCCAGCCTGACGCGGGTCATTGCCCGCGAGGGCCGACCCTGGGTCTACACGCCGCGCTCGGCGCCGCGCGAGGTGGCCGCATGATGCGCTGCCTCCAGCCACTGCAGCACCTCGGCCACGCGTGTCACTTCCTGTCGCGCGGGCAGCGGTGGCCGCGCCACCATCACGATCGGCAGTTCGAGCTCGCGGGCCGCGTGCAGCTTGGCCTCTGCACCGGTGCCGCCGGCGTTCTTGCAGACCAGGACGTCCACGCGCTGCGCGCGCAGCAGGGCGACGTCGCCCTTCAGGTCGAAGGGCCCGCGCGAGACGATGACCGTGTGTTGCGGCAAGGGCGGCCGCAGCTCGGGCAGGTCGACCAGCCGCAGGATGTAGTGATGCTGCGGCTGTGCCGCGAAAGCGGACAGGTGCATGCGGCCCAAGGCCAGCATCACGCGCCGCGGCGGCCCGCTCAGCGCGGCGACGGCCGCGGGCAGGTCGGGCACGGGCTGCCAGCGGTCGCCGGGGCCTGCCTGCCAGCCGGGGCGAGTCAAGGCCAGCAAGGGCAGGCCGCACTCCGCGCAAGCCGCGACCGCGTTCGCGCTCATGCGCGCGGCGAAGGGATGGGTGGCGTCCACGACGTGCGTCACCTGCTCTTCGCGCAGATGGCGCACCAGGCCGTTCACGCCGCCGAAGCCACCCACGCGCACGGCGATGGGCTGCGCCTTGGGCTGGGCCACCCGGCCGGCATAGGACAGCACGGCGCGTTCGCCCCTTTCGGCGAGCGCCCGCGCCAGCGCGCTCGCTTCGAGCGTGCCGCCCAGGACCAGGACATTGCGCATGGCTGAATTCACTGAAGTTACCCCATGGTTGACGATCATCGGGCTCGGCGAAGACGGGTGGAAGGGCCTGCCTTCCGCCAGCCGCGCAGCACTCGATGCGGCCGAACTGGTGGCCGGCAGCGCCCGGCATCTGGCGTTGTTGCCCGGTCTGCGCGCCGAGCGGCTCGAATGGCCGGTGCCGTTCGCCGATGGCATCCCGATCCTACTGGCACAGCGCGGTCGCCGCGTGGCGATGCTGGCCTCCGGCGACCCGTTCTGGTTCGGTGCGGGCAGCTCGGTGACGCGCCATCTCGGCGCGCACGAATGGTATGCCTTGCCCGCTGCATCGACATTCGGCCTGGCGGCTGCGCGCCTGGGTTGGCCGCTGGAGCACTTGACCTGCCTGGGTCTGCACGCGGCGCCGCTGGCGCGTCTGCGACCGCACCTGCACACGGGCGAGCGGCTACTGCTGCTGCTGCGTGACGGTGCCGCAGTAGCGGCGCTCGCGCGCTACCTCGTCGACAACGATTTCGGCGCCAGCGCGATGAGCGTGCTCGAAGCACTGGGCGGCCCGCACGAGCGGCGGCGCGACGTCGCTGCGTCCGCCTTCGACCTGGCCGATGTGCGGCATCCGGTGGCCGTGGCCTTGCAGGTGGCCGGAACGGGCATGGCCATGCCGTGCAGCACGGGCCTGCCGGACGACGCATTTGCACACGACGGCCAGCTCACGAAGCAGAAGGTGCGTGCCCTGGCGCTGTGCGCCCTGGCACCGCGGCCCGGCGAGCGGCTGTGGGACATCGGTGCGGGCTCCGGGTCGATCGGCATCGAATGGCTGCTGGCGCATCCGAGGTGCGAGGCCGTGGCCATCGAGGGCGACCCCGAACGCGCGATGCGGCTGCGTGCCAACGCCGACCGGCTGGGCGTCGATCGGCTCGCATTGGTGACAGGCAGCGCCCCCGAAGCCTTGGCCGGCCTGCCGCCGCCGGATGCGGTCTTCATCGGCGGCGGCCTCAGCGACGCGATGCTGGCGCAGCTGTGGCGCTTGCTTCCGCAAGGCTGCCGCGTGGTGGCCCATGCAGTGACACTGGAATCCGAAGCGCTGCTGAGCGACTGGCACGCGCGCGCCGGCGGCAGCCTGACACGCATCGAGCTGGCGGAGGCCGCGCCATTGGGGACGCGGCGCGCCTGGCGCGCTTCCTACCCGATCGTGCAATGGAGTGCGACGCGATGATGGTGGCGGGCTTCGGTTTCAGAAGCGGCGCGACGCTGGCATCGCTGCGCGACGCCTTGGCGCACGCGGCCGCGGCCTTGCAACCCACGGTGCCGACGCAGTCGATTGCCTTGCTCGCCACTGCGCAAGACAAGGCCGACGCACCGTGCCTGCGTGCGCTGGCCGAGGAGCTGGGTGTGCCGGTGTGCGCCGTGGAGGCTGCGCGGATGAACGCCACCGTCACCCTGACCGACCACGCCACGGTGCGTGTGCTGCGCGGCAGCGGCAGCACCGCGGAGGCCGCGGCCCTGGCGGCAGCCCTGATGCATGGCGGTCCGGGCGCAGCGTTGCTTCATCCACGCGTGGTGTCGACCGACCGCCTCGCCACCTGCGCGATCGCCGCGTGCACACAACAACCGGAGTTTCGACCATGACCATCCACTTCATCGGCGCCGGTCCCGGTGCGCCAGACCTGTTGACCCTGCGCGGGCGCGACCTGATCGGCCGCTGCCCTGTCTGCCTCTATGCCGGCTCGCTGGTGCCCGAAGAAATCCTGGCGCACTGTCCACCCGGCGCGCGCATCGTCAACACCGCGCCACTCGATCTCGATGCCATCGTCGCCGAATTCGTCGCCGCCCATGCGGCAGGGCAGGACGTGGCGCGGCTGCATTCGGGCGATCTGTCCGTGTGGTCGGCGATGGGCGAGCAATTGCGCCGTCTGCGGGCCGTCGGCATCCCCTACACAGTCACGCCCGGCGTGCCCTCGTTCGCCGCCGCGGCGGCCGCGCTGGGTGCCGAACTCACGCTGCCGGGCCTGGCGCAGTCGGTTGTGCTGACGCGCACATCCGGCCGCGCGTCGCCCATGCCCTCGTGCGAGACCTTGGCTGGCTTCGCCGCCACCGGAGCCACGCTCGCCTTGCACCTGTCCATCCACAAGCTGGACGAGGTCGTTGCAGAGCTGCTGCCGTTCTACGGCGCCGCGTGTCCGGTGGCCGTGGTCTATCGCGCAAGTTGGCCGGACGAGCAGATCTTCCGCGCGACCTTGGCCACCATCGAGGCGACGATGGGCGAGGGCGTGGAACGCACCGCGCTGATACTCGTCGGCCCTGCACTGGCCGCGGAAGGCTTCGCCGAAAGCCGCCTCTATGCTGGCGACTACGACCGGAGGTTCCGGCCGACGCGCGCCGAACCGGGCAATTCGCCAACCGCCTGACATCACATTTCTCGTTCCCTCCCATCAACCCCCTCGCAGCTCCGCTGAGCGGACTGCACTCACCCTAAGGAGCCCCGCCATGCACATGGAACCCGGAATCGTCGACGGCAGCAAGATCCTGCTGTCCTATGCCACGGCGAGCGCCTGCGCGCTCTATGCAGTGAAGCTGTCCCTGAACCACATTCGCGAGGAGGGTGCGGGCTCGCTGCTGCTGCGCAGCGTGCTCGCCGCCATGCTGGTCTTCGTCTTCTTCGAGGTGTTCCCGCACGCGCCGGTCGGGGTGTCCGAGGTTCACCTGATCCTGGGCTCGTCGCTGTTCCTGATTCTGGGCGCAGCGCCCACCGCCATCGGCCTGGCCGCGGGGCTGGCGCTGCAGAGCCTCTTCTTCGAGCCGAAAGACCTGCCGCAGTACGGCATGAACGTCACCACCTTGCTGGCCGCGCTGTTCGCCATGCAGGCGGTGGCCAAGCGGGTGCTGCCGGCCAAGCTTCCCTACGTCGAGCTGGGCTACGTGCATGTGCTCAAGATGTCGGTGGTGTTCCAGGGAGGGATCGTCGCCTGGGTGGCTTTCTGGACGATCTACGGCCGCGGCATCGGGGCAGAGACGCTGCAAGCCGTGGGCAGCTTCGGCGCCGCCTACATGACGGTCGTGCTGCTGGAGCCGCTGGTCGACCTGGCCGTGCTGGCAGCAGCCAAGGGGCTGCGCGGGCGGGCAGGGCAGGGCGGGTCGGTGCTGCTGACGCGGCGTCTGCACCACGCAGCCTGACCACGATCTGGCCGATTGCCGCGCAGGCCTGCTGATGGATGCCGTTTCCACGATCGAGCTCATGCTGATTGGCATCGGCACCGGCAATCCCGAGCATCTCACGCTCCAGGCCATCGGTGCGCTGAACCGCGCCGACCTCATCCTGATTCCGCGCAAGGGTGCCGACAAGGCCGAACTCGCCGAGTTGCGCCGCAAGGTCTGCGCGACGCATCTGAGCGGTCAGGCCCGACTGGTCGAGTTCGACCTGCCCGTGCGCGACATCGCCGCGCCCAGCTATCTCGACGGCGTGCACGAGTGGCACGCGGCCATTGCTGCCGTGTGGGCGGGGCAGATCGCCACATGCCTGCCTCATGGCGGTCGCGTGGCACTGCTGGTCTGGGGAGACCCCTCCCTCTACGACTCCAGCATGCGCATTGCCGAACGGTTGCAAACGGCTGGCATGGCGCTGCGGGTCGAGGTGATTCCCGGCCTGACCAGCGTTCAGTTGCTGACCGCCGCACACGCCATCCCGCTCAACACCCTGGGGGCCTCGGTGCTGATCACCACTGGACGTCAGTTGAGGGCCGGCGGCTGGCCGGCAGGCCTGGACACGGTCGTGGTCCTGCTCGACGGTGCCAGCGCTTTTCAGGTTCTACCCCCGGAAGGCATTGAGATCTATTGGGCAGCCTATCTCGGAATGCCGTGCCAGTTGCTTCTTGCCGGCCCTCTGGCAAGCACCGGACCACGCATCTCTGCGCTTCGCTCAGCAGCCCGCGAGGAGCACGGCTGGATCATGGACAGCTACCTTCTTCGACGGAGCGCGGTAGATCTCCCAGGTCCTGCCGGTTCGACGGATTGAACGCGCGGTGCTGGCGCGCGTCATCGGGTCGACGACGGCTTGCACCGTCTTGATCCGATCGACCTCGCGCACGTGATGGTGACTGCCTGGGCGAGCCGTCCTGCGCCGCGGACAGTCGTTCCGACACGAAATACGCAGCGGCGGCGCCTCAAGAGAACAGCCCGCGAAAGTCGATCACTTCATGAAATCAACCGGCACTGGGAAGCTCAGGTAGTTCTTTGTCAACTGCTTTTCCCTTTGTTGATTCGGATTGGCATTGACACACCAGTCCCCTGACTTGGGATGTACGCTTCCGTCTTTTTTGGTGACGCTGCAAGCCATGTTATTTTTGATTGAGGCCTTGTTGGTTGGGCAATTCGCCGAATCCATGCCCTCCGGACATGCAGCAAACTCCTCGTTGACGACAATGGAATACATGTTGTCGCTCATGTCCGTGAAACGCACCTTGATCGGATAGCTCGGCACGGTGCCCACCCGGAATCCCGCGATCTGGCTATTGGTCGGCATGGTGACGTCCTGCTTGTCCTTGCTGCAATTCGGATCAACTGCATCCTGATTCAGCGCACAGACGCCGTACTTTTTAATCAACGGCGTGCTCGCGCCGACAATCGGAGGCGGCGGCACGCCAATTGCCAGTGAGAAGCCGTTCGAATAGTTGAACTGCTTTCCATTTTCAAGGCCATTGGGTCCGCCCACGGTAAAGATCAACCCGTCGCCCAGTTCACTCATGAACCCGACCGCATCGTCGACGGAAAATGCGTAGGCATTCATCTGGAGGTCGTCATGAATTAAGCCGACATAGGGATTGAACATCAGCTTGGGGTCGCTCTTGACAGCAGTCGTCTGATAATTGTATTGCAAATCGTGGATGTACATCGGCTGGACGATTGCATGGGTCAAACCCCCGGCCACGGTATCAGCCAACTTGTTCGCATCGGCACCGCATCCCTCGTTGAAGGGAACCCAGCCGTAGATGTGCGTGATCGCATCCCAATAGTTGAACGTGGGCTTTTCAGGCGTGCTTCCCTTGCAGCTTCCGCCCGCATACAACTGCAAGTAATTCTTGTGGTTCTGCTCGAAGAAATCCTTCACCTTGCCGAATTTTGTCTTCATATCATCCGGGCAAGTAAAGGTCTCCGTCACGTATTGACTGATATCCTCGCTGCCCCAGGAGGCACAGGAACCCCACAGATTCTGAATGCGCTGAACTGCGTTGCCGAAATGAAGGTTCTTCTTCTCGTCGTCACTGCAAAGCCCATCGATACACTTCTTCACGGTGAGTACAGGCGGGTTACCCGTTGAAGGCTTGACCGGCACGTTGTCTTCGGCAGGCAAGACGCCTGCACGCTGCGCAAAAATATTGTATCCGCCGGGGAATTTCAATTTATTCAAGTTATAGACAGGCCATCCCGCGCCGGCATCGCTTCCCAAAAACGTAGCGAGGGCGGTTGCAAAGTTGCTCAGAACCTGAGTCGAACCGCTGTAGCCGATATAGGGATTGCTCTTCGGTCCGATGGCGATTGGCAGATAAACGTGATCCACATAGGAAATGTTGTATCCCACGTTATCGGGCTTGAGTAGCCTTGTCGTCTGACCATCCGGAATGATGGAATCACCGAAGGTATATTCGGACAACTGGGCATAGATATTCTCGGGAAATTGAATGTCGCTGGCGTAGACACTCAATTGACAGTCGGTATTCTTCCCTTGACAACTGACGCCAGCGGGGAAATTCTGCAATTTTTGATCGGGCGCGTTCCGCAGCCTTTCATTGCTGTCGGCCAGCACGACACGTCCGCCATTCCACCACGTAATATAGGAATCGGTTGCCAGCTCGCTGTACAACGGAAGCGTCACGACGATGGAGGAGTTTGCCGGGATGCCGATGCCTTCATTCACATACAATTTGTAGACAGATTTTGTCGGATACAGCTTTTCGCTGACGCGGAAGCATCCTTGCACCCATTCGTTGACGTCGTTCTTGCTGGTCGACAGCACCGGGAAAATCGCCTTCTCGGAATTGTTGTAAATGGTGATTGTCTTTGGCTTGATCGCCACTTCTTTTCCAGCAGAGTCTTTGCAAACAATGTCGTTGGAGGCAGGGGCAGCGGGAGGTGTAGGCGCGACCATCGCGGTAGCAAGCGAGTTGGAATTGTTGTTCCCGCCACCACCGCAGGCAGCCACGGCAAGCACAAGCAGGAAGGCGCCGACGCGCGATGCGCATGCGGGAAGGCCCCGGCTTCCCATTTGTTGAATATATGAGTTCATTTGCTCTCTTTTTAAAAAGTCAGGCTGAAAATTCGAAACCGGCCTCGTCGGTGCTACTGAAAATAAAGGGAGGCCAGCCGAAAGGAACCTGGCGTCAGCCACAGCCAGTGCAGATCACCGATTCGTTCGGCTGCCGATCTCGCGTGGCTGCTCGTCGAGTGTTCTGTGAACATGCTTGGCTCGTTCGTCTTCATTCCGTTTGTGCGTTTCGGGCATCGCGCTCGAATTTTGAGGCAGTGGTGTGCTTGGCGACGCAATTTATTGCGTTTGAAACACAAGCTTGGGTCGCGGGAAGCGCAAGGCAGAGCCCCGGTGGCGGCCGCCGTTTCGCCTCACCTTTGCCTGGATTGCTGACGAAGGTCATCAGGCGACGCGGGAGTTGCCTAGGCAAGCCATGGCATCAACTCGGCGGCGACAGGCCAGCGGAAATGTGCCTTGCAGTCGCCCGGGGCATGAGAAATGCCCTTGAGTATCAATGGATCTGTCAAGGCCAAGTTCAGATGTCGCATTCCTGGCTAAGTTGAAATGTCGCTTTTCTGGCTTCATCTGATGGGTTCCGACGAACGCCGTGACTGCCTTGCCTCTGCACCACAGGTCCTGTCAGCCGAAGGCCGGAGCGATCGGTTAGTTT
>NZ_JBFUFO010000059.1:0-34346 GCF_056403395.1 Variovorax sp. P2_H12 | reverse complement strand
CACGACATCGACATGCTGACCATCGGCCAGTACCTGTCGCCCAGCAACAGCCACCTGCCGGTGCGCCGCTACGTGCATCCCGACACCTTCAAGATGTTCGAGGAAGAGGCCTACAGGATGGGCTTCAGCCATGCGGCAGTGGGCGCCATGGTGCGCTCGAGCTACCACGCCGACCAGCAGGCCCACGCCGCCGGGGTCTAGCGGGCGACGGCCAAACGCAGGGCGAAGAACGACAGGATCTCGTCGCGCGCGGCGATCGTCGGCTGGCCCGCCTCGTCGATCAGATGGGCGGTCACCACGCTGTGCGGGCTCGCGACCACCTGGGCGAAAAACGGCGCCAGCGCGTCGCGGTTGGCGGCGCTGTCCGGCAGCACGCGCGCAATGAAGCGATCGCCCAGGGCCTCGGCATAGGCGGCAAAGCGCCGGGCCGTGCAGAACCGGTCTCCTTCAAAGCGATAGGCCATGACGGTCAGCTGGTCCCGCTCCAGGCGCTGCCTCACCGCACAGAGCTCCTCCGGCGGACTTTCGACCGCAGCCGGCTGGTCCAGCGGCAGCGATGGCTGGCACAGGACCGGCGCGAGCACCGACGCCTCGAGCGTCATCGTCAGCGCGAAATTCCCTGTGAAGCACATCCCGATGGCGCCGACGCCCGGGCCGCCGCACTGCCGATGGGCCAAGCTCGCAAGTGCGCGCAGCCAGTGCGTCACGGGGCTGGCCCGGTCGGCCGCGAAGGCCCGGAACTCGGCGCTGACGCAGGCTCGCCGGAACGTGGCCGCGCCCTCCTCGACCTCCGGCACCGCCCCGTCGCGGCCGAACAGCGACGGCATGTAGACGGTGAACCCCGCGTCGCGGACCCAGCGGGCGAATCGCGCGACATGCGGACTGATGCCCGGCATCTCGGTCATGACGATCACGGCCGGGCCGGTGCCGGCCACGTGCACCACCTTGGCGACGCCATCCAGCATGATCTCGCGCGGATCGAAATCGTCCAACGGATCGGGCAGGATCAGGTTGCGGTCCGCCTTCATCGGGCTTCCTGGCCACGGTCGACGAGATGCTGCAGATGGGCGAAGCCGGCCGCCCGGGCAAAGTCCGCCAGCGTCCAGACGGCGCCGCCGACACCCCAGCGGCCGTCAGCCACCTCCTGCAGAAGCACGGACGTGACGAGGCGCCGCCGATCGTCGGGGGGCAGCGCCTGTTCGAACGATGCGTGCACCCATTGCACGTAGTTGGCTCGCGACGCCTCATCCAGAACGCCCGATGGCAAGTAGATCCTGGCGCTGCAGGGCAGCAACTGCGAAGTCAGGTCGACGCCGCCGCAGGTCCAGCCGCCGACGGCCACTTCGTTGACGACGACCCAGCACAAGGATCGCTGCCTCGGATCGGCCGGAATCTGCTCGGCCACCGCCGCGGCGTCGTTGAGGCCTCGAACCAGCGCGGCGCGGGCTGCACCGGGGAAGGCGTCTTTGGGGATGTCGACGAGGATCGTGGGCACGGGCGTCCTTTTTCTGGGTTGCGGATCGCCATTGCAACCCGCGCCGCCTTAGACTTCCAGTGTCCAATTAACCCCTTTTCGGGCGTTTTCAGCCATGCACGACTTCACTGTCCTGATCCTGCCCGGCGCCTACGGCACCAGCGTGGCCGTGACGCTCGACATCCTGAATGCCGCTGTCGCGCTGGCGCCGCGGGCGAAGTCGCCGCGACCGAGGTGGCGCGTGATGTCGCCGAACGGCGGCGGCGTGGCCCTCAGCAGCGGCCTGCGGGTCGACACCGCGGCCTTGCCCGCGCGCTCGCGCGCCGATGCCTCGACCTGGATCCTTCCCGGCCTGGGCGTGGACGACCCCTCGGAACTGGCGCGCCGCCKGGCGAGCGCCGACATCGCGTCCGCGATCGCCGCCGTCAGGCGGCACGGTGGGCGAGGCGGCGCGGTCGCCGCATCCTGCTCGGCGGTCTTCCTGCTTCAGGCGGCAGGCCTGCTGCGGCACCGGCGGGTCACGACCTCGTGGTGGCTCGCACCCGAGCTGCGGCGCATCGAACCGGGCTGCGTCGTCGATGCCGATCGCATGGTGTGCGCCGATGGACCGGTGACGACCGCCGGTGCCGCCTTCGCGCAATCGGACCTGATGCTCCAACTCCTGCGCACACGCTTCGGCACGGCACTCGCCGACGCGGTCGGCCGGGTCTTGCTCATCGACGGGCGCCAGGCGCAGGCGCCGTTCGCGGTGCCTTCCATGATGTCCAACGGCAACCCACTGGTCGCGCGCCTGACGCAGTGCATCGAGTCGGCATTGCCGCATCCGCCCAGCGTGGCGGCACTGGCCGATCGATTCGCCATGTCGCAGCGGACACTGGCGAGGCAGGTGCGCGCCGCGACCGGCCAGGGCGCCCTGGCGCTGGTGCAGAGCGTGAGGCTCAACCGGGCGCGCATGCTGATCGAGTCGAGCCGAATGACGGTCGAGCAAGTGGCGGCCGAGGTGGGCTACGAGGACGCGACGGCGCTGCGACGGCTCATGCGCAGGGCGGCCGGCGCCGCGCCGAGCCAGTTTCGCTCGGCTCGGCGATCGGCTCGCGCCGGCCCGGCCCCGGCCGTGCGCGACGCGTAAGATTCATGCGGCCCCTCGCGGCCATCGCCCGACCCCTAGAAGCTGAAGAGACCATGAGCAATTTCGAGGCAGCCATCCAACGCGACTTCGGCCTGATCGCCGATCTGATTGCCATCCACGCGCAGCAAGCGCCCGAACGTCCCGCCCTGGCCGACGCCACGCATGAACTGAGCTACGGCGCGCTCGACGCGCTGATGGACCGCATCGCGGCCAGCCTGCAGCGCGACGGACTCGGCGCCGGCGACGCCATCGCGATCTGTGCCGCCTCGAGCGTCAACTACGCGGCCGTGTTCCTCGGTGCGCTGCGCGCCGGCGTCGCGGTCGCACCGCTGGCGCCGGGCTCCACGCCCGCCAGCCTCGCGCGCATGATCGAGGACGCGGGCGCGCGCATCCTGTTCGTCGACCAGGCAGCGGCCGAGGTGATCGGGCCGGCGACGCCGGGTGCCATCCCGCGCCTCGCGCTCGATGGCTCGGCCGCCGGCGCCGACTTGGAGGCCTGGCTCACACCGGCCGGCGCGCGGCCCGTCGAGGTCGAACTGCAGCGCTCCTCGCCTTTCAACATCATCTATTCGTCAGGCACCACGGGCGAGCCCAAGGGCATCGTGCAGGGCCATGGCATGCGCTGGGCCCACGTGCAGCGAGGCGCCACGTACGAGTACGGGCCCGAAACAGTCACGCTGCTGTCGACGCCGCTCTACTCCAACACCACGCTGGTCGTGTTTTTCCCGACCATCGCCTTCGGCGGCTGCGTGGTCCTGATGCCGAAGTTCGATGCGGCCGCGTACCTGAAGCTCGCCGAAAGCCGCCGCGTCACGCACACCATGCTCGTGCCGGTGCAGTACCAGCGCCTGATGGCACGACCCGATTTCGATGCCCACGACCTCGCGAGCTTCAAGTACAAGTTCAGCACCAGCGCGCCTTTCAACGCGGCGCTCAAGGCCGACGTGCTCAAGCGCTGGCCCGGCGGCCTGATCGAGTTCTACGGCATGACCGAAGGCGGGGGCACCTGCATCCTCGAGGCCCACCTGCACCCGGACAAGCTGCACACCGTGGGCCGGCCGGCCGAAGGCAGCGACATCCGGCTGATCGACGAGGAAGGCCGCGAAGTCGCCCGCGGCGAGGACGGCGAAGTGGTCGGGCATTCGGCCGGCATGATGGTCGGCTACCACCGCCAGCCGGCCAAGACGCGCGAGGCCGAGTGGTTCGATCCCACGGGCAAGCGCTTCATCCGCACCGGCGACGTCGGCCGCTTCGACGACGACGGCTTCCTGACGCTGTTCGACCGCAAGAAGGACATGATCATCAGCGGCGGCTTCAACATCTATCCGAGCGACCTCGAGGCCGTGGTGCGCGCCCATCCGTCGGTGGCCGACGTGGCGGTGGTCGGCGTGACTTCCGAGCAATGGGGCGAGACGCCGGTGGCCTTCGTGGTGCGCCGCAGCGGCGACGACACGGCGGCCGAGGCGCTGCTGCAATGGACCAACGACCAGCTCGGCAAGACCCAGCGCCTGGCCCGCCTGCAGTTCATCGACGAGCTCCCGCGCAGCGCGATTGGCAAGGTGCTCAAGCGCGAGCTGCGTGAGCGTGACGCCGGCTGACGCCGTCCCGGCCACTGCCGAGCACGGCGGCGGCCATGGCCTGCTGTGGGTGCTGCTGGCCGCCGCCGCCCTGTTCGCGCTGGTCCGCCCTCGCGCACCGATGGACTACCTCCGGCTGGTCGACTGGCAGACCCTCGGTGCGCTGGCCGGGCTGCTTGCGATCACCCAGGGCGTCGAGCGCAGCGGCATGCTGCAGGCCGCCGCGGCGCGGCTGCTCGCGCGCACCACGGACCTGCGCCGCCTGGTCCTGCTGCTGGCCGCCAGCGCCGCCGTCCTGTCGGCGCTGGTGACCAACGACGTCAGCCTGTTCCTGCTGGTGCCGCTCACGCGCGTGCTCGCGACCCAGGCGCACCTGCCGCTGGCGCGGCTGGTGGTGATCGAGGCGCTGGCGGTCAATGCCGGCTCGGCACTGACGCCGATCGGAAACCCGCAGAACCTGTTCCTCTGGCATCGCTCGGGCGAGAGCTTCGTCGGCTTCGTGACGATGATGGCGCCGACCGTGGCGGTGATGCTGTTCTGGCTGTTCGCCGCGATCTGGTTCATGGTGCCGCGGGTCCCGATCGCGCTCAAGCCGGCGGCGAGCGACGCGGCACCGGTGCAGCCGCGCCTGCTGGCGCTGTCGGGCCTGCTGTTCGTCGGCTTCGTGATCGCGCTCGACCGCCATTGGCTGCTGGCCGGCCTCGGCATGGTGTTCGGCGCCTTCCTGCTGCTGCGCCCGCGCGTGCTGCTGGGCATCGACTGGGCCCTGCTGGCGATCATCGCGCTGATGTTCGTCGACCTGCGCCAGCTGGCCGAGCTGCCCACGATCGCGACGCTGCTCGGCCAGTGGCCGATCGGCGAAGGATGGCGCGCCTACCTGGCGGCGATCTTCACCTCGCAGTTCATCAGCAACGTGCCCGCCACCATCGTGCTCGATCCTTTCGTGCACGACCTGCCGGCGCTGGCCGCGGGCGTGAGCGTGGGCGGCTTCGGCTGCGTGCTGGGCTCGCTGGCCAACCTGATCGCGCTGCGGCTGGCGAAGCTGCCCAACGGCCTGCGCGAATTCCATCGCCTGAGCATCCCCTTCCTGCTGGTCTGCGGCGCCTCGGCGCTGCTGCTGCGGCTGGGGTGACAGGCCCCGGCGAGGCGCGCAGAATCGACGGCCTCGCCATGCCGCGCCACGAATCCCCCGCCTCTTCGCACGGCCTCTCGCTGCGCCGTTACGGTGCCTCGCGCGGCAGCCATGCGCATGGACACTTCCAGGTGCTGGTGGGGCTCGATGGCGTGCTCGAACTCGAGGTCGAAGGCCGGCTGCGCCGGCTCGGCCCAGGCGACGGCTGGGTGATCGCGCCCGGCGACCGGCACGACTTCGAATCGAAGACCGGCAGCCAATGCCTGGTGCTCGACACGGCGCAGGACCTGTGGACGCGTTGCGCCGGACGCACACCCGCGGCCGAACCGATGCGGGCCCTGTCGCGCTACCTTGCGCACTGCTTCGCGCAGCCCTCGCCGCCGGCCCTGGCGCTGCACCATGCGCCCTCCCTGCTGCTCGAAGCCTGGGGGCCTGCGGTGTCGCTGGCGCGCGGCCGCGCGATCGACTGGACGGCGCTGGCCGCCTGGGCGCAGCTGCGCTGGCACCGGCCGCTGGGCGTCGCGGATCTGGCAGCGGTGGCCTGCCTCAGCCCCAGCCAGTTCGCGCAGCGCTGCCGCGACGAGCAGGGCGTGAGCGCGATGCACTGGCTGCGAATTCAACGCCTGGCGCATGCGCGGCATCTGCGCGGCAGCGGCATCAGCGTTGCAGAGACCGCTCGCCGCACGGGCTACCAATCGCCTTCGGCGCTCACCGCCGCCCTGCGACGCCACGCCTGACCGTCATTGCGCGACGGCGCCCCGGCGTTGCGCGACGATCTGCCCGCTTAAGCTCGGCGGCATGTCCCCGACGCTCAACGCCCTCGCCGCCATCGCCCTCTGGGCCACCCTGGCCTCGCTGGGCACTTCGCTCTCGCACCTGCCGCCCTTCCTGCTGACAGGGCTGGCGCTCATCATCGGCAGCCTGCTGAGCTGGCCGCTGGTGCTGCGCGATCGCCGCGCCTGGGCGGTCCCGCTGCGAACGCTGGCGCTGGGCGTCTATGGGCTCTTCGGTTTCCACTTCCTGCTCTTCATCGCGCTGCGCCATGCGCCACCGGTCGAGGCCAACCTGGTCAACTACCTCTGGCCGCTGTTCATGGTGGTGCTGGCGCCGGTGCTGCTGCCGGGCATGTCGCTGCGGCCGCTGCACGTGGTGGCGGCGCTGCTGGGCTTCACGGGCGCGGCGATCGCGATCCTCGGGGCGCGCGGCAGCGCCTCGAGCGCCGGGGGCGGCAGCTACTGGGGCTTCCTGCCGGCGCTGGGCTCGGCCTTCATCTGGGCCAGCTTCTCGCTGTGGACCCGGCGCGTGCCCGCCTTTGCGACCCGGGCGATCGGCCTGTTCGGCCTGGTCTCGGGGGCGCTGTCGCTGCTGTGCCACGCGCTGCTGGAGCCCTCGGCCGCGCTTTCGTCGCGCGATTGGCTGCTGGTCGCGCTGTGCGGCCTGGGCCCGCTGGGTGCCGCCTTCTTCTTCTGGGACCTGGCGCTCAAACGCGGCGATGCGCGGCAGATCGGCATCCTGAGCTACATCACGCCGCTGGCGTCGACCGCGCTGCTGCTGCTGGTCACCGGACGGCCGCTAAGCTGGAGCATCGCACTGGCCGCGGTGCTGATCATCAGCGCCGCCGTGATGGGTACGCGGGCGCGCTAGGCCCAGGCCGGCGCCGGGCCGCCCCAAGGCGGCCTGCGGCCCCCTCGGGGGGCAGCGACACACGAAGTGAGGAGCGTGGGGGCCAGTTCAGTCCGAGACCTTGAGCACCAGCTTGCCGAAGTTCTCGCCGGTGAACAGGCGCGTGAGCGCCTCGGGGAAGGTGTCGATGCCCTCGACCACGTCTTCGCGGCTCTTCATGCGGCCGTCCTTCAGGTAGCCCGACAGCTCGGCGATCGCCACCGGATAGCGGTCGGCGTAGTCGAACACGACGATGCCCTGCATGCGGGCGCGGTTCACCAGCAGGCTCAGGTAGTTCTTCGGTCCCTGCACCGGCGTCGTGTTGTTGTACTGGCTGATCGCGCCGCAGATGATGATGCGGGCGCCGCGCGCCAGCTTGGCGAGCACCGTGTCGAGAATCTCGCCGCCGACGTTGTCGAAGTAGATGTCCACGCCCTTGGGGCAATGGGCCTTCAGGCCCTCGCGCACCGCCGAGGCGCCGGCCTTGTAGTCGATGCAGGCATCGAAGCCCAGCTCCTTCACCACCCAGTCGCACTTGGCCTGGCCGCCGGCGATGCCGACCACCCGGCAGCCCTTGATCTTCGCGAGCTGGCCGACGGTCTGGCCGACCGCGCCGGCCGCACCCGAGACCACCACGGTATCGCCCGGCTTCGGCTGCCCGACGTCCATCAGGCCGAAGTAGCCGGTCATGCCGGGCATGCCCAGCACGTTGAGCCATTGCGTGATCGAGCCGGCGCCGAGGTCGATCTTGGCGAGGCCGTTGCGCTGGATCTCCTCCTGGGGGATCAGCACGTACTCCTGGACGCCGAGCGTGCCGTACACGGTGTCGCCGACCGCGAAGGCCGGGTTGCGCGACGCGATCACGCGCCCGACGCCGCCGGCGCGCATCACGGCGCCGATCTCGACCGGCGCGATGTAGCTCTTGCCCTCGTTCATCCAGCCGCGCATCGCGGGGTCGAGCGAGAGCGACAGGGTCTTGACCAGGACGCCGCCTTCGGCGGGATCCGAGACCGGCTCGGTGGTGAACTGCCAGTTGTCGCGCGTGGCCGCGCCTTCGGGCCGTTTGGCGAGGCGGACCTGGCGATTGCTGAGGGTGCTGCTCATGCGCGTGTCTCCTTGGGGTGTCTGATGCCGGCGCATCGTAGCCCCGGCCTGCGCCGGCGCCGGTAGCCAAGGCGACAAGGCACGCCGCTCAGAAGGGATAGTGGCGCGGCGTGGTCTGGACCGTGATCCAGCGCAGTTCGGTGAAGGCCTCCACGCCCGCCTTGCCGCCGAAGCGACCGTAGCCCGAGGCCTTGACGCCGCCGAAGGGCATCTGGGCTTCGTCGTGCACCGTGGGGCCGTTGACGTGGCAGATGCCGGCCTCGATGCGGCGCGCAACGTTCCAGGCCCGCGCGACGTCGCGCCCGAACACCGCGGACGAGAGGCCGAACTCGTTGTCGTTGGCCGTGGCGATCGCCTCCTCGACGCCGCGGACGCGCACCACGGCCTTCACCGGGCCGAAGGATTCCTCGCGGTAGATGCGCATCTCCGGCGTCACATGGTCGATCACCGTCGCCGCCATCAGCGTGTCGTCGGCGCGGCCGCCGCACACCAGCCGGGCGCCCTTGGCGAGCGCGTCGTCGATCAGCGCGTTGCAGCGCGCCACGGTGCTCATGTCGACCACCGAGCCGAGCACCACCGGGCCCTGGCGCGGATCGCCGACCGGCAGGCTCGCGGCCTTGGCTGCGAACTTCGAGACGAATTCATCGGCGATCGACGTGTCGACCACGATGCGTTCGGTCGACATGCAGATCTGGCCCGAGTTGGCGAAGGCGCCGAAGGCGGCCGCGTTGACCGCGGCATCGATGTCGGCGTCGTCCAGCACCACCAGCGGCGCCTTGCCGCCGAGCTCGAGCACCACCGGCTTGAGGTACCTGGCGCAGGTCTGAGCGATCAGGCGACCCACCCGCGTGGAGCCCGTGAAGTTGACGCGGCGCACCGCCGGATGCGCCACCATCGCCTCGACCACCGCGCCCGCATCGGCCGGCGCGTTGGTGACGAAATTGACCACGCCGGGCGGCAGGCCGGCGTCGTTCAGCGCCTCGACGATCAGCGCGTGGGTCTCGGGGCACAGCTCCGAGCCCTTGAGCACCACCGTGTTGCCGCAGGCCAGCGGCGTCGCGATGGCGCGGGTGGCGAGGATCACGGGCGCGTTCCAGGGCGCCATGCCGAGCACCACGCCGGCGGCCTGCCGCACGCCCATCGCGAGGCTGCCCGGCACGTCCGAGGGAATGACCTCGCCGCCGATCTGGGTGGTCAGCGCGGCCGCCTCGGTCAGGATGCCGGCCGCCAGGTGGACGTTGAAGCCGGCCCACATCGCCGAGGCCCCGGTCTCGCGCGCCATGGCCTGCACGAAGGCCCCGGCGCGCGCCTCGAGCGCGTGCGCCGCCTTCTGCAGCAGCGCGCGGCGCTCGCCGGGCCCGGTCTGCGACCAGGCCGCGAAGGCGCGGTGCGCGGCCTCGACCGCGGCGACGGCATCCGCCGGCGTGGCGGCGGGGGCGCGGGTGGCGACACTGTCGTCCAGCGGATTGCGGCGCTCGAAGCTGGCGCCGTCCGCGGCCTGGCGGCGCTCGCCGTCGATGAGCATGGAGATGGAGATCATGGAAGAGCTTCTCGAAGTGAAAGTGAATCAGGCAACGCCGAGGTAGGCCCGGCGGATCGCGTCGGATTCGAGCAGCGCCCGCGCCTCGCCGGCGGCAACGATGCGGCCGCGCTCCAGCACGTAGCCGCGGTCCGCGGCCTGCAGCGCCTTGCGCACGTTCTGCTCGACCATCAGCACGGTCACGCCCTGGGCCGCGATGCGGCGCACGATGGCGAGCAGTTCGTCGACCATGCGCGGCGCGAGGCCGAGCGAAGGCTCGTCGAGCATCAGGAGGCGCGGCCCGCTCATCATGGCGCGCGCGACCGCGACCATCTGCTGCTCGCCGCCGCTCATCGTGCCGGCCAGCTGCGCGGCGCGCTCCTTCAGGCGCGGGAAGTCCTCGAAGGCGCGCGCCAGGCGCTCGCTGCGCTGGCGCGCGGGCGCGAGCCAGCCGCCGAGCTCGAGGTTCTCGGTCACCGTCATCTGCGCAAAGAGCTGCCGGCCCTCGGCGACCAGCGCGAGCCCCTGGCGCACGCAGGCCGTGGCCTCGCCCGAGGGCAGCGCCAGGCCGTCGAGCCTGGCTTCGCCGGTGCGCGGCAGCAGGCCGGCGAGCGCCTTGAGCAGCGTGGTCTTGCCGGCGCCGTTCGGGCCCAGCACGACGGTGATGCCGGGCAGGACGTCGAGGTCGAGGCCCTGCAGCACCTGGAAGCCGTGGTAGCCGGCCGCGAGGCCGCGAACCGTCAATTGCGCACTCATCCGGCCGCCTCCATCTCGTCGCCCAGATAGGCCTCGACCACCTCGGCATTGCGCACCACCTCGGCCGGCGTGCCGTCGGCGATCTTGCGCCCCTGGTGCAGCACCAGCACGCGCTCGACGTACTTCAGCAGCGTGGTCACCGCATGCTCGATCCAGACCACCGTGAGGCCATGGTCGTCGCGCAGCGTGCGGATGCGGCGCGCCATCGCATCGACTTCCGCCTCGGTCAGGCCGGCCGCGACCTCGTCGAGCAGCAGCAGGCGCGGCCGGGTTCCGAGCGCCATGCCGATCTCCAGCAGCCGCTGCTGCGACGGGGTCACGTCGTCGGCCAGGCGATCGGCCAGGGCCGCGAGGCCGAGCATGTCGAGGATGTCGCCCTCGGTGCGCAGGCCGGCGACCGGCGTGCGATGGCGGCCCGCGAACTGCATGCTGAAGCGCACGTTGTCGGTGAGCGTCATGCCGGCCATCACGCGCGGCGTCTGGAAGGTGCGCGCGATGCCGTGCGCCGCGTAGCGGTGCGGGCCACGCCCCGTGAGATCGATGCCGCCCTGCACCAGCAACTGGCCCGAGGTCGGCGCAATGACGCCCGAAATGGCGTTGAAGAAGGTGGTCTTGCCGGCGCCGTTGGGGCCGATGATGCCGACCAGCTCGCCCTCGTGCAGGCTGGCATTGACCGCATCCACCGCGGTCAGGCCGCCGAAGCGCACCGTGAGCTCGCGGGCCTCGAGCAGCGCAACGCGGGCTTCCATCATGGCCGCGCCCCCGGACCCGCGGCCTTGCGCTGCCACAGCGACGCCAGCCCGTTGGGCAGGTACATCACGCAGAGGATCAGGAGCAGCCCCAGCACCATCATGTAGCCGTAGGGCAGCTGCAGCCGCAGGGTCTCGGCCAGCAGGCTGAAGACGATGGCCGCGACCACCGGCCCGCCGATGCTCGAGGCGCCGCCGATCAGCGCGATCAGCACGGTCTGGAAGCCGATGAAGGGGCTGAACACCGCGGACGGCTCGATGTAGGTCCAGCGCACCGCCATCGCGGCGCCGGCGGCACCAGCGAAGGCGGCCGTGAGCGCGAAGCCCGCGATCTTGACGCGCCGGGTGTCGACGCCCAGCGTCTGCGCCCGCTGCTCGTCGGCGCCGATGCCCGTGAGCGCCAGCCCGAAGCGGCTGCGCTTGACGGCGATCGCGGTGGCGRKCGCGGCGCCGGCGATCGCCAGCACCGTGAGATAGACCGTCTCGTTCGACGGCACCACCGTCAGCACGCGGCCCACCGTGCCCGAGACCTGCTTCTCGACGAAGGTCACGGCGTGGCGGATCAGCTCGGTCATGCCGAAGGTCAGCACCGCGAAGTAGGTGCCGCGCAGGTGCAGCACGGCCGCGCCCATCACGACCGCCACCACGCTCGCCACCGCCGCACCGCAAAGGACCACCAGCGGCCAGGGCAGCACTTCGAGCAGCGTGGCGCTCGAATAGGCGCCGAGCCCGAAGAAGGCCGAGGTGGCGAGCGACAGGTAGCGCGTCGCACCGCAGAACAGCGACCAGCTGGTCGCCAGGGCGATGTACATCAGGCAGCTGAGCGCCACCGAGGCGACGAAGTCGGAGGCGATCCAGGGCACGCCGGCCGCCAGCACCGCGGCGATGCCCAGCAGCAGCCAGGGCTTGGAGGCCAGATAAGCCTTCATCGCGAGAACAATCCGTTGGGGCGCCAGATCAGGACGCCGATGAAGACCGCATAGGACAGCAGCATCTTGAGCGAAGGGCTGGTGAAATGCATGCCCAGCGCCTCGACCACGCCCAGCAGCAGGCCGCCGACCAGGCTGCCCGCGATGCTGCCGAAGCCGCCGAGCGTGATGACGATCAGCGCGGTCACGGTGTAGGGCTCGCCCATCGAGGGCGAGATCTCATAGGTCATCGACAGCAGCGCGCCGGCGACGCCCGACAGGCCGAGGCCGATCCCGAACATCAGCGGATGGAGCCGCCGGGTGTTGATGCCCACCAGCTGCGCGCCGACCGGCGACTGCATCAGCGCCCGCACCGCCTTGCCCAGCAGCGTGAGCTTGAGCAGCGCGATCAGCGCCACGCTGAGCGCCAGCGCCACCCCGAACAGCACCAGCTTGTTGGCGGTGAAGCGCATCTCCCCCACCTGCACCGGCTCGGCCAGGTACTCGTAGCCGCGCAGGTCGCCGCCCCAGATCAGGAGCGCCGTGTTCTGCACGAAGAACATCAGGCCGAAGCCGACCATCAGGCTGCGCGCCTCGAATACTTCCACGCTGGGTGCGCGCGCCGCCACCTGGCGGAAGCACAGCCAGTGCACGGCCATGCCGATCAGCATCAGCAGCGCGAAGGCCGCCGGCAGGAACAGGAGCGGCGAAATGCCCCAGGCGGTGTGCGCCCACCAGGTCAGGAAGGCGCCCAGCATCAGGAACTCGCCGTGCGAGATGTTCATGATGCGCATCAGCCCATACTGCAGGTTCAGCCCGATCGCCACCAGCGCATAGATGCCGCCGGTGATCAGTCCGCCGGCCAGCAGCTCGGCCCATCCGCTCAGCGACACGCTACTTCCACGCCGGCTTCGGTTTCAGCTGCGCGGTGGCGCGGTCCTTCGGCCAGACCACCTCGAACTCGCCGTTCTGCCATTGGGCAACGGTGCCCGGGATCGATGCGTTCTCGCTGCCGTCGAAGCGGATCGGGCCCAGGATGGTCTTGAACTCGCTCTTCGCGATATGGTCGCGCAGCGCCTTGCGGTCGAGCCCGACCTTGCCCACCGACTGCTGCAGGATCTCGAGCCCGGCCCAGGCATGGCCGCTGGCCCAGCGGTCGGGCTCCTTGCCGAACTTCTTGCTGTGGGCCTCGAAATAGGCGCGGGCCTCGGGGCTGGTGTTGGCGTTCCACGAGCCCATGCCGATCACGCCCTCGGCATTGCCCGCCATCACGTTCTTGTAGAGCTGGAAGGCGGTGCCGACCGAGGCGTAGAAGTACTTCGGATTGAAGCCGACCTCGCGCGCCTGGCGGCTGGCCAGGAGGGTGTCCGGCGGGTAGGTGATGCCGATGAAGGCGTCGGGGTTCAGGTCCTTCATGGTGCGCAGCACCGGCGCTAGGTCCTTCACGCCGAGCGGGTAGCTCTTGCGGTCGACCACCTGGATCGAGGTCTTCTTGAGCGCGTTGTTGAGCGCGGCGAAGTTCTCCAGCCCGAACAGGTCGTCCATGTAGACGATCGCGATGGTCTTCACACCGTTGGCCACCATCATGTCGACCAGCGCGCCCATCATCTTGTCGGGCTGCTGCAGCAGCGAGAAGAAGTACGGCAGGTGCATGTCGATCAGCTTGCGCGACAGCGCGGTCGGCGCCAGCAGCGGGTAGCCGAAGCGGTTGGCCAGCGGGGCCACCGCGAAGTTCGCGCCCGAGCCCCAGGGCGGCAGGATCAGGTCGACCTTGTCGCTGCCCATGAGCTTCTCGAAGGTGCGCACGCAGGTCTCGGTCTCGCTGCGGTCGTCGTAGCCGATCAGCTCGATCGGCCGCTTGGCGCCCTTGACCGAGAGCCCGCCGGCGGCATTCACCTGCTCGGCCCACAGCAGGTAGTTGGGCTCCTGGCTGACCTGGGCGCCCGCGGCCCATGGCCCGGTGCGGGCGATCGCGTAGCCGATGCGCACCGGCGCGCCCTGCGCCCACAGGCGGGGCGCGACGGCAGCGGCGCCGAGCGCGGTGGCGGTGCCCTGGATCCAGCGGCGGCGATTGGCGAGATTTGGCATGCGGGTCTCCTTCCGGGCGTCGAGCTGCGTCCGGTCCCGCCATCGTAGGAAGCGGCGCGCCCGCGCGCTGTGCCCGCTGCGCACAAAGCACTTGTCGCAGCGTGCACGCCGCTAGTGGTTAACCCGCAAGCTGCGGGCACCGCGGCGGGCCGGAAAATGGGCGGAGTTTTTCAGGCAAGTCCTTATGACCGTGTCCATGGTTCTGTCGACCGATGAAGTCCCGCCGCGGGAGCGCGCGCCGGTCTGGCGCGAGTGGGTGTGGCGCCACTTCGGCGGGCTCGATTCCGACCTCTATGGCGACAGCGAATTCGACGGCCACCTCGCGGCCTCGCAGGCCGGCGACGTGATCCTGACGCGCCTGGAGGCCAACCGCCACCGGGTGTTGCGCACGCCGCAGATGGCGCGCGGCAGCGAAGCCGCCTACCTCAAGATCGTGGCGCCGTGGCAGGGTTCGGCGGAGGTCGCCCAGCGCGGCCGCGAGGCGGCGGTGCGCGCCGGCGGCTGGACGCTCTACGACACCACGGCCGACTACACGGTGGCCAACCCCGAGCGCAGCGACCACCTGATCGTGATGCTGCCCAAGCAGCAGCTCGCGGCCCCGGGGCTGCCGCTGGGCGACCTGGTGGCACGCCGCGTCGGCGGCGGCAGCGGGATCTCGCGCGTGGCGCTCGAGACCATGCGCAACACCTACCTGGAGCTGCCCTACATGAGCGAGGCGGCCGCGCGCGGCGCCGGCGAGCTCATCATTCAGCTGGTGCGGCTGTCGCTGATGGAGCTGGCTGGCCAGGAAACCCCGCGCACCCAGCGGGAAGCGCTGAAAGACCGGATCCGCCAGCACGTGGCGCAGCACCTGCGCGACCCGGCGCTGTCGATCGACGGCATCTCCCTGGCGCTGCGCTGCAGCAAACGCCACCTGCACAACGCCTTCGCCGGCGACGACGACACACTCACCGGCTACATCCTCCATCAGCGGCTGGCGTGCAGCATCCGCGAACTGCTGGACCCGGCCCACGCGGCGCGCCCGATCACCGACATCGCGCTCGCCTCGGGTTTCAGCAACCTCTCGCATTTCAGCCGCGTCTTCCGGGCGCACACCGGCGGCAGTCCGAGTGATTTCAGGCGACAGGCTGCGCGCAGGCGTAGCGCGTGACCCCGCTGCCCGCGCGTCGCGCCATCCGCACCGCCGACTGGGTCGCCGGCCTCTCGATCGCCGGCCTGCTGTTGCCCGAGGCGGTGGCCTATGCGGGCATTGCGGGGTTGCCGCCCCAATCGGGCGTGATCGCGCTCCTGGCGGGCCTGCTCGTCTATGGCCTGCTGGGAAGCAGCCGCTTCGCGATCGTCTCGGCCACCTCTTCCTCGGCCGCCGTGCTGCTGGCGGCCATCAGCGCCGCCAACGGCCACGGCACCGCGCTGCAGCTGGCGCTCGGCGCCGCGATCGTCCTGCTGACGGGGGTCTTCTTCCTGATCGCGGCGGCGGCCCGGCTCGGCGCCGTATCGAACCTGATCGCCAAGCCGGTGCTGCGCGGCTTCGCCCTCGGGCTGGGGCTGACGATCGTGGCCAAGCAGATGCCCAAGGTCGTCGACGTCCACCCGGCGCATGGCGACTTCCTGCGCCTGTCGTGGGAGCTGTTCGCCAGCATCGGCCAATGGAACTTCGCCGGCCTGGCGATGGCCGGCGTCGGCGTGGCCCTGCTGCATGGCCTGGGGCGCTGGCGCGCGGTGCCGGCGGCGCTGCTGGTGATCGCGGCGGGCATCGCGTTGGACTTGGCCGGCTTCTGCCGGCAATGGCACATCGCCACGGTGGGGCCGATCGAGTTCGGGTTCGCGCTGCCCGGCATGCCGGAGCTGTCGCGCGAGAAATGGCTGCGCATGGGCGAGCTGGCCTTCGCGATGGCGCTGATCCTCTACGCGGAATCCTGCGGATCGATCCGTACCTTCGCGCTGCGGCACGGCGACGAGGTGTCGGCCAACCGCGACCTGTTCGCGCTCGGCGCCGCCAACCTGGCATCGGGGTTGTTCCAGGGCATGCCGGTCGGGGCCGGCTATTCGGCCACCTCGGCCAACGAGGCCGCCGGTGCGCAGAGCCGTGCGGCCGGGTTGATCGCCTGCGCCGTGGTCCTGCTCGCGGCCATCACGCTGCTGCCGTGGATCATGCATACACCGGAGCCCCTGCTCGCCGCGATCGTGATCCATGCCGTCGGCCACATGCTGGATCCTCGCAGCCTGCGGCCCTACTTCGCCTGGCGGCGCGACCGGCTCGTCGCCCTGGTCGCGTTCGGCGCAGTGCTGCTGTTCGGCGTGCTGGACGGGCTGCTGGCCGCCATCGGCGTCAGCCTGCTTCTGCTGCTGCAGGGCATGTCGGGCGCCCAGGTGAGCTGGCTCGGCCGGCTCGCACAGGGCCACGACTACGTCGACACCGCGCGCCACCCTGAAGCCCGGGTGCCCGCCGGCATGCTGATCGCGCGGCCCGAAATGCCCTTGTTCTTCGGCAATGCCGATGCGGTGTTCGCCGCGATCCGGACCCGCGTGGAGGCGGCCCGGCCGCTCGGCCACCTGGTGCTCAGCCTCGAGGAGTCGGCCGACCTCGACGGCACCAGCATCGAGGCGCTCTGCGACTTCGCCGCCTCCATTCGCCGATGCGGCGCGCAGCTGGTGCTGGCGCGGGTCAAGGACACGCTGCGTGATCTGCTCGACCAGGTGCGCAACCCCGATCTGCCGCCCGCCCTGTACGCCGCCTGGAGCGTGGACGATGCGGTGGAGCAGGCACGCGCATCCGCGTCAAGCCAGTAGGACGGTGACCGCGAGCCCGGGCGCCGCGTTGCGCACGGCGAGCGTGCCGCCATGCGCCTCGGCCACCAGCCGGCACAGGTACATCCCGAGCCCGACGCCGCCGGTCGCGCGCTGGCGCGCACTGTCGGTGCGGTAGAAGGGCTCGGTCAGGCGCTCCAGCTGCGCCGCGTCGACGCCCGGGCCGAAGTCGCGCACCTCCAGCTCGATGCCTTGCCCGGCCCTGCGCAGCGTCACACGCGGGGGTTCTTCGCCTTCGGCACCGTGGCGCAACGCGTTGTCGAGCAGGTTGCGCACCAGGAGGCGGACCCGCGAACGGTCCAGCGAGAGCATCGGCAGATCCGCCGGGCTTTCGGTGACGATGTCCTGACCGCCGGACAGCTCGTTCGCCACCTCGCGCACCAGGGCGGCCAGATCGACCGGCTCACGATGCAGCGCGGCATGCGGACTGGCGAGCCGCTCGCTTTCGAGCAGGTCGCTGATGAGGTCGCGCATCTCGGCCAGGTCGCGCAGGAGCGCGGCGCGCTCGGCCGCGCCTTCGGGCGTCGCCGGCAGCAGTTCGGCATTGAGACGCGCCCGCGTGAGCGGCGAGCGCAGCTCGTGGCTGAGCGCCAGCAGCAGCGCACGCTTGGCGTCGAGCATGCCCTGGATGTCGTGCGCCATGGTGTTGATCCGCTGCGCGAGCTCGCCCAGTTCGTCGCGCCGGCGCAGCGGAATCGGCACTTCGAAGGCGCCGCGCCCGAAACGCTCGGCGCCGGCGCGGATGTCGTCGAGCGGCCGCAACAGCCGCCGGACGTATGCGTAAGCCAGGAAGATCAAGCCCAGCAGCAGCGCGAGCGTGATCCAGCCGATGCCCTGCGGTTCGCGTTCCCAGGGCAGCGTGCCGACCCCGAAACTGATGCGGTGGCCGTCGGCGGTCGTGCGGTGGAGCCAGTCGCCGCGCTGGCCGAAGCCATGCCGGTGGCGATCGGCGTGCGAATCCCAGTTCACGACCGGGCCCTCGATACGGATCGAGATCGGCAGCCGGGTGACCAGCGCCTGGGCACGCGCCACGTCGGGCGGCGTGCCGAGTTCGGCAACGATGCGATCCATGTAGTCGGCGACCAGGGGCCGGGCGGCATCGCGCCAGCCGGTCGAGAAGGCCCGCTGCATGCCGCCGAGGAACACCGCCGTCATCGCCAGCGCGAGCAGCACGAACACGATGACCAGGCGCACGCGCAGCGAATGCCGCCAGCGATGTCGCCAGCGGCTCTGCCCGCTGCGCTGAGGCTTCATGGCGTGTTCTTGCCGACGGCGAGCGCGTAGCCCGCGTTGCGCAGCGTCTTGATGCAGTCCAGCGGTTCGAGCTTCTTGCGCAGCCGGCTCACGACGATGTCGACCGCGCGCGTGTAGAGCTCGGCCTCGTGGCCGCGCAGGCGATTCAGGATGTCGTCCCGGCTCCAGACCTTGCCGGGCTGGTCCGCCAGCAGGGCCAGCAGCTCGAACTCCGTGCCCGTGAGGTCCACGCGCTCGCCATGGCGCAGGACCTCGCGCCGGTCGAGGTCGATCGACAGTCCCTCGAACTCTCGGCGCTGTGCCGCGGGCGCCGCCGGCACCGCGCGCTGGCGGCGCAGGATGGTCTGCACGCGCGCCACCAGTTCGCGCGGCTCGAAGGGCTTGGGCAGGTAGTCGTCGGCGCCGAGCTCGAGCCCGACGACGCGGTCCATCACGTCGCCGCGCGCCGTCAGCATCACGATCGGGATGTCGCTCTCCTTGCGGATCTCGCGGCACAGCGCGAAGCCGTCCATCTCGGGCAGCATCACGTCCAGGATCGCGGCGTCGTAGGGCTGGGCGCGCAGCCGGGCCAGGCCTTCGCTCGGCCGGCTCGCGCTGTCCAGCACGAAGTCGAAGCGCGCAAAGTAGCTTGCCAGCGGCGCGCCGAGGTGCTCGTCGTCGTCGATCAGCAGGATGCGGGGCATGCGGCGATTGTGCATTCGGGCGACACCGGAAACCGCCCCCTCACCAGGGGTCGGCGCGGCCGATGCGGCCCAGGTGGGTGACGCCGAAGCCGCCGCCATGGTGCAGCCCGAAGCCCAGCAGCCGATCGAAGCCGATGTGGGCGCACCAGACCAGGCCCACGGCGAGCGCCACCGGCTGTTCGCCCAGCACACCGGCGACGAGCACGGCGAAGGCCCCGAGGTAGGAGTGCGCGGCGTTGTACACCGCCGCGCCGACCCGCGGCCCGGCCAGGAAGCCGAGCAGGGAGAGGTCGGGCACGAAGAACAGCAAGGCGAAGGCGCCCCAGCCGGCCCCGAGCTGGGCGTAGCCCAGCAGCGCCGCCGCCAGCATGGCCAGCCCTTCGAGCCGGAGCATCGTGCGCACGCCGCCGGGCGGGGGCGTCATCCCCGGCCCCACCGGCGACCGCCGCGGTCCATGAAGTCACGCACCTTCTGCTGCTGCGCCGGGTTCAGGTTGTCGAAGAAGTCGGCCGCCGCGGCAATCACTTCGGGGCTCCCCGCCTGCACCGCGGCCGTCTTGTCGTCGACCAGCTTCTTCGCCCGCTCCTGGTCGAGCTTCGCGCCGGCGAACAGGCTGCGGAACTCGGCCCGAGGATCGCCGCCGCCGCGCAGCGCGGCCCGCTGTGCCTGCAGTTTCTCGGTCAGCACGGTGAGCTTCTGCTTCTGCGCGGCATCGAGATCGAGCTTGCTGCCCACGCGCTCGACCATCCGGGCGCGGAACTCGGCGCGATCCTGCTCCGAGCCGCTCCAGCCATGGCGATGGCCGGAACAGCCGGCCAGGCTGCCGGCCACGAGCGCAGCACCGGCGAGTCCGAAAAGAGAACGCTTGAACCAGGGTTTCATGGGAGTCTTCCTTCAAGAGGATCGGTGTGATCCGGAAGACTCGATGCTCGGCTCAGGGGTCGCCGAAGTCCTTGCGCCACGGTTTCGCTGTGTTTCGTTTTGTTGCGGCGCTGCCCCACGCCCGGCCCGGCGCCGGCCTATCGCACCAGCGCGGCGGCCGGATTCTCCAGCTCGAGCACCTCGCGCGCCCAGGCTTCGAGCTTGCTGGTGTCGGCCCGGATCACCTCCTGCTTGACCGCGAGGATCTGCGACGGATGCATCGAGAAGCTGCGCAGCCCCAGGCCCAGCAGCAGCCGCGTGAACATCACGTCGCCGGCCATCTCGCCGCAGACGCTGACGCCCTTGCCCTGCCGCCGGCACTCGGCGATGGTGTCGGCCACCAGCCGCAACACGGCCGGATGGGCCGGATCGTAGAGGTGCGCCACCGATTCGTCGGCGCGGTCGATCGCCAGCGTGTACTGGATCAGGTCGTTGGTGCCGATCGACAGGAAGTCGAAGTGCTTCAGGAAGGTCTTGAGGGTCAGCGCGGCGGCCGGGATCTCGATCATCGCGCCGAGCTTCACATTGCCGTGCACCACACCGCGGTTGTCCAGTTCGGCGCGCGCGAAGTCGATCAGCGAGAGCGTCTGGCGGATCTCGCTGACGTGCGCCAGCATCGGGATCAGCAGATGGATCTCGCCATGCGCCGCGGCCCGCAGGATGGCGCGCAACTGCGTCAGGAACATCGCCGGGTCGGCCAGGCTCCAGCGAATCGCGCGCAGGCCCAGGGCCGGATTCAGGTGCGAATCCTCACGCCCCATCTTGCCGTCCAGCTGCTTGTCAGCCCCGACGTCGATGGTCCGGATCGTGACCGGCATGCCCTTCATGCCGTCGACCGCGCGCCGGTAGGCCTGGTACTGCTCCTCCTCGTCGGGCAGCCGCGTGAGGTTGTGCGATTCGCGCCCCATGAAGAGGAACTCGCTGCGGAACAGCCCGACGCCGACCGCGCCGGCCTTGACCGCGCCCAGCGTGTCCTCGGGCATCTCGATGTTGGCCAACAGTTCGACCCGCTGGCCATCCAGCGTCACGGCCGGCTTGTGGCGCAGCCGGGACAGGCGCCCGCGCTCGAGGTCGCCCTGGCGCTGCTTGAAGCCGTATTCGGCCAGGATGATCGGCGACGGGTCGACGATCATCACGCCTGCATCGCCGTCGATGATCACCCAGTCGTCCTGGCGCACCAGCTGGCTGGCGCTGCGGGCGCCGACCACGGCCGGGATGTCCATGCTGCGCGCGATGATCGCGGTGTGCGAGGTGCGCCCGCCGACGTCGGTCACGAAGCCCGCGAACACGCTCTTCTTGAACTGCAGCATGTCGGCCGGCGACAGGTCGTGCGCGATCAGCACCAGGGGCGCATCGAAGGCGTCGCCGGCGATCAGGTCGTGGTGGTCGTCCTCGTCGGCGGTGCGCTTGCGGCGCGGCGGCGTCGGCGCCAGCACCGCCGCCGTGCCCTTCATGCGGTGCAGCAGCCGCTCGACCACCTGCTCCAGGTCGGCCTTGCGCTCGCGCAGGTATTCGTCCTCCATCTCGTCGAACTGGCGCGCCACCACCTCGAGCTGGGTGGTCAGCGCCCATTCGGCGTTGTAGAGCCGCTCGACGATCCAGTGCTTGACGCCGCCCGTGAGCACCTCGTCCTGCAGCAGCATCTGGTGCACCTCGAGCAGCGCCGAGAGTTCGTGCGGCGCATCGTTGGGCCCCATCAGCGCGACGCTGGCCTGCAGCTTCTGCAGCTCCTCGGCCACCGCGTTGCGCGCCATCCGGACCCGGTCGATCTCGGTCTCGATCTGTTCCGGCTTGATGAAGTAATGGGCAACGTCGATGCGGCTCGAGACCACCAGCACCGCCCGCCCGATGGCGATGCCACGAGCAACGGGAAGGCCATGGACGACGAAAGTCATCGCGCCCCCGTCATTCCATGAGCCAGCGCGAAGCGCGAGCGACGTTGGTGGAATGCCGCAGAACCGGCTTCGCCGGGCTGCTGGCATTGCCCCCGGCGAGGGGGTGGGCGGCTACACGCAGTGAGCCAACCTGGGGGAGAGCCATCATTCCCCCTCGCCGAACTTGTCGTTCATCAATGCAACGATCGCATCGAGCGCCTCCTGGTCGCGCTCGCCGATGGTCTCGATCTCCACCGTGACGCCGAGGCCCGCGGCCAGCATCATGACGCCCATGATGCTCTTGGCATTGACGCGGCGATCGCCGCGCGCGAGCCAGACCTCGCACGGGAAGCTGCCCGCGAGCTTGGTGAGTTTGGCCGAGGCGCGTGCATGCAGCCCCAGCTTATTGCTGATGGTCACGGATGTCTTTGTCACTGTGCTTTCTTCTTGCCTGATTCTGCGGCGCTGCCACCGCCACCTGCATCACGCCGGCCGTCCCGCCGGTGAGCGCGCGCTGCACCAGCGTGTCGAGCGGCTCGTTGCGGTAGCTCACCGCGCGCAGCAGCATCGGCAGGTTGACGCCCGCCACCAGCCGCGAGCGGACGCCGTCGACCAGCTTCTGCGCCACGTTGCAGGGCGTGGCGCCGAACACGTCGGCCAGCACCAGCACCTGCGAACGCGGGGTGAGCTGCAGTTGGGCCAGGATGATGCGGGCGGCAGCGAGGGTTTCGTCCGGCGACACATTGGGCAGCACGTCCAGCGCGGCGATCGACGCCTCGCTGTCGGGAAAGACATGCAGCGCGCACTGCCGCAGCGCTTGGGCGAGCGGCGAGTGGGCGATGATGAGGATGCTGTTCATGCGGATCGGCGGACGGTCTCTCGATTATGCGGGGGCGCCCGCAGGATGTAGAAGGAAGTCAACACGCAAGCATCCCACAATGCGACCGGGCGGCGACGGGCTCACGGGATGTGCAACCCTTCGAAGAAGGTGGGGAGCGCGTCCGTCGAGGAAGGCTTGCCGAGCACGGTCGCCTGGTACAGCGAGACCCCCTCCGGATGCAGTTGCGCAAACCACATCACATGCAGGGCCGTGGCCTGCGTACCGGCGCCGGCGTCCTGCGTATCGAGCCGCACCGGCGCGGGTGCGTTCGCCGCCCGCAGCAGGGCGGCCTCGGTTTCGGTGGCCGGAACACCGGCGATCTGGCCGCGAGTCGCCGCGCGCCAGGCCCGCATCCAGCCTTCGGCCTGCGCCGGGCTGCCGGCGACGGCATGGGCCACCGCGAAGGTGGCGCCGCCGGCCTCGCAGCCCGCCATGTCCACCGTGACCGCCTCGACGCCCAATGGGAGCGAGCGGGTCGCGCGGTCGGGTTTGCACGGCAGCAGCGCGACGACGCCGCCGTTCCCGATCGGCACTTCGCGCCAGTTGAAGGTCGGACTGCAGCCGGCGAGCGCGCTGGCGGCAATCCACGCGAACGCGGTGAGGCGGAGTCGGGGTGGCAAGGGCATCGGGAGTTCGATTATCGAGCGAGCCCGATCGGAACTAAAATCCGCAGGCCCGCTCCATCCGTCTTCCATGAAAAAAGTCGTCTGCACCGCCGCTGTCGCGATCGCCCTGGCCGTCGGCGTCGGCGTCTACCTGAGCACCGGGGTGTCGGCGGCGCCGGCATCGACCTTCGTGCTGCTCGACGGCAGCAAGAAGAGCACTGAAGACCTCAAGGGCAAGGTCACGCTGGTCAATTTCTGGGCCACCAGCTGCGTCACCTGCGTCGCCGAGATGCCCAAGGTGATCGCCACCTACGACAAGTACCAGGCGCGCGGCTACGACACGCTGGCCGTGGCCATGAGCTACGACCCGCCGAGCTACGTGGTCAACTTCGCCGAGACCCGCAAGCTGCCGTTCAAGGTGGCGATCGACAACACCGGCGCCGTCGCCAAGGCCTGGGGCGACGTGCAACTGACCCCCACCACCTACGTCGTCAACAAACGCGGCGAGATCGTGAAGCGCTACGTCGGCGAACCCGACTTCGCCGAACTGCACAAGCTCATCGAAAAGCTGCTCGCCGAAGCCTAGCCTCGGCCGGCGCAGCCCGGCCTGTTGGTGGAACACCGAGGAACCGGCTTTGCCGGGCCGCTGGTGTTGCCCCCGGCAGGGGGTGGGCGCCCGGACACGAAGTGCCGGGCAACCTGGGGGCGAGCTACTTTTTCCTGAAGGTGTCGTGGCAGGTCTTGCAGGTGTCACCCGCCGCGCCCACCGCGGCCTTCAACGCATCGAGATTGCCGGCCTTGGCGCCAAGCACCAGCTTGTCGGTGTCCGCCATCAGCCGCTCGCTGAGTTCCTTGAACTTGGCCTGCTCCTTCCAGATCTCGGGCTTGGCCTTGCCGCCTTCGGTGCCGGGGCCGAAGCCGCTCCACGGCAGCCTCGATATCTGGGCCACCACCTCGGCGTTGGCGGCGGCCGCCGCTGCGTCATAGGGCACCCGCCCACTGGCCATGCCGGCCAGACGGCCGATATGCTGGCTCTGGATGAACATGGCGCTTTGACGGTACTTGATGGCATCCTCGGTCTTGGCGAACTGCGCGGCGGCTGGAACCGCGAGCGCGAACGAAGCGGCCGCAAGGGCGAGCAAGGCTGGACTTTTCATGCGTGGTTCTTTCTCGTTCAAGTGGCGGGCGATGCCGCGCGGGCCAGTTTAGGGACTGACCGCCACCTGCGACTAGAGGTAACCCGCAGAACCCGCGACCCCGGAAGTTTGCTAATCTGCGGATCCCGCTCCTGCGCCCACCGCTACCGATGACCGCTTCGTTCCAGACCCACACGCACCGCGCGGGGCTGGAGGTCGCCCCCTCGCAGCACACGCGCATCTGGGACCTGCCTACACGCGTTTTCCACTGGTTGCTGGCGGCCGCCGTGACCGCCCAGATCGCGACCGGGCTCGGCGGCGCCATGGAATGGCACTTCCGGATCGGCTACGCGCTGCTGGCGCTGCTGCTGTTCCGAGGGGTCTGGGGCTTCGTGGGCGGACGCTGGTCGCGCTTCGCGAGCTTTCTCTATTCGCCCGGCTCGGTGGTCGACTATCTGCGCGGGCGCGCCCACCCCGATCACCTGATCGGCCATTCGCCGCTGGGCGCCCTGTCGGTGTTCGCCCTGCTGGGCCTGCTGGCGATCCAGGTCGCAACCGGCCTGGTGGCCGACGACGAGATCGCAGCCTCCGGCCCGCTCGCCCGCTTCGCCTCCAGTGGCATCGTCGCCGCGGCCACCCACTGGCACGCGGTCCAGGGCAAGTGGATCGTGATCGCGCTGGTCAGCCTGCACCTGCTGGCCGTTCTCTTCTATGTGCTGGTCCGTCGGCAACGGCTGGTGCGGCCGATGATCACGGGCGACAAGCGACTCGTCGACGGCGCCGCCGCGGCGCCGAGCCGCGACGACGCCGCCTCGCGGCTGCTGGCCATGGCGGTGTTTGCAGCCTGCGCCGCCCTTGCGACCTGGATCGCGTCGCTGCGCGTATGAGCCATTCCTTATCACGTCCGCTGCCGCTGGCAGATGCGCCGAACATCGTCATGGTCACGCCCGACGAGGCGCACGAGTTCGAGGCGGTGCGCGCGATCTTCCGCGACTACGCCGATTCGCTGGATATCGATCTCGGTTTTCAGAATTTCGACCAGGAACTGGCCGGCTTGCCGGGGGAATACGCGGAGCCTCGCGGCGCCCTGTTGCTGGCGCTGGTCGACACCACCGAGGTCACGGCCGCGGTCGCCGCCGAGCCGTTGCCGCGAGCCCAGGGCCGGCTCGCGCACGTCGCGGGCTGCTGTGCGCTGCGCCCCTTGGACACGGCCGACTATCCCAATGCGGCCGAGATGAAGCGCCTCTACGTGCGACCGCAGTTCCGTGGGCTCGGCCTGGGCCGGCAACTGGCCGAGACCATCCTCGATGCCGCCCGCGGCGCGGGCTATGCCTGCGTGCTGCTGGACACACTGGACGACATGGAGTCAGCCCGCGCCCTCTACGAGGACCTGGGCTTCGCGGAAGTGCCGCCCTACTATCACAACCCCATCGCGGGGTCGCACTACCTGAAAGCTGATCTGTAGCTCGCCCCCAGGTTGGCTCACTTCGTGTAGCCGCCCACCCCCTGCCCGGGGGCAATACCAGCGGCCCGGCGAAGCCGGATCCGCGGTATTCCACGAGCAAGCGCGGAGCGTCAGCCCTTGGCTTGTGCCAACAGAGTGTCGGCGTCGCTGACTTCGAACTTGCCCGGGCCTTCGACGTTCAGGCTGGCGACCTTGCCGTCCTTGACCAGCATCGAGTAGCGATTGCTGCGCACGCCCATGCCGCGCGAGGTCAGGTCGAGCGTGAGCCCGGTGGCGTTGGCAAAGGCGGCACTGCCGTCGGCCAGCATGCGGACCTTGGTGCCGGTGTTCTGGTCGCGCGCCCAGGCGCCCATCACGAAGGCGTCGTTGACGCTCACGCACCAGATCTCGTCGACGCCGGCGGCCTTGAAGTCGTCGTAGTGCTGCACATAGCCCGGCACGTGCTTGGCCGAACAGGTCGGCGTGAAGGCGCCGGGCAGCGCGAACAGCGCGATGGTCTTGCCCGCGGCTGCCTTGGTGACGTCGACCGGGTTCGGGCCGATGCTGCAGCCCTCGCCTTCCACCTCGGAATATTCCTGCAGGGTTGCGGGAGGAAGGGTGTCGCCGACTTTGATCATGTGATGTGCTCCAGAAAAAGAAAAACGGCCCACATTGTGGGCCGCTTTCGATTTGGCTGCTTCGCCTGCGATCAGACCAGAGCGGCCTTTTGAACCAGGCGGGTCACCACCCAGTTCTTCGACTTCGAGATCGGCCGGCTTTCGGTGATCTCGATGGTGTCGCCCAGCTTGTATTCGCCATTTTCGTCATGGGCGTGGTACTTGCTGGTCTTGGCCACGATCTTGCCGTAGAGCTCGTGCTTGACACGACGCTCGACCAGCACGGTCACGGTCTTCTGGCGCTTGTCGCTGACCACCTTGCCGATCAAGGTGCGCTTGAGGGACTTTTTAACTTCCGTCATGTTCACTCCTTACTTGGCGGCTGGGGTTTCTTGCTGCTTCTGCGCAAGAATGGTCTTGGCGCGCGCGATGTCGCGGCGCGTCACGCGCAGCGTCGAGGTGTTCGACAGCTGTTGCGTGGCCTTCTGCATGCGCAGGCCGAAATGGGCCTTCTGCAGGTCCTTGATTTCGGTTTGCAGGCCGGCGACGTCCTTGTCGCGCAGCGCTGCTGCCTTCGAAGTCTTGGCCGGAGCCGCAACTTCCTTCTTCTTACGTGTTGCCATGGTGTTCTCCTCGATCAGGCGCCGAGCTGGCGTGCGACGAAAGTCGTGCGCAGCGGCAGTTTGGCAGCGGCCAGACGGAACGCCTCGCGGGCGAGCTCTTCGGGCACGCCGACGATCTCGTAGATCACCTTGCCAGGCTGGATTTCGGCGACGTAGTACTCGGGGTTGCCCTTGCCGTTACCCATCCGCACTTCCGCGGGCTTGTGGGAGATCGGCTTGTCGGGGAACACACGAATCCAGATGCGGCCACCGCGCTTGACGTGGCGCGAGATCGCGCGACGTGCGGCTTCGATCTGGCGGGCCGTCAGGCGGCCGCGGTCGATCGACTTCAGGCCGAAGTCACCGAACGACACCGCGTTGCCGCGCGTCGCGATGCCGGTGTTGCGGCCCTTTTGTTCCTTGCGGAACTTTCTGCGTGCAGGTTGCAGCATTTTTGTTACTCCGTAGTTCTAAGACCGATCACTCGGTCTTGGCACCGTCAGCTGCTGCAGCTGGCGCGGCTTTGCGTACGCGCTTAACGGCGGGTTTCGAGTCTGCACCCGGTGCAGCCGGAGCTCCACCAGTGGCTTCTGCGGGCTTGTCGCTGCCATCGGCCGGAGCGACGTTGCCGCCGATCGGGCCACGGGCACCAGCGCGCGGGCCAGGACCGCGACGGTCCGAACCCGGACGGTCGCCACCCGGGCGGCCATCGCGACGCGGGCCGCGGGGGCGGCGCTCGTCGTCAGGACGCGGCGTTTCGACGGCCGGCAGGTCGTTGCGACCCAGCGTGTCGCCCTTGTACACCCAGACCTTGACGCCGATGACGCCGTAGGTGGTCTTGGCTTCCGAGGTGCCGTAGTCGATGTCGGCGCGCAGCGTGTGAAGCGGCACGCGACCTTCGCGGTACCACTCGCAACGCGCGATTTCGATGCCGTTCAGGCGACCCGACGACATGATCTTGATGCCCTGGGCACCCAGACGCATGGCGTTCTGCATCGCACGCTTCATGGCGCGGCGGAACATGATCCGCTTTTCGAGCTGCTGCGTGATGCTGTCGGCGATCAGCTTGGCATCGATTTCGGGCTTGCGCACTTCTTCGATGTTGACCGCGACCGGCACGCCGAGTTGGCGACCGAGTTCACGCTTGAGGTTCTCGATGTCCTCGCCCTTCTTGCCGATCACGACGCCCGGACGTGCCGAGTAGATCGTGATGCGGGCGTTCTTGGCGGGACGCTCGATCAGCACGCGCGAAACGGATGCGTTCTTGAGCTTCTTCTTCAGGTACTCGCGCACCTTGATGTCTTCGGCCAGCATGCCGGCGAAGTCTTTGTTGCTTGCGTACCAGCGGCTGGACCAGTTACGGCTGACCGCGAGGCGGAAGCCGGTTGGGTGGATTTTCTGTCCCATAGTTCTTCCAGCCTTAATTGCCAACCGTCACGTACACATGGCACGTGGGCTTGCTGATGCGATTGCCGCGACCCTTGGCGCGCGCGGTGAAGCGCTTGAGCGTGGCGCCCTGCTCGACGTAGATGGTCTTGACCTTCAGATCGTCGATATCGGCACCGTCGTTGTGCTCGGCGTTGGCGATGGCCGACTCGAGCACCTTCTTGATGATCACAGCGGCCTTCTTCTGCGTGAACTGCAGAACGTTGAGCGCTTGATCGACCTTCTTGCCGCGGATCAAGTCAGCGACCAGACGGCCCTTGTCGACCGAAAGGCGGACGCCGCGGAGGACTGCACGTGTTTCAGACATGGTCGTTCCTTACTTCTTCTGGACTTTCTTGTCCGCGGGGTGCCCCTTGAACGTGCGCGTGAGCGCAAATTCGCCGAGCTTGTGGCCGACCATCTGGTCGGTGATGTACACGGGCACGTGCTGCTTGCCGTTGTGCACGGCAATGGTCAGGCCGATGAACTCGGGCAGGACCATCGAGCGACGCGACCAGGTCTTGATCGGCTTCTTGTCCTTGGTCGTCACGGCCTTGTCGGCCTTGGCCACGAGGTGGTGGTCGACGAACGGACCCTTTTTGAGAGAGCGAGTCATGTGCTAACCCTTACTTCTTGCGACGCGACACGATGAAGACTTGCGTGCGCTTGTTGTTACGGGTGCGATAACCCTTGGTCAGATTGCCCCATGGGTCGACAGGATGACGGCCTTCGCCGGTCTTGCCTTCGCCGCCACCGTGCGGGTGGTCGACCGGGTTCATCACCACGCCGCGAACGGTCGGGCGGATACCCATCCAGCGCTTCACACCGGCCTTGCCGAGCTGGCGCAGGCTGTGTTCTTCGTTGGCGACTTCACCGATGGTGGCGCGGCATTCGACGTGCACGCGGCGCACTTCACCCGAGCGCATGCGGACCTGGGCGTAGACGCCTTCGCGGGCCAGCAGCGTTGCGGACGTACCTGCCGAGCGAGCGATCTGCGCGCCCTTGCCGGGTTGCAGTTCGATGCAGTGGATGGTCGAGCCGACGGGGATGTTGCGGATCGGCAGCGTGTTGCCGGCGCGGATCGGGGCTTCCGAACCGCTCAGCAGCGTTGCACCGGCTTCCAGACCGCGCGGGGCGATGATGTAGCGGCGCTCGCCGTCGGCGTAGCACACCAGCGCGATGTGGGCGGTGCGGTTCGGGTCGTACTCGATGCGTTCGACCTTGGCCGGGATACCGTCCTTGTTGCGCACGAAGTCCACCACGCGGTAGTGGTGCTTGTGGCCACCGCCCTTGTGACGGGTCGTGATGTGACCGTTGTTGTTGCGACCGGCCTTCTGGAATTGCGGCTCCAGCAGGGGGGCGTGAGGAGCACCCTTGTACAGGTGGTCCCGCGAGATCTTCACCGCGCCGCGTTGGCCCGGCGAAGTAGGTTTCATCTTGATGACGGCCATGATTAAGCGCCTTCCCCGACGAGGTTGAGCTCTTGACCAGCCTTCAGCGTGACATAGGCCTTGCGAACATTGTCGCGGCGGCCCATGGACTTGCCGAAGCGCTTGGACTTGCCCTTGGTATTGAGCACCGACACGCCCTGGACTTCGACCTTGAACATCAGTTCGACAGCGGCCTTGATCTCTGGCTTGGTGGCGTCTTGCAGCACCTTGAAGGTGACAGCATTGGACTTCTCGCCAACCATCGTGGCCTTTTCGGACACGACCGGGGCGACCAGCACGTTCATCAGGCGACCTTCGTCGAACTGACGCTGCTTGGGCGTAGGGTTCATGCGGCTCATGCGAACATCTCCTTGAGCTTGTCGACGGCACCCTTGGTGACCAGCACCTTCTTGTAGTGGACCAGCGACACCGGGTCGGCGTAGCGCGGTTCGACCACGAGCACGTTGACGAGATTGCGCGAGGCCAGGTACAGGTTCTCGTCGACTTCTTCGGCGATCACGAGCACGGACTCGAGATTCATCGCCTTGAACTTGGCGGCCAGCGCCTTGGTCTTGGGCGAGTCGACCTTGATCGAATCGACCACGGCCAGACGGCCTTCGCGAGCGAGCTGCGAGAAGATCGACGCCATGCCGGCGCGGTACATCTTCTTGTTGATCTTCTGCGAGAAGTTTTCGTCGGGCATGTTCGGGAAAATCCGGCCACCCCCGCGCCACAGCGGCGAGGACGTCATACCGGCACGGGCGCGGCCCGTTCCCTTTTGCTTGAAAGGCTTCTTGGTCGAGTGCTTGACCTGCTCGCGGTCCTTCTGGGCGCGCGTGCCTTGGCGGGCGTTGGCCTGGAATGCGACGACGATCTGGTGAACCAGGTCTTCGTTGTAGTCACGGCCGAACACGGTCTCGGGGGCGTCGTACTTCGACGCGGCCTGGCCTTGTTCGTTCAGGAGTTCGAGTTCCATTACTTGGCTCCTTCAGCGGCTTGCGGCTTGGCCTTGACGGCCGGACGCACGGTGACGAAGCCACCCTTCGAGCCGGGGATCGCGCCCTTGATCAGGAGCAATTGACGTGCTTCGTCGATGCGGATCACGTCGAGGTTCTGGGTCGTCACGGTGACGTCGCCGAGGTGGCCCGTCATGCGCTTGCCAGGGAACACGCGACCGGGATCCTGCGCCATACCGATCGAGCCGGGCACGTTGTGCGAACGGCTGTTACCGTGCGACGCGCGCTGCGAGCTCATGTTGTGGCGCTTGATCGTGCCAGCGTAGCCCTTGCCGATCGAGGTGCCTTGCACGTCGACCTTCTGGCCGACCGCGAACACGCTGGCTGCGGCGATGACGCCACCGGCCTTGTGCTGACCGGCCGTATCGGCGGTCACGCGGAATTCCTGGATGATTTCGCCAGCTTCGACACCCGCCTTGGCGAGGTGACCGGCTGCCGGCTTGGTCACGCGCGATGCCTTGCGCGAACCGAACGTCACTTGAAGTGCGACGTAGCCATCGTTCTCTTGGGTTTTGATCTGGGTCACGCGGTTGTTGGACACATCCACCACCGTGACAGGAACTGCGTCCCCGTCATCGGTGAAGAGACGCATCATCCCCACCTTGCGGCCCAGCAACCCGAGGGAGTTGCTCAGACTCATTTGTTTTCTCCAAAAATGGAAGTCCTCTTCCGCCGCTGCCACTTCAATTGGCGACAGCGTTTGGCTTACGGAAGAAGGTTGATAAAACTCCGCTCGACCCGCGCCAGAAGACGCAAGTTAGGCAGAGCCGAAGATTATAGCCCGCAATGGGCTGCGGGGGCAAGTGGCCGGGCGGCGCAGGCGCGCAGGGGCCTATTTGACCTTCATCGGCAGGATCTTGTCGCCGCCCGCGCCCTGCTTGAGGGTCTCGCCGCCGGTCGCCGCAGCATCGGGTTTTCCCACACCCACGGGCACCGACGTGACGCTGGTGGCGCCGAACTGGGTCGTGAAGACGTGCAGATAGCCGACGCCTGTCGCGGCCGGCACCACGTCCACCGTCCAGGTCGTGGCCTGGCCCGCCGGGAGGCTGCGCTGGGTCTCGGAAGCCGCGAGCGACAGGCCACCGTCGGCGGTGAGCCGGACCGTGGCGCCCGCCGGATCGGCGACGCCGGCGAAGCTCAGCAGCACCGACACCGGTCGGCCGGCCTGGGCCGCTTCATCGACGCGGTATTGCACTTCCACGCCGGAGCCGTTGGCCTTCATCGGCGCCGTCGTCATCGGCCCGCCGGCGGCCTGGACCGCCAGGGGCGCGGCGAGCGCCAGGGCGCACGCCAAGGCAGCCGCGAGTCTCACTGGATGGTGACGTTGAAACATGTGTTCGCCGAGGAATTGTTGAAGTCGTTGATCACCAGAACGTTCTCGCCGGCCGGCAGGCTGACCGTCGCGCTCTCGCTGGAGCCGAAACCCGCGCCCACGGCGATCAGTCGGCCACCGTAGACGGCGAAATCCGGGTCGGCCGCTGCCGGGCCGGAGACCGTGATCGAACGGCTGCCCGCGCTCGGCATGGTGAACCGGAGGTAGACGAAGCTGCCGAGCTTGTTGCCGGCACCCTCCGAGTTGGTCACGCAGGCCGTGGGCGTGACCGGCCGGTACATCGGGAGCGAAAACGCAGCGATGCCTGCGCCGCCGCCGTTCGTTTCGTTGGCGCCGAACGGATCGTTGGGGGCCGCGCTGATCTGCTCGCCGATCAGCAGGCCGCTCAGCGCCGAGGCGCTGGCCGGGGCGACGGCATTGAAAGCCGCCGTGAACGGGTGAATGGACGTCACGGCCACACCGTTCTTGAACGCAGCGCTGGTCAAGGTGTCGTTGATCGGCCCGAAGCCGACCTGTCCGCTCAGGCGCCACAGGATCGAGTGGATGGAGGCTTCGCGGTACCAGCCAGGGCTGGCTGTCCCGCTCGACGTGAGGTCGATATTTGCGCCCTGCCCCTGTCCCGGCCCCACGGAGTCCGTGTAGTTGCTGCGGGCCAGCGCAATGCCCGACCAGGCGTTGCCCCAGCCCTCCGAGAACGCCACGCGCCGGTCCAGGCGGTCCGTCATCGTGTGGCTGCCGCCCGGCGAATCGTCGCGACTGAACGCCGACTGGTAGTAGTGGCCCCATTCATGGGCGACCACCGAGCCGTCGTATTCGTCGGTGTCGACGTTCTCCTTGCCCAGCACGTAGATGGCGCGCCCGGCGCTGCTGGTGCTGAAGGAGGTCGTTCCGATCTGTCCGATCGCAGGATTGCCGCTTGCCGGGACGTTGTTGACGCTCCAGAAGACGCGCAGCGCCGGAAAGACCGTTCCAGGCGCCACCGACAGCATCTTCGCCTGCGCGGCGTAGATGGTGTCGAGCACCGCGAACGGCGCAGCGGCCCGGGTGGCGGCGTAGCGGCTGCCGTCCCAGCCCGACGGCGCCCGGATGTCGCGTGTGCTGGCCGATGCCCCGGTGGAGAACGAAGGCGTCTCGAGTGCATAGATGGCATCGGACTGGGTGTTGTCGCGCACCGTGACATCCCAGCTCGGGCCATTTCCGCCTTGCGTCAACTGCGCCTTGACCCGCACCTGAACCGAGGTGCTCGACGGCACTGACACCGAGTACGCGCCGTTGGCGTCGGTGGTCGCGGTCGCCAGGATCGCTGCCGAGGAGCCATTGACGATCTCGACGCTGGCGCCCCGGATCGGCTTGGGGGCGGCGGCCGCGTAGACCAGCGCGCCGCTGACGTTGGGAATCGACTCGTAGGTCGCGGTGCCACTCAGCGTGACGGTGCTGGCACCCGGAACGCCCCCGGCAGCCACCGGCAGTACGGCGAAGCCGCCGCCGCCTCCACCACCTCCGCCGCAGGCCGCGAGCATCACCACGCCCGCCAATGCCATGCTTCGCCAGACCCACTTCACCTGCATTCCGCACACCTCTCTGAGAAATTACTTCGCTTCTGATGAGCGTTTTCTGCGTAAGTTGCAGATTTTCCCGAGGATGCCACAGAGAAGTCAGAATAAGCAAAGCCCGCCTACATTTCTGTAAGCGGGCTTCACAAATGCAACAGCCGAGGGCTTACTGCAGCTTGATCTCGACGTCGACGCCAGCCGGCAGGTCGAGCTTCATCAGCGCGTCCACGGTCTTGTCGGTCGGGTCGACGATGTCCATCAGGCGCTGGTGCGTGCGGATCTCGAACTGGTCGCGGCTGGTCTTGTTGACGTGCGGCGAACGCAGGATGTCGAAACGCTTCATGCGGGTCGGCAGGGGCACCGGGCCCTTGACGATCGCGCCGGTGCGCTTGGCGGTGTCCACGATTTCAGCGGCCGACTGGTCGATCAGCTTGTAGTCGAACGCCTTCAGGCGGATGCGGATTTTTTGCTTGGTAGCCATGGTGAATTCCTTCGCTTCTTCGAATCAGATGTCGAGGATCTTCGCCACGACGCCCGAGCCCACGGTGCGGCCGCCTTCACGGATGGCGAAGCGCAGGCCTTCTTCCATCGCGATCGGGTTGATCAGCTTGACCGTGATCGACACGTTGTCGCCGGGCATGACCATTTCCTCCTTGTCCTTCGGCAG
>NZ_JBFUFO010000058.1:0-36229 GCF_056403395.1 Variovorax sp. P2_H12 | reverse complement strand
CTCCCGCCGCGTGCGCTTCTTCTTCAATGCGTACTCGGCGCTGGCAAAGCTGCGTTGGTTCATCTCGATGGTGCTGTGACTTGCGATGCCTTCACGCATGCACGGGCCGTGCCCGCCGCGACCTATTGATCAGCATTTCCCTAGAGAGCTTGGCCAGGAAGCTTCGAAGATTCTGAAGCAGCCGGTGATCATCGACAACAAACCCGGGGCCGCAGGAATGATCGCCAACGACCTGGTTGCGAGATCCAAAGCGGACGGCTACACCTTGCTGATGACGGCCAACAATCACACGATCAATCCGGCACTTCGAACCACCTTGAAGTTTGACGCGGTCAAGGACTTTTCGCCGATCACGCTGGTGGCGTCCACGCCCAATATCCTGGTCGTTCCCGCGAACTCGCCCTACAAGACCGTTGCTGACTACATCGCTGCGGCAAAGTCAAAACCTGGCGGCGTCTCCTATGGAAGCTCCGGTAACGGAACAGCCCCTCACATGGCTGGCGAATATTTTGGGACCATCGTCGGCGCGAAATTCCTGCACGTTCCATACAAGGGATCGAATCAGTCGTTGCTGGCAGCCATTGCCGGCGAGGTTGATTCGACCTGGTCCGCGGCTGCGCTCACGCAGATCAAGGCAGGCAAGGTCAGGGCGCTGGGCGTGGCGAGTGCGAAGCGGCTTCCCTTCGCCGCCGACATTCCGACCTTTGCCGAACAGGGGGTCAAGGGGTTTGAGACGGAGGTATGGGTCGGGCTGCTCGGGCCCGCACACCTTCCGGATGAGATCGTTCAGAAGTGGAACTCGATGCTGCAAGAACTTCTGTCGCGTCAAGAAGTTCAGGAAAAGTTCAAAGTGAACGGGTACGACCCGATCCTGAATGTCGGTCCCGCAGTCTTCAAGGCGCAAATCGCCAGGGAGATTGGGGTGTACAAAAAGGTGGCCAGCGATGCCAATATTCAACCGGAGTGAATCATGACTGTCGAGACAAAAAACGAATTTGAAGTGCGTCCCCTTGCGGCACCCCTTGGAGCCGTTGTTGAGGGCTTTGATCTGGGACTGCTACCTGAGGGAGAGTGGCTCGGGGATCTCGAGGCTGCGTTGCATCAGCATCGAGTTCTGGTGTTTCGCAACCAGCGAATCGACGACGGCCAAATGCTGCACTTCAGCAAGTATTTTGGCAAGGAACTAGACATCCATGCGATGACCCAGTTCGCCAAGCCCGACAACCCGGAGGTCTTCGTGCTGTCGAACATCGTCGAAGACGGTCGCCAGATTGGGGCCGTGGATGCCGCGCAATATTGGCACAGCGACCTTTGCTATACGCGCACTCCCAGCCGTGTGTCCATTCTCTATGCCCTCGAAGTGCCGGTGAAGGGCGGCAGGGTGCTAGGGCCAACGGACTTCGCCGACACGGCGGCGGCCTACTATGCGCTGCCGGCAGAGATCAAGGAGCAGCTGGAAGGCCGGAAGGCGCGATTTGTAGCCTCTAAGAAGAAGCCAGGCCAGCGGGCCAGCCATTTCAACAAGATGAACAAGGACACCGAGTCCCGGTTAGAAGACTCCGTGGTTCACCCTGTGATTCGGACGCACCCCAGCACTGGAGAGAAGTCCATCTTCGTGAACGAGGGGTTCACCACTGAAATCCTCGATATGGAACAGGAGGAAAGCGAACGCCTCCTCAACTATCTGTACGCCTTCACGCGCCAGCCCCGCTTCATCTACCGCCACACGTGGGCGCCAGGAGATGTCGTCATGTGGGACAACGCGCTGACCTTGCATCAAGGGGTAGGTGACTACGCGCTTCCTCAGCGCCGGCTGCTCTATCGGACCATCGTTAAGGGCACCGTGCCGTTCTGAAGCTCTGAAGCATGAAAACGGACTACCTCGCGCTCAAGGCCGCCGGACACTCTTTGTTCCGCATGACAAACCAGGGGCTTGATTGCTCCCTGGTGCGGGCTAACATGGAGCGAATCGTTTCGAACAGTGACTGGTTTCCTGTTTGGACGACTGTAGGCGCAGACTTTGAGAAACTCGGCGACACAGCAGCTATGCAGGGGAACTTGGTGAGTGCCGGTCAGCTTCTTACAAAGGCTGCCCTCGCGTACCACTTCGCTCAGTATCTTCACTTTGAGGATCTCGATGAAAAGAAGCGCGCTGCAGTGGCAAAGGTTGCGTGCTACACCCGAGCTTTGCCGCTGCAGCCGGTCCCCGGCATGCGGCTCGAGATTCCGTACAGCGGAAGGACGCTCCCTGCGGTTCTTCGGTTGCCACCGGGGGTAGCTCGGGTGCCGCTGGCTTTGCTTGTTTGCGGCTCCGACTCATCCAAGGAGGAACACTTCGCGATTGAGAGGGAGTTTCTCGCACGAGGCATGGCAACGCTCTCGTTCGACGGCCCCGGCCAGGGCGAAGTGTCCGATTGGATGCCGATGCGGCCTTCGTACCACGAAGCCGTTTCTGCTGTCATCGACTACGTGCAGGCGGAGGAGGGCATCGACCCGCATCGCATTGGCGTCGTCGGCTTCGGCTTCGGCGGCATGCTCGCGGTCAGCTCGGCGGCGGCCGACCAAAGGATTCGAGCGTGCATTTCGGTCAGTGGCTATTTCGACATGTGTGTGATGAATTGGGACGACCCGATTCGCAGTTGGCGCTTCGCCCATATCGTGGGAGTCGAAACGATCGCCGCGGCTCGTGAGGTCGCTCGTGACTTCACACTTGAAGACTGGTGTGATCGTCTCGAGTGCCCTGTCCTTGTCATGCATGGCCAGGCTGATGCAGGAATTCCTGCGGCCGCTGCAAAGAAAATTGCGGATCGAATTGGAGCCAACGCGGAGTACTGCCTAGTAGAAGCAGGGGTCCATTGTTTCCACAATGTCGCGTTTAGAACAACGCCACTGATTTGTGATTGGCTCGCTGCTCACGTGTAGCATGGCTTGCTGAGTGTTCCAGCTGAGCGATTGAATCGCATTGCTGCGCACATCAGTTCGCCAGTATGGCCGGGTGAGGCTGCAAGGGAAAAGAGCGGCGCCGCGCGACGTATGTTTTGTCCGACAGGTGTCCATGGTTTCAGTCATTGGAGACGACGACATGTCCATAGAACTGGACACAGGTGCCGCATTCTTCGCATGTGCCAGACCCTGCTCGGGGGCGCCGCTCGCGGCTGCGTCATGGGAGTCGGCATGGCACGGGCTTTGCACTTCGCAGGTCGCCTTTTCCATCCAACGGAGACAACAGCGAACAATCGTCAACCCCCAAGCCCGCTGTTGGTCCAACCGTGCAGTGATCTGCTGCTCGTAGCCACCGAAGGCATTCTTTCCATGCACGACAACGGAGATTTGCATGAGATCACTCTGGGCGAAGCTCGTTTGCCTGACGGGCGAGTTCGCCTCCGGTTCCGGAAGCAGCGATGGGACCGATCGCCACGCGATCGTGATGGGCGAATTGATCGCCAACTCGCTCTTCTGCTGTTGCCATACCCTTGTGAGCGCCGACGCGGGACTGGTCTTTAGCGCGGCACGAGTTCCGGAATGGCCATCAACAACAGCGTCGTAAGTCGCTACCTCGCGATCTCGCTAGTGGCGGGAATCGTGCCGACGCTCGCAGTGGGCCTGCTGTACGACCGGTATGCGCAGGCGCTGATCGACGAGCTGGTCGGTGAGCGCCTGTCGGTCCAGCTCACGGCAATGTCGAAGCGCCTGGAGTCGTTTCTCGACGGTCGACGCTATCAGGTGGAGACCTTGGCCAGCCACCCCGCCATGACCGCCTTGCTGCGCGCCGACATCAGCGACGCGGGCGAGGAGGCGCATGGGCTGCTGCAGTTGGAAGCCGATCTGCCGGACCTCTACGGCATCCTGCTGCTGGAAGACGGCGGCCGGCTGCGCCATTTCGTGCCCGGGCAGGCGGCCGCCGGGCCGCCCTATTGGAGCGAGCAACCGTTCTCGATTGCTTCGCTGCCGGTCACCCGTTTCGACAGCAATGAGGTGGTCGGGCCGGCCGCGCCGGGCGACGGCCTCGCCGGATGGTTCCTGGTGCGCCATCCCCTGCCGGTCGCTGAGGGCCGGCGCCGGGTCGACATTGCGCTGCACGTACGCTTCTCCTCGCTGACTGAACTGATGGGCGGGCCCTCGGTGGCCGGCATCGTGCAGCCGGTTCTGAAAACGCCTGCCGGCTACTTCAACGCCGTCGGCGTGCGCGTCACCCCCGCCGAGCGCATGATCGCGGGCCCGGAGGTGTTGCCCGGCTGGCAACCGATGTTGCAGATCGAGCCCTCGGCGCTGCTCAGCCGTTTCGAGAATGCGCGGCGTGTGCTGCTGGTGGCCGTGCTCGGCACCGCCAGCGTCCTGGTGTTCCTGTTCTACCAGCTCGCGCGCAGTCTGCAGGGCCGCGTGGCACAGCTTGTGAGCGGAGTCGAAGCCATCGCGTCCGGCCAACTGGACCACCGCATCCGGGACCAGGGGCGCGATGAGATCGCGGCCGTTTCGCGTGCCTTCAACACGATGGCGGAGGGCCTTGCCAACACGTTCGCCCGATTGGCACGCGCGCAGCGGCTCGCTTCGCTCGGCGAATTTGCCGCCGGCATTGCGCATGAGGTGCGCAACCCGTTGTCCGCCATCAAGACGACGGTGCAGGCGCTCGCCCGACGCGAGGCCGATCCGCGTCGGCACCAGCTTCTGCAGGACGTGGAGACCGAGGTCACGCGGCTCACCCGCGTGGTGAGCGATCTATCTGATTTCGGGAAGCCGCGCCCTCCGGAACCGGCCGTGGCGCCGGTGCGCGAGATTTTCCGCCGGGTCGATGGCCTGGTGAAGGCCGAACTGAAGGCGCAGCGGCTGTCACTCGCGATCCAGGGCGACTCCGAGTTGCGCCTGTGGGTCGATGCCGATCATCTGATCCAGATCATGCTGAACCTGATGCTCAACGCGATACAGGCCACGCCGCCGGGCGGCCTGATCACACTACGTGCGGCGCGCGCCGGCGACGGCTTCGGCGTGCTTGAGGTCCGCGATACGGGTCGTGGGGTGCCGCCCGAGGCGCTCGCGAAGCTGAGCGATCCGTTCTTCACGACCCGACCGAAGGGCATGGGCCTGGGCCTCAGCATTTCCCGACAATTGGCCGAGTTGAATGACTGCACGCTCGTGATCGAGAGCCAGGTGGGCGCGGGCACGGTGGTCACGTTGCGCGTGCCGATGCCGCGAGAGGAGACATAGGTTTTGAAACAGGTGCTGGTGATCGACGACGAACCCGGCGTGCTGAAGGCACTGGTGTTCGCGCTGGAAGAGGAGGGATTTGGCGTCGCGACCGCGGTGGACGGCGCCGGCGGATTGGATGCCGCCTGTCGAGGCGCGCCCGACATCGTGTTGCTCGACGTGAACCTGCCGGACATGAGCGGGATGGACGTGCTCGCGCGGCTCGCCACGGATCGGCCCGGGCTGCCCGTGATCATGATCTCCGCAACGAGCGACACGCGGCTGGCCGTGAAGGCGGTGAAGGCCGGCGCAGCGGACTACGTGACCAAGCCGTTCGAGCTCGATGAATTGCTCTACACGCTGCGCGGCGCGCTGCAGAAGGCGCGCATGGCCAGTGAGATCGATTACCGGCGGCAGGAATCGACCGCCCACGACGGAGTGATCGGTACGAGCGCACAGGTCCGCGCGCTGGCGGCGACCATCAGCCGCATTGCGGCGAGCCAGACCAAGCGTGTGCTGGTGCTGGGCGAGTCCGGCACCGGCAAGGCGCTGGTGGCGCGCGCCATCCACACGGCGAGTGCGCGCAGTGGAGGGCCCTTCGTCGAGGTGAACTGCGCCTCGCTGCCGGAGCAACTGATCGAGGCGGAGCTGTTCGGTGCGGAGAAGGGCGCCTACACCGGGGCGACGCAGCGGCGCGTGGGGCTGGTCGCGCTGGCGGACGGCGGCACACTGTTCCTGGACGAGATCGGCGAGCTGCCACTGGCACTGCAGGCCAAGCTGCTGCACTTCCTGGAAGACGGTCAGTACCGCCCAGTGGGTGGCACCCGTGGCGTGACCGCCGACGTTCGGGTGGTGGCCGCGACCAACCGAGACCTGGCCTCCGAGGCTTCGCAGGGCCGCTTCCGCGAAGACCTGTACTACCGGTTGAACGTGCTGCCGATCGCCCTGCCGACCCTGCGGGAGCGCGATGACGACGTGCTGGTACTGGCAGATCATTTCGCCGCGCGCTATGCCAAGTCCGAACGCTGCGAGCCGATCCGCTTCTCGCCCGACGCGCGAGCCTGCCTGACGGCCTACGCATGGCCCGGCAACGTGCGCGAGCTGAAGAACCTCATCGAGCGTCTCACCATCCTCCATCCCGGCAGCGTGATCGAGCGTTCGCAGCTGCCCTCCGACCTGGACAGTGGGGAGGTGCGCTCGGCGGCCATCGAGCAGAAGCTGGCCGTCGAGGAGGAGAAGCTGCTGCGCGATGCTCTGGCCCGCGCGCAGGGCCATCGTGGCAGGGCCGCGGACCTGCTGGGCATCTCCCGCCATGCGCTGCTGCGCCGGCTGCAGCGGCTCGGGATGGATGGGGAGGGCCGCCCGTGAGGATTCGTGATCTGCTTCGCTGCGCCGCCACGCTGGTGATGGCCTGCCTGGCTGCAACCGGCGCCCATGCCCGCGTAGAGCTGGGGGCACCTGTTGGGCAGGCCGACATCACCATTGGCTGCCTCTACCCCCTGGCGGGCCGGGCCGCGATCTACGGCCGCGACAGCATCGCGGCGATCAAGCTGGCGCTCGCCGAGCTGGATGCTGAGCGCGCGCGCGACTGGCGCCCGCGGCTGCGAGTGATCGTGGAAGACGACCGCTCCAAAGCGGCCTATGGCGTTCGGCTGGCCAGCCAGTTCATCGATCACGACAAGGCGCAGTTCCTCTGCGGGGTGGTGAGCTCCGGTGTGGCGCAGGCGGTGAGCCGGCTGTCGCGTGCGCGCAAGGTGATCTTCGTCGGCACCGACCACGCCTCCTCGCGGCTCACGATCGAGGACTTTCACCGCTACTATTTCCGGGTTTCGAACGACACCTACACTTCGATGGCGGCCGGCGCGAAGTACCTTGCCGAGCAGCAGCGCGAGCGTGGTTGGAAGCGGCTGGCATTCCTGGGGCCGGACTACGACTATGGCCACGTCATGTGGGCCGACCTGCAACGCAGCCTGGCGGCCAGCGGCGCGAACTATGAGGTCGTTGCCCAACTCTGGCCCAAGCTCTACGAACCCGACTATTCGGCGTACCTGACGGCCCTGATGCGCTCGCGGCCGGACGTGATCGTGACAGGCCTTTGGGGGGGCGACTTCCTTGCCTTCCTCGCGCAGGCCCACTCCAGCGAACTGCTCGGCAAGGTGCCCATAGCCAACTTCGATGCCGGCGGCAACTACGACGTGCTGGTGGCGCTGGGCGACCTGGCGCCGCCGAATCTCGTGCTCTCGGCGCGCCATCACAACAACTGGCCCGACACGCCGCGCAACCGCAAGTTCGTGGCCGACTTTTTTGCGGCGGAGGGGCGCTATCCGACCTATGCGGCAGAGGGCGCCTATGCCGGGATCCTGGCCATTGCGCGCGCGGTGGCCAAGACCGGCAAGCCGTTCGACGTCGAGAAGGTGGTGGGAGCGCTGGAGGGGCTCTGCCTGGAATTGCCGGAGGATCCGCCCGGGTTTGCCTCATGCATCGACCGCGAAACGCACCAGATCGCGCAAGCACAGGCGATCGGAGAGGTGGTGGTCGACACCCGGTTTCCGCCGGCCCGGGTGATGTTGGGCAAGTGGCGGGTCTACCCTGCGGAGCAACTGCGGCCATCGCCGGAGCTGGTGCGGGAGCGCAGGCGGGCCGCGGGGGCGCCGTAGGCAACGCACCGTCACATCCGCAAAGGCCGCGGGGCTGAATCCGCATGCGCGGTTTCCGCGCGATCCGACCGCCGCAATGCGCGGAATCCGCGCAATACATCTTCGCGAACTACGCCCAAGTCCTTGATCCACAAGGCTTTCACGGTGTGGCACGCTCCTCGCAATACTCCTCGTGAGCAACACAACTCACAAGGAGACAACGTGACCCTGAAGTTCCCCCTCACGCGCCTGGCTCGCAGCTTCGCGCTCGTCACTGCCGGCGCCGCCTTCGCGCTGCCGGCCGCCGCCGCCGACAACGGCAAGTTCCGGATCGGCGTGGCGACCTTCCTGTCAGGCGCCGCCGCAGGCCCTTTCGGGGTGCCAGCGGCCAACGCCGCCAAGCTCGTGGTCGACGCGCTCAACAAGGGTGCCTTGCCCGCGCCCTACAACACCAAAGGCATCAGCGGCGTCGAGATCGAGATGGTGTTGATCGATGAGAACGGCGGCGCCACCAAGCAGGTGGAGGAATACCGCAACCTTGTGCAGCGCCAGAAGGTCGACTTGGTGATTGGCTACATCTCCTCTGGTGACTGCCTCGCGATTGCCCCGGTGGCCGAGGAGCTCAAGACCCCGACGGTGTTCTTCGACTGCGGGACCTCGCGCCTGTTCAGCGAGACGCTGAAGAACCCGAAATACGTGTTTCGCACTGGCCTCGACGCGGTGGTCGACAACGTGGCGGCTGCCCGTTACATCGTGGAGACGAAACCGAACGTGAAATCGGTCGGCAGCATCCAGCAGAACTATGCCTGGGGCCAAGATGCCTGGGCCGACTTCAGCCTTGCTTTCAAGCAACTCAAGCCGGACATCAAGGTCGTTTCCGAGCAGTGGCCGAAGCTGGGGCAGGGCCAGTACGGCGCCGAGATCTCCGCGCTGGCTGTCAGCAACCCCGACCTGATCCACTCCAGCTTCTGGGGTGGCGACATGGAAGCGCTGGTGCTGCAAGGCGGCGCGCGCGGCCTGTTCGACAAGCGTGTGGCGCTGCTGACCGCGGGCGAAACCGGCTTTGAGCATTTCAAGGACCAGGCGCCCAACGGCACGATCGTCGGCGGCCGCGGCCCGTTTGGCGCTTTCGCGCCGAAGAACGGGCTCTCCGACTGGTTGCGCACAACCTACAGCGCCGCGCACAAAGAGCAGCCGACCTACCCTGCGTTCAAGATGATGCAGGCGATCCTCGGCGTGAAGGCGGCCGCGGAGAAGGCGGGCAAGCCCGGCGCCATGCCGACGCAGGAGCAGGTGCTCGCGGGTCTCAAGGGTCTCACCTTCGAATCGCCCAGCGGCACGGTGCGCATGAGCCGCGCCGGCGGCCATCAGGCTGTACAGGGTGTTGCCTACGGCGAGTACCACTATGACCCGAAGACCCGCAAGGCCAGCATCACCAATGTGAAGGACTATCCGGGCGACTGCCTGATGCCCCCCGATGGCACGAGCCATGCCGACTGGATCAAGGCCGGCTTTCCGGGTGCCAAGTGCAGCCCGACACCGGCAAAGGAGCGCACCTCGTGAGCACCTTGCTGGCCATTGTCATCGACGGCGCCATCTACGCCTCATGGCTGTTCCTCGTGGCTGCCGGCCTGACCGTGATCTACGGGGTGATGCGCATCCTCAACATGGCACACGGCAGCTTCTACGCGATCGGCGCCTACTGCGCCGCCTCGCTCACAGGCTGGTACTTCTCGGGCGAGTCGGGGGCCAGTCCGTACTGGAGCTACCTGCTGCTATTCGGCTGCGCAATCGTCGGCGGCCTGGTTGTGGGCGTACTTGTGGAGCAGGGGCTGCTGCGCCACCTGCGTGGCCGCGATGAGATCCTGATGGTGATCGTCACGTATGCGCTGCTGCTGATCCTGGAGGACGCGGTGAAGCTGGTGTGGGGCGTCAACCCGTACCTGGCGTACCAGCCCTACCGTCTGCTCGGGCAGAGCTCGGTCACGGGTTCGCTGCGTTTCGCCAACTACGACCTCGCACTGGTGGCGATCTCGCTCGTGGTCGGCGCCGCCGCATGGTGGGCGCTGAACCGTACCGACAAGGGACGCATGTTGCGCGCGGTGATCCACGATCGCGAGATCGCCACAGCAATGGGGGTGAACGTCAATCTGATGTTCGCCATCACCTTCGCGATCGGCTCCATGCTCGGTGCGCTTGCCGGGGCGCTCACTGCACCGGCCATTTCCGTCACACCGGGCATCGGTGTCGAGGTGATCGTGCTGGCGTTCGCCGTGGTGGTGGTGGGCGGCCTGGGCAGCGTCGGCGGCGCCGCCGTCGGCGCGGTGCTGGTCGGTCTCGCCCGTTCCTTCGCTGTCCATCTGGCGCCGCAGATCGAGTTGTTCGTGATCTACGGCGTGATGTTCCTGGTACTCGCATTCCGGCCACAGGGCCTCTTCGGCCAACTGCAGCCCCGAAAGATCTAAATGAAATTCAAGTCCGAACTTGGGCTGCCGCTGGCGGCCGGGTCGATTGCCGCCCTCGGCTGGGCGGGGCCCGACTGGTTGAGCTTCCTGCTCACCCTGGCCTTTGCCAAGGGCCTGGTGGTTCTCGGGGTGGTGCTGCAAATGCGCGCCGGCCTCGTCTCCTTCGGCCAGGCGCTGTACTACTGCATCGGCGGCTACGCTGCCGGCTTGGCCGCCAAGCACCTGGGCATCCAGGATGCCTTCGTGCTGCTGGCGCTGGGCGTGGTGGCTTCGCTGATGATGGCCGCGCTGTGCGGCATCATGGTGGCGCGCTATCGCGACATCTTCTACGCCATGCTTTCGATGGCGTTGTCGATGATTGTCTACGGCATGCTGGTGAAGTCCAGCGCGCTCGGCTCCACCGACGGCTTCAACGTCGCGAACCCGAGCTACCTTGGCTTCCAGCCGGACCCGTCGCAGGCCAAACGCGTCGCCTTCCTGGTCACGTTGGCGATCGCGCTCGTTGCGGCCCTGGTCTGCCACCGCGTGTTGCGCTCACGGTTTGGCCGGCTCTCGGAAGCAGTGCGCGAGAACGAAATCCGGGTTGACTTCCTCGGCATCTCGCCGTTCGGACTTGTCTACCTGAACTACTGCGGCGCGGCCGTGCTGTCGGCCCTCGGCGGCGGCCTGATCGCGATCGCCACCGGCCACGTGGATCCCGACATGGCGTTCTGGGCGACCTCGGGCGAGTTCGTCTTCATGGCCCTGCTCGGCGGAACGGCGCATGTGGCGGCACCGTTCGTCGCAGCCATTGTGTTCTCCGCGGTGCGCACCTTCGCCATTCAGGAGGCGCCGCACCTGTGGCAGCTCACGCTGGGCAGTGTCCTGCTGGCACTGATCCTTTTCTTGCCCAAGGGCTTGTGGAGCCTGGTGTCCCGTAGGCGTGCCGCTGTGCCTGCGGAGATTCCGTCCGTGACGAAGGAGGTGTCCCCATGAGTGTGCTCGAAACGCGCCAGCTCACCCGCACCTTCGGTGCCGTGGTTGCTGCCAATTCGCTGGACGTGACCATCCAGCGCGGCGAGATCGTCGGAGTGATCGGCTCCAACGGCGCCGGAAAGACCACGTTCATCAACATGGTGACCGGGTACCTGCCGGCCACCTCGGGCGACATCCTGTACGAGGGCAGCTCTGTGCTCGGGATGAAGCCGCGCCAGATCACACGCCTCGGCCTGGCCCGCTCGTTCCAGGTCGCGCAGTTGTTCCCCCAGCTCACCGTGCTGGACAACGTGCTGATGGCGCTGGCGGCCGCCCACGAAGCGCAGCCCTCCATGCTGCGGCACTTCGAAACTGCGGAGGCGGTGCGCGAGGCCCGCCGCATCCTGCAGGCTTTTGGCGTGGCGCACTACGCCGACAGCGAGGCCAGTGCCGTGCCGCAGGGCGCGCGCAAGCTGGTCGACATCGCGATGGCTCTGGTCTCGAAGCCGCGCATGCTGCTGCTGGACGAGCCCACCAGTGGCGTGAGCGCCGACGAGAAATTCCCATTGATGGATGCCGTGATGGCCGCTGTGAGGCAAAGCGGCGTGACGGTGCTGTTCGTGGAGCACGATATGGAAGTGGTGGAGCGCTACGTCTCGCGCATCCTGGCGTTCTACAGCGGCGAGATCATCGCCGACGGGCCGCCGGCCGCGGTGCTTGGAAACCCGCGCGTGCAGGAGCTGGTGGTAGGCAAGCGGGCTCCGGCACGCGAGGAGGCACTCGCATGAGTGAGCTTGCCCTCGACATCCAGGGATTGGACGTTGCCATCGCCGGCACGCCCATCCTGCGCAAGGTCACGCTGCAGTTGCCGCAGGGCAGCATGGCCGGGCTGATCGGCCGCAACGGCGCCGGCAAGACAACGCTGATGCGCGCGGTGATGGGACTGCTGCCCTCACGTTCGGCGACGCTGGCGTGCGCCGGCGAGTCGATGGCGCAATTGCCAGCGCACACCCGCGCCGAGCACGGCATCAGCTACTTGCCGGAGGACCGGCGGCTGATTCCGTCGCTCACCGTCGAAGAAAACATTCTGCTGCCGGCTTGGGCCAACGGCCTGGGCGACGCAAGACAACGCCTCGCATGGATCTACGAGCTGATTCCCGAACTGCTCGAGCACCGCGAGCGCAAGGCGCTGCAGCTCAGCGGCGGCCAGCAGAAGCTGGTGGCGTTGGCGCGTGCGCTGATGCCGGGACGCAAGCTGCTGCTGCTGGACGAACCCTTCGAGGGCGTCGCGCCGGTGCTGTCGCGGCGCCTGACAGAGGTGATCGCGAAGCTGCGCACCGAGGGCCTGACGGTCCTGCTGAGCGAATCGGATGACAAGCACTCGGCCGACCTGGTTGATCGCATCTTCCGTATCGAGCGCGGCGTCGTCCGCGAGAGTTCTGCAACCCACTAGAGGAGACTGGAATGTCTATGTCCGCAATGACCCGCCTCGCGGCGGCGCTCGCCCTGGCGACGCTTGCCGCCGGCACATCGGCGCACGAATGGTGCCGTTCGAAATACGGTCCGGCCGACGAGATCGGCGCGGCCAACCTGCTGACTCCGCAACTGGCGCTGGAGGCCGCAAAGCTGGTGAAGACCGGCAAGACCTACCGGCTTGGGGTCGAGACCAACTCCAAGACACCGGCTTTCGGCCCGCGCAGCTGGGCGCTGGCGATCAACCAGCCAGGGCAGGTCGGCGGCGTCGGCCTGGGCCCGACCAAGACCAACTACAACGACGACATCTACATGGGCTACGTCGGCACGGGCTCGCAGATCGATGGCCTCGGCCACATCGGCGTCGACAACGTCTACTACAACTGCCACAAGAACAGCGAGTTCGTACAGGCCAACGGTCTGAGCAAGCTGGGGGTCGAGAAGCTGCCGCCCTTCGTCACGCGCGGCGTCGTGCTGGACATGACGGCGTACTTCGGCCAAAACCCGGTGCCGGAGGGCACGGCGTTCAACCGCAAAGAGATCGACGAGCAAGCGCGGCGCCAGGGGGTCGAGATCCGAAAGGGCGACATCGTGCTGTTCCACACCGGCTGGCTGCAGCTGGTGGGCAAGGACGACAAGCGCTACATCTCCGTCGAACCGGGCCTGGGCAAAGAAGGTGCCGAGTACCTCGCGAGCAAGCAGGTGGTGGCGGTCGGCGCAGACACCTGGGCCCTGGAGGTGATCCCCGCCGAGAAGGGGGCGGGGGTGTTCGAGGTACACCAGATCCTGATCCCAAAGCACGGCATCTACATCCTCGAGAACATCGACACCACCGAACTGGTCAAGGACAAGGGCTGGGAGTTCATGTTCGTGCTCGGCGTGTCGCGCATGACCGGCGGCGTGCAGGGCATCATCAATCCGGTCGCCATCCGCTAAGCAGTCGCCGGCACCATGGAACAGAAGTTGAGTGACAGCGGGCTGCTCGAGCACCACGCCTTCATCGGTGGCAGTGGATCGCAGTCGACGGGCGGCATGCTGGAGGTGCACAACCCGCCGGATGGCGGCGGGCGTGTGTCACCGTTCCGCCCTGTGCGAGCCGGCGGCCCAGGCCAACGCGCCGACTGACTCAAATGGTGGCTGAACTGGGGCGGGACGGCCTGGCCGTACTGCTCAGCGAATCGGACGACAAGCATTCGCCAGACCTGGTGGGCCAGGTCTGGCGCACTGAACGCGGCGTAGCGCACGCTGCCTGACAAGAGAACCCATATGACCGGATTCAATTTCGAAACCACGCCGCGCATCGTCTGCGAGCAGGGCGGCTCTGGCCGCCTCGGCGAACTCGCCCGCGGGCTCGGTGTGCGCCATTTCTTCCTCATCACCGACCAGCCCTTGCTGCAGGCCGGCCTGCTGGCGCCCGCGCTGGCAAGCCTGCGGATCGCGGGAATCGCCGCCACCGTTTATTCCGACGTGCTGCCCGATCCGCCCGAGGAGCGGGTACTCGCCGCCGTGCAGGCTGCCCGAGAAGCGGGCGCCGATGGCGTCGTGGGCTTCGGTGGCGGCAGTTCCATGGACACCGCCAAGCTCGTGGCCTTGCTGGCGCGCACGCCGGCGGCGCTGCACGATATCTACGGGATCGACTTGGCGCAGGGGCCACGCCTGCCGCTCGTGCAGGTGCCGACCACCGCCGGCACCGGCTCGGAGGTGACGCCTATCGCGATCGTCACCACCCCGACTTCAGAGAAGAAGGGCGTGGTCTCTCCCTTGCTCTACCCTGACTTCGCGCTGCTCGACAGCCACCTCACGCTGGGCCTGCCTCCTCGCCTTACGGCGATGACGGGAATCGATGCCATGGTGCACGCGATCGAGGCCTTCACCTCGCGCCACAAGAAGAACCCGGTGTCGGATGCGCTGGCCCTGAAGGCGTTGGCGCTGCTGTATGCCAACCAGCGCAAGGTGCTCGAAGAGCCGCGCAACGGCGCGGCGCGCGAGCACATGCTGCTTGGCTCGCTGTTGGCGGGCATGGCGTTCGCGAACGCGCCGGTGGCGGCGGTGCATGCGCTGGCATATCCGCTGGGCGGCCATTTCCACGTGCCGCACGGCCTGTCGAACGCGCTGGTGCTGCGGCCGGTGCTGCGCTTCAACCTGGAACACGCGGCGCCGCTCTACGCACAACTGGGCGAAGTGATCGGCACGGCGCGGCCCGGCCAACCTCCCATCGAAGGCGCCAGGGCGTTCGTCGATGCCATGGCCGCGCTGGTGGCCGTGATGCCGTTCGAGCAGAACCTGCGCGCTGTCGGCGTGGACCGGATTGACCTGCCGATGCTGGCGGAGGACGCACTCAAGGTCCAGCGCCTGCTGGTGAATAACCCGCGCGACGTGGCGCTTGCCGACGCGCTCGCGCTCTACGAGGAGGCTTTCTGATGGTGCAGTTGAAAGATACGGCGTTGCTGAAGCGCCTGGCGTTCATCGGCGGCGAGTGGGTCGCTGCGCGGGGCGGCGGGTCGCACGAGGTGTGCAACCCGGCCAACGGCGAAACGATCGCGGCCGTTCCCGACATGGACGCCGCTGACACCGATCGCGCCATCGCCGCAGCCCAGGCCGCGCTGCCCGCCTGGCGCGCGCGGCCGGCGAAGGAGCGCAGTGCCTTGCTGCGCCGCTGGCACGATCTCGTGATTGGCGCGGAACAGGACCTCGCGCTGCTCATGACCTTGGAGCAGGGCAAGTCGCTCGCCGAAGCGCTGGGCGAGGTGCGGTACGGCGCTTCGTTCATCGAGTGGTTCGCGGAAGAGGGCAAGCGCGCCTACGGCGACCTGATTCCGGCACCGACGGTCGACCGTCGTCTGATGGTGATGAAGCAGGGCGTGGGTGTCACCGCGGCCATCACGCCGTGGAACTTCCCCATCGCGATGATCACGCGCAAGGTTGCGCCTGCACTGGCCGCTGGTTGCACCTCGGTCGTGAAGCCCGCAGAGGCGACGCCGCTGTCGGCCCTCGCGCTGGCCGAACTGGCGCAGCGTGCCGGCATTCCGGCCGGCGTGATCAACGTCGTCACCACCGCGAGGCCGGCGCTCGTCGGAGGAGCCCTCACGGCCAGCCCGGTCGTGCGCAAGCTCTCGTTCACCGGCTCCACGCCCGTCGGCAAGCTGCTGATGGCGCAATGCGCCGCCACGGTCAAGCGCGTTTCGATGGAATTGGGCGGCAACGCACCTTTCATCGTTTTCGACGACGCCGACCTGGACCTCGCCGTGCAGGGCGCGATCGCTTCCAAGTACCGCAACGCGGGCCAGACCTGTGTTTGCGCCAACCGGTTCCTGGTGCACGAGGCCGTGTTCGATGCCTTTGCCGAGCGGCTGGTGCGTGCGGTGGAGCAGCTGAAGGTCGGTGCCGGCGTCGAGCCCGGGGTGCACATCGGGCCGTTGATTGACGGCCGGGCGCTGGCCAAGGTCAGCCGCCTGGTCGATGAAGCGCGAAGCCAGGGCGCACGCGTCCTGGCGGGCGGTGTTGTGCACGCGTTGGGGGGCAACTTCTACACGCCGACGGTCCTGGCTGGCGTCACGAGCGAGATGGCCGTTGTGCGCGAGGAGATCTTCGGGCCGGTCGCACCGTTGATGCGGTTCGCGAGCGACGATGAGGCCGTGCAGCTCGCCAATGACACGCCCTTCGGTCTAGCCGCCTACTTCTACACGCGCGACGTGCGCCGAGCCTGGCGTGTCGCCGAGCGGCTCGAGTACGGCATGGTCGGCGTCAACGAGGGACTGATCTCCAACGAAGTAGCACCGTTCGGCGGCATCAAGGAGTCGGGGGTCGGGCGCGAGGGTTCGAGGTATGGGCTCGACGAGTACCTCGAAACCAAGTACGTCTGCCACGGCGGGGTCTGAGCCGCGGCAGGTTCTTTCGAACACGAGTGCGTCTATCAGTCAGAGGAGACACCAATGAACCCCATCCGGAGACGAGCATTCTGTGCCGCGGCAGCCTCGGCGCCGTGGATCGTGTCTGCGCGCGGCAGCGAACCAGGCGTCTCTGACAACAAGGTGGTGTTCGGTCAGACCATCGGCTTCGACAGCGTCTGGGGCAGTCTCTACCGCAACTATACCGACGGGCTGCTCGGCTCCTTCGCCCAGGTGAATGCGCAAGGCGGCATGCATGGCCGCCAGCTCTCGGTGGTGCGCCGGGAGGACAACTACGTCGTCGACAAGGCACTCACGAACGTCCGTGCGTTCGGGCAGGGTGCGGATGTATTCGGACTCGCATGCATCGGCGGCACCGGCATCACGCTGGCCGCGATGCCGCTGCTCGAGGAGTATCGGCTGCCGGCAGTGGGCACACTGACTGGAGCCGACGGAGCTCGTGTTCACAATCGCTACCTCTTCCACACGCGCACGGCCTACTCCAATGAGGTCGAGAAGATGGTGGAGCATCTCGCGACGATCGGCACACGCCGCATCGCGGTGGTCTACCAAGACAACGCGTTCGGCAAGAGCACCCTGGCCGCTGCACACAAGGCGGCGCAGCGGTTCCACGCGCAATTGGTGGCGGAGGTCCCGCACCCCGCGGAAAACTGGGACGGCCGGGGCATGGCCGCGACGCTCGTGAAGGCTGCTCCCCAGGCCGTGCTGCTGTTCACGTCGCCGAGCACGGTGGCCGACTTGATGAAGCTGTACAAGGCGCAGGCACGGGCGGCGCTGCCTTCGCCCTGGGTCCTCTCGGTCACATCGGTGCCCAAGCTGTTCGAGCTGCTGGAGGCTGACGTCCGCGGCATCGCGATCACGCAGGTGATGCCGCATCCGCGCGGCTCGTCGCGCGCCGCGCGCAACTTCCGCTCCGTGATGGCTCGGCATGGCAACGAGGACAACCTGTCTTACGAAACCCTGGAAGGCTTCATGACCGGACGGGTGATTGTGGAAGGCTTGCGGCGCGCCGGCCGCAATCTCACTCGCGACGGCTACGTGCGCGCTCTCGAAAGCTTCGAGTTCCAGAGCTTTGAAGAGCTCGATTACCGATACACAGCCTCGAGCCACCTGGGCCCATCCTTCGTGGAAGTGACTCTGCTGGGAGCTGGCGGCACCGTGTTGCGCTAGTGGTCGGCACTCGAGGTTGTTGTACTTGTATTTCTTGAGGCAGTGCGCCTGCATTTGAGGTGGCGCACCCTCGGGGATGTCTGATTTTCAGCAAGATAACGATTCATAGGCGGCAACATTCATGAATGCGACCCATGCCAAAGGCTCGGAAGGATGCGACGCCTTCCTCAATCTGGTCGACTTCAAATGGCTCATGGCTGGCGTGGGCTGGCGGGTCGATCTGTCGCGCCTGCAGAGCGATGGCGCCTATATCGATGAGTGCCTGCAGCGCGCTCTGAGGAGCGACTCCGAGTTGCTGCGGGAACGCAGCGTCGAGTTGCTCGGCTTGAGGCGCAGCGCGAATGCGCATTGCGACGTTGATATGCCGAGCGCATCCAACGGCTTGGCACGTGATGGGCGCTGAATGAGCCCATTCGATTTGCAGCTGCGCGTGGGGCTACTGAGGGATGCCTCAAGCCAGGTACGGATAAGTACATAGCTGATCGGCGCGGGCGGGCGGGACGATCAGCAACGCGCATGTCAGCAGGAAAACCCGGACCATGCCGAGGCCGGCGACGCAGTGCAAGTGCCGGGACCAACAATGTCGTCTTGCCCCTTGGTGCGCGGCCCGTTGTCACCGCGCCATTTGGCCGAGCAGCCTACGACAATCGGGCATCTCCGGCCAGGAAACGTTCGACCAACGCAAACTGCTCCGGCGTGTTCAACGCGGGCGCATGGCCGCATCCCTGGATCTCGACCACCACCGCGAGCGGTCCGCGCGTGCGCATCTGCTCCGCGGCGTCCGGCAGCAACAAGTCCGAGTGCGCGCCACGCAGGCAAAGCACGGGCACGTCGAGGCTGTCCCATGCCGGCCACAGCCCTTCCGGACTGCTTGACTGCAACTGCATTGCGATCCCCGGGTCATAGTGCGGAGTGACGCGGCCATCGGGCAACCGGCGCACCGAGGTTTCCGTGAGGCGTCGCCACTGCGCGTCAGAGAGGCGACCGTACGGCGCATAGACAGTGCGGAAGTACGCTTCGAGTTCGCTCACGCTGCCGAAGGCCGGTGGTCGGCTGGCATAGGTGAAGATGCGTTCGACGGCCTCAGGAGCCGGGCACGGGCCGATGTCATTGATCACCAGCCGGCGCAGCCGGCCTCTGAGCGTCGTGGCGGCGGCAAGGATGCCGATCGCGCCGCCCATCGACGTGCCGAGCCAGTGGAAATGCGGTAGCCCGAGCTGGTCGACGAGCGAGGCGGCCAGCCGCACATAGAACGGCAGCGTGTATTCGTTCGCAGGGTCCGGGCTCCATTGCGACAGGCCGCGTCCGATGGTGTCGGGGCAGATGACGCGGTAGCGTTGCGCCAGCTGCGCAGCGATGTCGTCCATGTCGCGGCCGGTGCGAGCGAAGCCGTGCCAGGCGATCACCGCATCGCTCGCGGCGTTCGGCCCGGCCCACTCGGTGTAATGCAGTTCGCGCCCTTCGCAGCGGAGGTAATTCGATGTCGGCTTCATGGCTCGGACCGCCGCGACATGCGTAGGCGGCCGACGATGCCGCTGGGGAAGTGGTACACGGACAGCACGAACAGGATCCCCAGCCACAGCAGCCAGCGGTCCGGTGACACGAACTGGGGCAGGAGCGGCAGGCCGCTCAGCACCGAACCGCCGACTTTCAGCAGATCCTGCAGGTAGTTCTGCGCCAGCACGAACAGTGCCGCGCCGACCACCGCGCCATACATCGTTCCCATGCCGCCGATCACGACGATGAGCAGCACGTCGAGCATGATCTCGAACGACAGCGTGGTGTCCGGCCCGGTGTAGCGCAGCCACAACGCGAGCAGCGCGCCGGCGAGCGTAGCGAACAAGGCCGAGAGCACGTTCGACACGGTGCGATACGCCACCGTGCGGAAGCCGAGCGCCTCGGCCCGGAAGTCGTTCTCGCGGATGGCCTGCAGCACGCGGCCGAACGGCGAATTGACGATGCGCAGGAGGGCGAGGAAGCTCGCCGCGACCACCACCAGCAGGAGGTAGTAAGTGAGCACGCGGCCGTCGATCGTCACGCCGAGCAGCGGCTGCTCGAAAGGCTCGAACGAGGGCGACAACCATTCCGGGGTGCGGAAGCTGATCCCGTCCTCACCGCCTGTGATATGGCTCAACTGCGAGGCCAGCGTGAGGAAGCCCGATGCGACCGCCAGTGTGATCATCGCGAAGAAGATCGCCTTCACCCGCAGGCTGAAGAGGCCGATGGCCAGCGACAGCAGCAGCGAGAGCAGCAACGCCGCGCTGAGCCCGAAGAGCACCGAGCTCGCGCCGGCACCGAGGCGGCTGCTGGCGATCGCCACGCCGTAGGCGCCGATGCCGAAGAACATGGTGTGCGCGAAACTCACCACACCGGTATAGCCGAGCAGCAGGTCGTAGCTCGCCACCAGCAGGATGAATATGAGGGCCTTGGCGGCGACGCCCAGCGCCTTGTGGCCGGGAAAGAGGAACGGGGCGAAAGTCAGCGCGATGGCAATGAGCACCAGCGCCAGGGCGAGCCAGCGGCTGCGCGGTACGTCGTGGGAGAGCAGTCGGTCGATCATCGTGATTGCCCTCATTGCTGCCCGACGGGATAAAGGCCGTTCGGCCGCCACAGCAGCACCGCCACCATCAGCGCGATGGTGGAGAAGAGCGCGAACTTGGGCATCAGAAAGCCGGCGTAGTTGGCGACCAGGCCCACCATCAGGGCACCCACGAAGCAGCCAAACGTGGACCCGAGTCCGCCGATGATGATGACGGTGAAGATCAGCACGTTCACCTGAGTGCCGATCTGCGGCACCACGCTCTGCTGGTACAGCGCCCAAAGTGCGCCGCCCAGTCCGGCCAGTGCCGAACCGGCGACGAACACGCCGATGAAGAGCCGCCGTATCCGGTAGCCCAGCGCCTCGACCATCTCGCGGTCCTGTACGCCGGCGCGTACGAGCAGGCCCACCTTGGTGCGGGTCAGCACCCATAACATCGCCACGAAAACAACGCTGCCGACAGCGACCGCCAGCAGCCGGTACTTCTCGACGGACGCATCGCCGAATGAGAAGGAGCCGCGCAGCGCCTGCGGCAGCGGCACGGCCAGCTGGTCGGGCCCCCAGAAGACCTTGATCAGCTCCTCGCCGATGATCAGGCCGCCCATCGTGACCAGGATCTGCCTGAGCGGCATGCCGTAGACGGGACGCACCAGCAGCCGCTCGAAGACGAGCCCGGAGACCGCAACCACTGCCGCGGCGGCGAGCATTGCGGCGAGCACTGCGGCAGCGTTCAGCCACAGCGATTCGCTGCCGACCCAGGCGCCCAGCGCCAGCATCGTGGTCATGGCGACATAGGCACCCAAGGCGATGAACACGCCGTGGCCGAAGTTCAGAACGTCCATCAGCCCGAACACCAGCGTGAGGCCGGACGCGACGAGGAAGATGATCATGCCCATCGCCAGGCCGGCGACGGTCAGCGTCACCCAGGTGCCGGTGTGGCCGACAGCAGGCAGCGCGAGGGCCGCCAGTGATGCAAGCAGGGCCAGAGGCCGCAGGTCGAAGCGCGCCTGCGGCACCGCGGCCGAAGGCGCGGGCAAAGTGGCGGTGGTCATTGGTGTACTCCTAGAGAAAGGCCGAGCAGCCGCTGCTGCAGCGCTTCGTTGTCGGCCAGGTCGGCCATCGCGCCCGTGTGCACGATGCGCCCGTTGTCCATCACGGCGACGCGGTCGCCGATGGCCTTCGCCATGGCGAAGTTCTGCTCCACGAGCAGCACCGTCGTGCGCTGCCGCTTCAGCTCGGCGAACGCGGCAATCAGGTTCTGCACCATCGCCGGCGCAAGCCCCTTGCTGGGCTCGTCGATCAGCAGCAGATCGCGCGGCTCGATGATCGCGCGCGCGATCGCGAGCATCTGCTTCTGGCCACCCGAGAGCTTTCCTGCCGGGTACAGCCAGAACTTCTTCAGAGCGGCAAAAAGAGAAAGGACCCACTCCAGCCGCGCACCGTCCAACGCGTCGGCGGTGGCCGCCCCTCGCGCGGCGAGCACGAGGTTCTCCTTGACCGTCAGATCGGCGAAGATCCCCATGTTTTCCGGGACATAGGCGATGCCGAGCCGCGCAATCTCCGGCGTGGCCAGCGCCCCGATCTGTGCGCTGCGGAAGTGCAACTCACCGCGCGAGGCACGCCAGAGGCCCATGATCGTTCGCAGCGTGGTGGTCTTGCCGGCACCGTTGCGGCCCAGGAGCATGGTGACATTGCCCTCCCGCACCTCCAGGTCCACGCCGTGGAGGATGTGATAGGCACCGATGTGCGTGTGGACATCCTTCAATTGCAGCAAGGCGGTCATGCGGGCTGCTCCTGTGGCACGACGCCGAGATAGGCTTGTTGCACGACGGCCGACGCCATCACCGCGCCGGGCTCGCCGTCGGCCACCAACTGCCCGTTGTGCAGGACGACGATGCGGTCGGCCAGCTCGCGCACCACGTCCATCTTGTGTTCCACGAGCAGGACCGCGCAATCGCGTCGCTGCTTGAGCTGCCGCACGAGGTCCAGGATCACCGGTACTTCGTCCACGCTCATTCCCGCCGTCGGCTCGTCGAACATGTAGACCTTGGGATCGAGTGCGATCAGGAGCGCGACCTCCAGCTTGCGCTGGTCGCCGTGGGCCAGCGCGCTGGCGAGCACGTTGGCCTTGTCGAGCAGACGCACCGTCTCAAGGAGGGACTGCGCCTCGTCGATCCAGGCGCGCCGGTCCAGCCACACGTGCGCGAGGTCGAAGCCGCCGCCGTGGCGGCCCGACTCGCGCGCCTGCACTGCGAGGCGCACATTCTCCTGCGCGGTGAGGTGCGGGAACAGTTGCGTGAGTTGGAACGCGCGGCCCAGCCCGCGCCGCGCGCGAAGCGGCGCAGGCAAGCGGCTCACGTCCTCGCCGTTCAGCCACACCTCGCCTTCGGTGGCCGGCAACTGGCCGGAGATCAGGTTGAAGTAGGTCGTTTTGCCGGCGCCGTTGGGGCCGACGATGGCGGTCAGCGTGCCCGGCGCGAAGCGGCAGGACACGGCGTTGACAGCGACGTGTCCGCCGAAGCGAATCGTTAGGTTCTTGGTTTCAAGCATGGTTCTCTATCAGGGACAAGATCAAGGACAAGTGCCGATCACGTAGTAGCTGGGCCCCGTCTTCTTCAACGTGGTGATGACCGTGCTATTCCACAGACCCATGTTCTGCAGGGAACCGTACGCAAAGGTGTAGCCGTAGCCCGCATAGGCACGGCCCGCCGTCGTGTGGGCGAAGTTGGAGGCCGTGTAGCAGCTGTCATCGCTGCGGGTAGTCGTACCCGAGGCCGATGCGGAGGTCGCGCCTTCGGCCCCGTTGGCATCGATCGCGCGCACAGTCCAGCTGTAGGTGGTGTCCGCAGACAGACCGCTGTCGTTGTAAGGGCTGGCAGCGACCGGCGAGGCCGTGAGCAGCGCACCACCGCGGTAGACCTTGTAGCCGCTGGCGCCGCTGACCGAAGCCCAGCTGATCGTCATGCTGCTGGCGCTGGCGTTCGAGGTGCCAACGCCCACCGGCGCGGGCAGTGTGCCGCCGCCGCTTGCGCCTGCGGACACTTTGTCCACCATCGCCTTGATGGCGGTCATCTGTGTGCCGGCCTTCTGCGCGAAGTTCGAGCCGTACCAGCCGAGCCAGTCCCAGCAGCCGCCGGTGTTAGCGAGCGAGCCGCTGGCTGCCGTCATGCGATAGGTGCTGTCGTTCTTCGTCTGCGGGAACAGCACGATGATGCTGTTGGTGTCGGCCCAGCGGGTATAGCCGGTGTTCTTGAGGTATTTGTCGCCGATGGTGGCGTAGTTTTGCGCGCAGCCATGCAGGACCACATGGAGCTTGCAGACGGCGCCGGTCGCGCAGTTGGCCGGTACATAGAGCCAGCCGCTGGCGGCCATGCCCGGATTGCTGTTGATGAACGCGCTCTGGTCGAACTCGATGTAATTGCCGGCCGCGGGCGCGTCGTTGCGCGCATTCAGCGTGCCGTAGAACTTGCTTAGAGCGGCCTTGGCGCCGTCGTAGCCGCAGTTGCTGATGTAGGGCGAGGCCGAGTTGTTGCATGCATTGTTGCCGGTCGCATCGAAATCGGTCGGCATTACATGGGCGGTGCTGTCGCGCTTGATGTAGTCGAGGTTGGCCGTCGTCACGCCATTGTTCTGGTACAACGTATTGACCGCGTTCATCTCGTTCGGACCGACGGTCGTGTCACTATTGCCTACCCACAGGAAGACCTTCTGCTTGGCCACATTGACCTTGTCGTCGATGGTCGTGCTGCTCCAGTTGTTGATGTCGGCCTGCATGGTGTTGATCATGCTGGCGCTGACCACGGCATTGCTCATGCAGTTGGTGGAGTAATAGTGCCCGCCGCAGCTGTACGGACCGCCGGTGAACACGCCAACGCCCTTGAAGGTGGCCGAGAAGGCATAGCCCAATTGGCTGGCCATATAGCCGCCCGAAGACATGCCCGAGACCGTGGTCTGGCTGGTGTCCACATTGAAGGACGGCAGCGCGACAGCAACCGCTTGAGCCGGAGGCGATGTCACCAGGGCCGAGACGGCCAGGGCCAAGCCAAGAAGCGCGTGAAATTTCATTGCAAGTCTCCTAACTCATTTTTTTTTGCCGACGCCGCATGCGCTGAACGACGGGCCGGCCCCGTTCCTGCTAGTCCGGTGGTTCAGAAGCGCCGGGGGAGCGCCTCATTCCAAAGCGCTTATTGCTGGTTGCGGATCGGGATGTTCATCTCTTCGGGCCTGATTTCCCGAATCAATTCCGGCACGCCCCAGGCGAGCGCGGGGTCGTCCTTGATGCGCGTGTGGTACATCGAGTGCATCGCCTGGTGGTCTTCCTTGCGCAGCGTGATCTTGCCCTTGGGCGACTCGAAACTCATGCCTTCCATGGCTGCGATCAGCTTGTTGGTGCTGGTGTCGCCGTTCGTGCGCTTGAGCGCCTCGACCACTGCCACGGCGGCATTGAAGCCGTCGAGAGTGAAGAAATCTGGCGGAGCCTTGTAGCGGCCGTAGTGGTTCGCGACGAGCCACTCGTTGACCTTGTTCTTGGGAATGCCGAAGTAGTAGAAGGTCGACCCTTCCATGCCGGCCAGCTGCTTGTAGGGGACCATCCCCTGCAAGGTGGTGCTGACGGTCGAGATCTCGATTCCGTAGCGTTTCAGGTCCATGTCCGCGATCTTCAGGGGGTTGCCGGCGCCGGCCCAGTAGACGTAGATGATCTTGCGGCCGGGCTTGTCCTTGAGTGCCTGGATGATGCGCTGGGCACCCGCGGTGAAGTCGGTGGTCGTCATCGGCAGGTATTCCTCGTGCACGATGCGGGACTTCTTCAGCGCTTCCTTGAAGGCCTTGATGCCGTCGCGGCCGAATGCATAGTCCTGCGCCAGCGTGGCGATGTGCACGTTGTCCTTGTCGAGCGCGACGGCGTTGGCGATCGCGTCCTGCGAGCTGTTGCGCGCGGTGCGGAAGACGTACTTGTTCCAGCGCTCGCCGGTGATGGAGTCGGCAACCGCCGTCTCGACGAGGAAGACCTTCTTGAATTCCTCGGCCACCGGCAGCATGGCCAGCGCGACGGCGGACGACGTGGCGCCGACCGCGATGTCGGCCTTGTCGTCGGAGTAGGCGGCGGCCAGCAAGTTCTTGCCCACGTCGGGCTTGCCCTGGTCGTCGCGCTCGATCACGACGAGCTTGCGGCCAGCCACGGCCATGGTGCCGCCGGTGGCGTATTCAAGGCCCAGTTGGAAGCCGGTCTGCGCCTGCTTGCCGTAGGCCTCCAGCGGCCCGGTGAGGCTATGGATCTGCGCGATCCGGATTTCCTTTGGTGCCTGGGCGGAAGCTGGCGAAATAAGGCCGGTCAGCAGCGCGGCGATGGCGACCGCGGTGACGTGGCGGCGCGTGTTCGATGGCATGGGAGTCTCCTTAATTTATGGTCAAGCCGGTCGGTGGACTGCAAGGCCCATGCCACGGGCTGAGCGTGCTGTCGCTGCAAGGGGGCGCATTGCGGCGCGGCGTCAGGAGGCTGTCGTGCTGTCCTGAGCGGTTGACATGCCGCCATGTCCGGGTGGCCGACACACCAGACAACTGTCCTGTTGGCCGGACGGTTGCGGCACTGTGAGGTCAACTTAGCAAGCGGCCCGCAGCCCGCTACACTCGACGGACGCCATGACACCCGATCTCGACCCCACCGACGCACTCGACCCTGGCGGTGTGCTCCAGCTCGCCGCGCAGCGCATGTTTGCCACGTTCGCCGAAGCGGTGATGGGAATGGTGGTGATGGACCGCGAGCACCGCATCGTCTGGTTCAACGAGGGCTACCGGCGCTTCATCGCACTCGGCCCGTTCGCAGACTCCGGCGTCATTGGCCGACGGATCGAGGAAGTCGTGCCCAACTCGCTCATGGGCAAGGTGATCGACACGGGTATGCCCGTGGTCGTCGATTTGCTGACCAACCAGTATGGCGCCTTCCTTGTCAGCCGGCTGCCCCTGCGCAACGAGCAGGGCAACGTTATCGGCGGGGTGGCTCTGGTGCTCGCCGACCAGCCCAATGGGGCAATGCAGCCGCTGATCGGCAAGCTGGTCGATCTGCAGCGCGAACTCGAGGATACCCGGCGCAGACTGGCGGTCGAGCGGCGTCCGAAGTATTCCCTCGCCAGCTTCGTTGGCAGCAGCGCTGCGGTCGCAGAGGTGAAGCGCCAGGTGCGGCGTGTCGCTGCCACCGACACCACGGTGCTGCTTCTTGGTGAGACGGGCACGGGCAAGGAGCTCCTTGCGCATGCTGTGCATGCCGCGAGCCGGCGTTCCGTCGGCCGCTTTGTCAGTGTCAATATCGCTGCTATCCCAGACACACTGTTGGAGGCCGAGTTCTTCGGCGTGGCGCCGGGTGCCTACACGGGTGCCGACCGTAAGGGGCGCGATGGCAAGTTCAAGTTGGCCGATGGCGGCACGCTGTTCCTCGACGAGATCGGCGATATGCCGATGGAACTGCAGAGCAAGCTGCTGCGGGTCCTGCAGGAGCAGGAGATCGAGCCTCTCGGCAGCAACCGCGTCGAGCGGGTCGATGTGCGCATCGTCTCCGCAACGAGCCGCGACCTCGAGGCGATGGTGGAGGACGGACGCTTCCGCGCAGACCTCTACTACCGGCTCAACGTCATGCCGATCCGCCTGCCGCCGCTGCGCGAGCGGCTGGAAGACCTGCCCGACCTGGTGGACACGTTGTCGGAAGACATCGCACGCCGGAGCGCGCTGGCACCGAGGGCGGTCGGACCCGACGCCATGGAGCTGTTGGCAGGGCGGTCGTGGCCGGGAAATGTACGCGAGTTGCGCAACGTGCTGGAGCAGGCGTCGCTGATGACCGACGACCTCGTGCTCGAGGCACTGCACTTCGAGCGAGTGCTTCAAGCGGCAGCCAAGCCGGGGCAGCCTGTGCCACGCGGGCATGCCGGCGATGTCATGCCGGCCAACGACTCCGCGCCTTCCGCCGTCTCCAGCTCAGACACCGGAGCAGCGGTCAAGCCGCTGCATCAGGCCATGGCGGAGGCCCAGGCTCAGAGCATTCGTGTGGCCCTCGCCGCCACCAAGGGCAACAAGGCTGCCGCCGCGCGGCTGCTCGGGATCTCTCGTGCGGCTTTGTACGAGAAGCTCTCGGCAGGGAGCGAGGCGGACGGCGCATGAACATCGCGCCACAACTGTTCTTGCTCCTTGGTGGCCCATCTCGTCGGGGCTCGGCTGGCTCTTGACTGGCGATTCAGGGCAGCGTTTGGCATCGAACGCCCCGAACTGGCCCAACTCCCTGCTCGGGATCGCCAAGCACCTTTTCCCATTTTGGACAGCGCCGCTTCCTCTTTCGAATATCGCTTGAGCGGACGCCTTTCTAGTATTCCCCTCCGGTAAGCCGGTGGATGTTCTGCCGGAGCCTGTCACCCATCACATTGGAGGGGAACGCATGCGTTTGTCTTTCTGGTCCAAGGCACTCCGTGCGGCAAGGAACTTGCCTCTGTGGCTCGCCGTCGTGCTGTTCGCGGGATGCGGGGGCGGTGGTGACCGCCCCGTGCCGCAAATCCCCGAGCCGCAATCGGGCGACGTGCTCTCTTCGACGGCATATGTAGCGCCGGGAGTCAATGGAGACGGAAAGCTGCTGGTTCATCTCATGCCTGGGCTCAATGGAAGCCTGATCCGCGCGACCAGTCTGGTGTTCGTGCCGAAGGGTTCGCCACCTGTGGGCGGCTGGCCTGTCGTGACATGGGCGCACGGGACGACGACAGTCGGACAGCCGTCGTGCGCCCCGAGCCTGAAGCCCGCCGCGCTCGACGGCAACCTAACAACGGAAGGCGCTGTGCTTGGCGTGGAGCCCAGCGGCTATGCGGACCTGATTGCGGCACTGGTGAGTGCTGGCTATGCCGTGGTGGCACCTGACTTCGAAGGCTTGGGCACGGAGGCTCAAGCCCCCTATCCCTACTACAGCTTCTCGAGCTTGAGCCGCTCGCTAGTCGCCGCCACCCGGGCTGCCTACAAGTCGGTGCCCGGCCTGTCGAAGAATTGGGCCGTCGTTGGCCACTCCGACGGGGGACATGCCGCAGTCGCCGTGGAGAAATTCGCCGGCGAGGCCCCTGAGCTCGACTACAAAGGGGCCGTCGCGATAGCGCCCTTCGTCTCCATCCGCCATGAGGTCGACCTGCTGAGCGCCAATGCAGCCAGCGACCCAAGCAATGCGGCGAACTACGTGGTCTTCCAGAACTTGTTGGTTGGCATGATGACCACTGGTCTGATCGCGCAACAACCGGGCTTCGACGCGAGCAAGGTGATGGGTTCCGACTTGCTCGCGATGATGCCGACACTGAAGAACAGTTGCATCTTCGCGGCTTTCGGTGCAGTTGGCGCTGCGGTGGCTTCGAAGACCCCGGCCGCGTTCAACGGCTTCAAATCCGATTGGGCCGCAGACCCCGCCATGAGCGCGTTTCTGGCGGCCAACGATCCTGGCGTGATGCCTGGCTTCATGCTGCGCAAGCCCACGTTGATCCTGCAGGGCAGCGCCGACGCGGCCGTGCTTCAGCCGATGGTGGACGACTTTGTGGGCGAACTACGTACGGCTGGCTCGCCCGCCGTCACGTACAAGCTTTTCCCGGGTGCCAGCCACCAGAGCATCGTTCCGCGCGGAACGGCTGATACGCTGACCTTCCTGCAGACGATCGTCCGCTGAGAGTATGGAGACAAGTGGGCTTGACGGCTCCACAAGATGCCCGGCATCCTACCGGGTGTCGATGGAGTGGGTATGTACAAGGATCGAAAAACCGCGGAGCCTGAACCATTGCGGCTGAGAACCGGCGACATCAATCAGGTCGTCGCCGTGACAACTCGATTGTTCGCGCACCACAAGGTCAAGTCCTTTGGCGCCGGACCGCTGGACGTATCGATTTTCGGCAAGTCTTCCGGAGGACTGTTGCTCGGCGGCGTGTCGTACAACACCAGCATGGTTTGGGATGTGGACGAAACGCGGGAGTCGTTGATCATCACCGAACCGCGGAGTTGCGACGGCGTTCTAGGAGAGCAAGCGTTTCGCTCGCGAGACTTGATCGTTTTTCGCCCCGAATGGTGCGGCCGAGTGGAGATCACGCCGCCTGGCGACTTGCGCAACACCTGCATTCCAACGTCCGCATTGCTGCGCTCCACCCAAGCGCTGCTCGGCATCGAAGTCGACAGCGTGCCTGCTTTCTCGCCCAGGATCGCGGGCGATACGAGCCAAGCCAGGCGCTTGCGAGCCATGCTCGATGTCCTGCATGAAGAGCCGATGCACCCGAACCAGGTGCTCGAACGCGCGCGCACGCACTGGTTTCTGCTCGAATTGCTCACGCTATGGTCGCACTCATACTCCAAGTACCTCGACCACGAGATCGCTCTGCCGCGCTCGCTCCGGCGCGCGTGCGAGTTCATCGATGAGAATCTGGCCGAGCCTATCAGTGTCGTGGACATCGCCGCGGCAGCGTGCATTGGGGTGCGCGCGCTGACGCTTGGCTTTGTCAAGCACTTTGGGCGACCGCCGTGGCGCTACACCCTCGATCAAAGGCTCCACGCTGCGCGCCATGACCTGCGCGTTGGGGGCGGCCTGACCTCGGTCACGCAGGTGGCACACAAATGGCAGTTTTCTAATCCCGGACTTTTTGCCCGTTATTACAAGGAACGGTTTGGTGAACTGCCTCGGGTGGCGAAGCGCTGACGCACCGACTGCTGCCTCCACCGTCAATGCCGGTGAGCGAGTGCTTGGCCGGTACGGCGTCGTTACGCACGTCGGCCCTTTGCCATGAAAGTTGCAACCCGAAGCCATCACGCGCTTTCTGCCGCGTCATCGGCGTTCGGCAGCAGGCATGCCATCCGGGGCCGCTACGCACTCGTGACCCATATGCATCGGCGGTGGCCAGGGCGTCGTGGCGATCCTTGAGCGCCTCCGACGGTGCCTCGTTTGGACTTAGTCAATATCCGATGATCGAACTGCGGCTTCTGCGCTATTTCATTGCTGTCGCCGAGGCACTCAACTTCCGCCGCGCAGCCGAGCGCATTCACATCGACCAGACCCCGCTGTCGCGCACTATCCGGGACCTGGAAGAACGGCTGGGTGTGGTGCTCTTCATCCGCTCACCGCGCAGGCTCCAGCTCACACCGGCCGGGATCAAATTGCTCAATCATGCGCGCGGGCTTTTTATTCGCCTGGAGCGCATCAAGCGCGTCGTTCGAGAAACCGACGCCTGCCACCGCGAGCCCTTGCGCATTGGCGTGGACGACAGCACCGCGCAGCAGCTGGCTGAATGTCTGGCCCGCTGGCAGGCCGTTTCCCCCAGCATCCCGCTGGAACTCACGGAAATGCGCACGACGGAACTGCTCGCCGCGCTGCGCAACGAAGAGGTGGACGTGGGCTTTTCCTTCGGCCTACCGGACGACGAAGCCATTGCCCAGCAGCCAGCTTGGGTGAGCCCCATCGTGGCGCTGCTACCGCTGGTCCATGAACTCGCTGGGCGCGAGGTGATTTCCCTGGCCGAGCTCTTGTCTCTTTCCGCCATCGCTTGCCATGCGGCCTACCGCCCGGGGTTGTGCCGACAGATGGAAGCGATACTGGAGCGGTATTCATTGCGTCCGACGATCGCCGGCGAGGCGCGCTCATTGACTGGCTACCTCACCCGCGTGGCCGCCGGCCTGGGCGTCGGAGTGGCCGATGCCGATCACATGCCCGCCCTGCGGTTCTGTCGCGATAGTCGGTCGGCCACAATGCAGCAATGGTACCGCTGCACGTCCAACTTGCGAACTCGACCCTGCGAGGGGTCTTCAGGCGTTTGCATTTCCCGCTGGAGATCATGCTCGTGTGCATTCGCTGGTACGCGGCCTACCCTTTGAGCCTGCGCAACCTGGAAGAGATGATGGCCGAGCGCGGTGTGCTGGTCGACCACGCCACTGTCCACCGCTGGTCACTGAAGATGCTGCCGGTGCTGGGCAAGGTGTTTCGTCGGCGCAAGCACCCGGTGGGGCGCTCGTGGCGCGTCGACGAGACCTACGTGCTCGTCGGTGGCCAGTGGAAGTATCTGTACCGAGCCGTCGATCGGCTGGGCCAGACGGTTGACTTCCTGCTGACCGCGCGCCGTGATGCGGCGGCCGCACGCCGGTGCTTCGAGCGCGCGATCGGCCAGCACGATGTGCCCGAGAAGATCACCATCGACAAGAGCGGTGCCAACACCGCCGCCGTGCGGGGTCTGATCGCCGATGGAGGCGTCACCATCGAACTTCGGCAGTCCAAGTACCTGAACAATCTTGTCGCGCAGGACCATCGGAGCATCAAGCGGCGAATCCGACCGATGATGGGATTCAAGTCCTTTGACTGTGCTGCCCGGCTGATCGCCGGCATCGAGACCATGCACATGGTCAAGAAGGGGCAGCTGCGCTGCCCCGGTGGCCTGGCATTTTCAGATGCTGAATACTTCTACAGTCTCGCCGTCCGTTGACCCGAAACTGCCGGACTTCGTCCGCCTCGACCGGCTTAACGCGACAAAACCCGGAGGATCCCGCCGAGGAACTCGCGCAAGTCGCATTGACCGGACGACGCCAAGGCATCGAGTTCCTCAGTTCGACGCCGTGCGATCATGCGCGCCTCGCGGTTGACCTCGAGCGCGCCCTCCGCATCAACGCGACCCAGGCGGTCGCGATCCCACAGAACGTGTTGGCGCCGCGGCCCTGACGGGCGCCAGCAGAGAGAAGCGTGCCGGCGAACACAGAACTTGCCGCCGGCTCCGTCCGGGCGGCGGGACTACTTGGGCGGTACGAATCCAGAACAGCACCGCGACTGCGAGCAGCATCGGCCCAAACAGGGCCTGCCCGCAGAGGCTCGTTTGGGGGGCTGCATGGACCCGAAGATCTAGCTCAGCTTGAACCCGGTCTGCGCGACCACCGCCTTCCATTGACGAATCTCCGCGTCGAGGAAGCTCGAAAATGCTTGCGCTCCTTGCGGCATCGGTTCGATGAAGGCAACGGTAAGCCGCGCCTTCACCTCGCTCAGCTCGAGCACCCGGCGAATCGCGGCATTGAGCGTTTGCACCACGTCCACCGGCGTGTTAGCGGGGGCCATAACACCGTACCAGCTGCTCACCACGGTGTTAGGAACGCTCTCGGAGAAAGTCTGCACGCCAGGTAGCCTCGCATCCCGCGACTTGCTCGCGATGGCAAGGGGCTTGAGCTTGCCCGACTCTATGTGGGGCATGCAGGCGGGAATCGAGTTGATCACCAGAGAGATCTGGCCACCGACCGCGTCAGCCAACGCGGCAGCGCCGCCCTTGTAGGGCACATGCACGGGATCCAACCCGGTCTTGAGCTTGAGCATTTCGAACAGCAGGTGCGGTCCGCTTCCCTGTCCGACAGTGCCGATGGAGAACTTGCTGCTTTGCGCGCGAGGGGCCGCCAGCAAGGCCTTCAGCGAATTGAATGGGAACGAAGGATGCGCGACCAGCATCTGCGGTGACGAACCTATCAGCGTCAGGGGCTCGAAGTTCTTGACGGGATCGAACGGGATCTTGGCGTAGGTCGCGGCATTGGTCGCGTGCGCGGCATCGGCGAGCAGTAGCGTATAGCCATCGGCGGGTGCCTTGGCGACGGCATCGGTTCCGATCAGTCCGGAAGCGCCGGGCTTGTTGTCGACAATCACGTTGAAGCCAGCTGTCTCGGTGAGCTTTTGCGCGAGAAGCCTCGCCACGAAGTCCGATCCGCCGCCGGCGGAGTAAGGAACCACGAGCCGGATGGGACGATTGGGAAAACCTTGTGCCCAAGCATGGGGGCACGCTGCTACAGCCGCCAAGGAAACGCCGGATGCCAGCACAGATCGACGAGAGACGTTGTTCATGAGATTCACTTGGAGACTCCGATGCAAGGGATGGGTGGTTGGCAAGGACCTACGTTGACGCAGCGAGTCGTTCGACAACTGTCCTGAAAGCGGCAAGAACGTGCTCCAGCGCGTGGTCATCGACATGCCGGTGAGTGACGCAGCGCAGCCGAAAAGGGCCCCATGGACGGACCAGGACGCCAGCGCGGTTCAACGCGTCGACCCAGTCCCCGCTGTCATTCGCCCCGGCTGGTAGATCGATCAGGACGATGTTGGTTCGGGGGACGCTTGTCGATAGCATCGGGAACGCATCAATCAAGGAGCGACTCAGTCGACGGGCCCGCAGGTGATCTTCGGCCAGTCTTTCGCACATCTCCTCGATTGCCACGATTCCCGCGGCTGCCACGATTCCAGCCTGCCGCTGCGTCCCACCAAGTACCTTTCTCAACCCCCGAGCCCTGCCGATCGTGGAACTCGGGCCCGCAAGAATCGCGCCGACGGGAGCGCTGAGCCCCTTGCACAGGCAGAGGGAGACGGTATCGGCGTATTGCGCTATGGCTTCAGCTGGAACTTGAAGGGCGACTGCGGCGTTGAACAGCCGCGCGCCGTCGAGGTGAACCCGGGCGTCCGCCTGTCGAGCCGCGGCGAACACCTGCGCCATGTGCGCAAGCGAAAGCACGGCGCCCCCGGCGTTGTTGTGGGATGTTTCCATGCAAACCAGCGAGGTCCTGAGCGGGCTTGAAGCTGGGCGTAACGCAGCTTCAAGTTCGGTCATCTCCATCGCGCCGTCGACGCCGCGAATGCCAGCATAGAAAGCGCCAGTCAGCGTTGCCCCGCCGCGCTCGGAGGTGTACATGTGTGCAGTCGATTCGATCACCACCTGCTCTTGACGCTGTACTTGGCTGAATGTGGCCAGCAGATTGGCCATCGTCACCGTGGGGACGAATAGGCCCGCCTCTTTGCCCAGCTTCTGCGCCACCAGTGCCTCAAGCTGACGGACAGTGGGATCCCCCTCCAGACCGTCGTCGCCCAACGCCGCGGTTCGAATTCGCTCGTACATCGCCGGCGTGGGGCGCGTCACGGTGTCGCTGCGCAGATCAACGGGCAGGCGGGGTTCAGGCGACGGTGCTGCGTCTTTCATGCGTGCGGCCCATGGAGAGCTTGGGAGGGGCGTCACAATTCATGCAGGCCAGTGTCCGTGATCGTCGCGGACATGTGAAATGCGAATACCTCAGCCATCTATACGTCATTGATATGCCAACACTCCGCATGGGTTTGAAACACATCGAGGTCTTTCGGGCCGTGATGCTTACGGGTTCGATGACCGAGGCATCGCGCCGCATGCATACGTCGCAGCCGCAGATTAGTCGTCTGATCGCACAACTGGAAGCGACCGTTCGATTCCCCCTTTTCAGCCGCAGCGGCAGCAGGCTGACCCCGACGGTGGACGGATCAAGGTTCTTCGAGGAAGTGGAGAAGACCTTCGTGGGCCTGACGGCGCTCGAAGCGGCCGCATCCAACATTCATGCATTTGGTGGCGACAGCCTAAGCATCGCCGCCATGCCGCGGCTCGCGGGTGGGCTGCTTACGCGTGCGGTCGTCCAATTCAAGGTGGACCATCCCGATGTGCCGGTGACGATTCATTCCGGCTCGGCCTCTTCGTTGAACACCTGGATCAGCTCAGGGTCCTGCGATCTTGGCCTGGCCATGCTCTACGCCGGCGTGACCGGCCTGAAGACGGAAACGATCCACACTATGAACTGCGTCGTCGTGCTTCCCAACGGCCACCGCTTGGCGAAGCGAAGGCGCATCGGACCGAAAGACCTGGAGGGAGAGCCGTTCATATCGTTCCCGGTAGGCAGTCCGCCAAGAGAGTCCATCGACCAGGTCTTCAGCCAAGCAGGAGTGGAGCGACGTACGGTGTGCGAGTCCGATCTCGGCAGCTCGGTTTGTACCTTGGTGGCCGCAGGACTCGGCATCAGCATCATCAATCCCTTGGCGGCGCTCGAAGAACGGAAAGCTTCGGGCATCGAGCTTCGCCATTTCGAGGCATCGATCCCCGTCTCGCTGGCGTTGCTGTATCCAATGCACAAGGAGAGCTCGCGGCTTGCCAGCACCTTTGCGGAGCATGTGAGGCAGGTGGTGGCACCTGAACTGTCCGGAATTGACGCGAGCGTCCGCTAGCACGAAAGGCGGATCCAGCGCCTGGCGTTGAACAGGCTCTGGTGCAAATCGCGCCTCCGGTAGGCTACGGCATTTGAACTGAAGGCGTATCGATGGCGAAGCGGCTGCAGTGCGCGGACGAACTGTTCAAGGGACGTCACTTCGAGCGCGAGATCATCGTTCTGTGTGTTCGCTGGTACCTGCGCTTCAAGTTGAGCTTGCGCGACCTGGTGAAGATGATGGCCGAGCGCGGCTTGTCGATGGCCCACACGACGATCATGCGCTGGGTACAGCGGTTCGTGCCCGAGTTCGAAAAGCGCTGGAATCGATTCGCTCGCACGGCTGGTAGATCGTGGCGCGTCGACGAGACCTATGTGAAGATTCGCGGCAAGTGGAGCTACCTCTACCGGGCCGTTGATCGCGAGGGGCAGACCGTGGACTTCCGCCTGAGTATCAATCGCAATGTGAAGGCGGCGAAGGCGTTCTTCCGCAAGGCGCTGCAGACGCAAGGCAGTGCGCCGGAGAGCATCACATTGGACGGTTACGCCGCCTCGCACCGCGCGGTGCGAGAACTGCCAGCGCAGAGCACACGTTGGAAACACACGCGGCTGCGATCATCCAAATACCTCACGGATGTATTTGACAAGAGGGCCTTGGTTTTTCCCTTTCTCAATGAAGGTTTTGTTTGTCTGGCGGTTGGTCTCTCCACGCAGCGACGAAGCGTCGGTACTCCTGCTCTGCCAGGCCGAGCCAGGCTCTCTCCTTGTCGCGCACGACCTGCAGGCTGTAGTCGCTGGCAGGACCCGGCTTGTTGCCACCACGGCGTGACGCATGGCCGGCCTTCAGTTCGAGGTTGCGCAGTTTCCACTGCAGCAGCGCCGGTCGCGTCCAGGCGTAGTCCTCGTTCTTTTCTT
>NZ_JBFUFO010000057.1:0-37449 GCF_056403395.1 Variovorax sp. P2_H12 | reverse complement strand
GTCCTCACCACGCCCAACGCCAAGCAGCAGAGAGCGCTCAACCTCATCCAGAAGATCCAGATGTAGACAGCAGCCAGAACCCCGATCTCACGCCAAATGCTTGTCGTGCAAAGGAAAACTCGCTCGGCGACTTCAGGAACTTCGGGCTAGCGTTCGCAGCGAAACAGGACGCCGGACTCCGCCGGCGCCTTCCCGAGCATCCGCAGGGTCGATCGATCCTTTTCGCAATGCGCCGCAGCCTGGGCGGAGGTCGTGGCACGCAAGACGCCGTCGCTCATGCGGACGACTTCATTGGGGGGCGTGGCGCAACCACCCAGTGCCAAGGCGAGGAAAGACAAGGCGAGCCGGTTCATGCGCCGACTGTAGCGCCTCGACGTTCAAGGCACCTCCGAAGCGTCGAAATCGAGCTCCACCTTGGCCCCGTTGGGGTCGTGGCAGAACAGCTGCCAGGTGCCGGCACCGGCCTGCTGCCGCAACTCGTACCTGACCCCGCTCTCGTCGAAGCGGGCCTTGACCGCGCGCAGGTCCTGCGCCGTGAACGCCATGTGGTCGATGACTCCGGTGCGCTGCGCCGGCACCGGCCGATCGAAGTAGAGGTGCAGCACCGCCTGCGGGCCGCTGCCGTAGAGCCAGGCGCCGGGAAAGCCGAGCTCCGGCCGATGCCCGACGCGCAGGCCGAGCAGGCCGGTGTAGAAGGCGAGCGTCTTCTGCTCCCCCCCCCCCCCCCCCCGGCCCCCCGCGACTCGAGCCGCGCGTGCGCCTGCGCCGCGGCATCGAGCGCAAAGCGCTCGATGGGTGGCAGGCGGATCGAGCCGTCCGCCAGCGCGCTCCAGACGCGCTGCGCGCGTTCGGCCAACTGCGCCTGGGTCGAGACGTAGTCGAACACGACGGGGCGCGAGAAGCTCAGCGACTTGGCCACCAGCGCATCGGGCGCCAGCGGCGCCAGGGGGCCGCTGGCCTGGCCGAGGCTGATCCAGTGCCCCCGGCGCGCGAGGGCGGCCAGGTTCTCGTCGCGGGCCGCGTCGCCCAGGCCGTCGATCACCACGTCGGCGCCGCCGCAGCTGCGCTGCACGGCATCGGCGAAGCGGTAGTCGCGGGTCACGATCACGTGTTCGCAGCCATGCTCGCGCGCGACGCGGGCCTTCTCCTCGCTCGACACCGTGCCGATCACCACGGCGCCGAGACGGCGCGCCCAGGCGCACACCAGCAGTCCGACGCCACCGGCCGCCGCGTGGACCAGCAGCCGGGTGCCACGCTGCACGCGCCCGAGGTCGTGCAGCAGGTAGTCGGCCGTGATGCCCTTGAGCAGCAGCGCGGCAGCAACGTCGTCCTCGACCGCGGCAGGCAATCGCACCACCCACTCGGCCGGCACGCAGCGCACGCCGCAATAGGCGCCCGGCACGGGGCCGAGGTAGGCCACACGGTCGCCGGGCAGGAAGCCGGAGACCTGCGCGCCGACATCGAGCACGCCGCCGGCGGCCTCCATGCCCGGCACGCCGGGCGAGCCCGCGGAGAGCGGCAGCATCGACGGCATCCAGCCGCGGCGCAGGTACACGTCGATGAAGTTGACGCCGACGGCGCGCTGCCGGATGCGCAGTTCGCCGGCGCGCGGCGCGGGGGCCTCGAAAGCCTGCGCCCGAAGTTCATCCGGGCCGCCATAGCGCTCGATGGCGACACGGCGCGTCGGCACCGGCAGCGCCGTCGGCATCGCGTGGCCGGCGGGCGCGTGCCGGTCGGCGCCCCCGCGCAGGTAGCGCCGCAGATCCTCGAAGCCGGTCTCGTACACGCCCTGCGCCACGGTGTCGCGCAGTTCGCGCTCCATCCCCGGCGGCGTCGCAAAGCTCGACTCCCAATGCCAGAAGGTCCGGTTGCCGTCGGTCACCGGCTTGAGCCTGACCGTGGCGACGTAGCGCTGCAGCGGCAAGCTCGCCTCGACGATGCAATAGGTGCTCTTGTGCTCGGTGTCCGACAGCGTCAGCAACTGCTCGCGGATGCGGTTGCCGTCCTTCAGCGTGAAGCTGCGCACGCAGCCGACCTGGTCGCTGCGCTCGCCTCCCTCGATATGGCTGGACGCGATCGCGCTGTGCCACCGGTCGTGGCTGTTGAAGTCGCGCAGCACCGCCCAGACGCGCTCGATGGGCGCATCGATGACTGCGGAGCGCACGACCTTCTGAAGCATGGATTCTCAGCGCAACGATCGCCGCTTCAGTGCGTCGAAGCCGGCCTGGAACACGCCGTTGCCGATCGATTCCGTCAATTCGCGCTCCCGGCCGGCCTCGCAGTCGAACTCGGCGCTCCATTCGGCGAAGCAGTGCCCGCCGTCGGTGACCGGCGTGAGCTTGAGCGTGGCGATGTAGTTCGCCACGCCCATCGGGCTTTCGAGGATCTCGTAGGTGCAGCTGTACTCGTAGTCGGACAGCGCCAGCAGCTTCTCCCGGATCATGCCGCCGTCCTTCAGGTGGAAGTGGCGGATGCAGCCGACGCGATCGGGCGGCTGGTCGTTCTCGATCCGGCTGTCGGCGATCAGCGGATGCCATTGCGGCAGGCCGTTGAAATCACGCACGCGCGACCACACGCTGTCCGCGGGGGCGTCGATCACGCTGGAGACATAGACATTCACCATGCGCTATTCCTTCGGCGTCGGCGCCGAGGGCAGGGCGGCATGGGCGCCGCTGGCGTCGCCGACCAGCCGCTGGATGTCGCCGCCTTCGATGCCGATCTCGCGCAGCAGCTGGTCGACCAGCGGCGCCTGCGCCCTGAAGCGCAGCGCCGAGTTGACCAGGCCGTCGGCAAAGCCGCTGCCGCCACCGCCTTCACCGCCGCCCGAGGAACCGCCGAGGCCGTCGACATGCAGGATCTTGATGCCTTCGATGCGCTCCAGCGGGCGCACCGATTCGCGGATGATCGCCTCGGCCTTCTCGACCAGCTTCAGGCGCAGGGCCGACATCCGCGCCTCGGGCGTGAGCATGTTGTGGGACTCGTTCATCATGCGCGCCGCGTCGGCCTCGATCTCGGCGCGCACCCGCATCGCCATCGAGCGGATCTTGTCGGCATCCGCGTCGGCTTCGGCCTGAGCGCGCACTGCGGCGCCGCGCGCGGTGCTGGCGTCGCTCTCGGCCTGCGCCGCCGAAGTCAGGCGCAGGGCGTCGCGCTCGGCGACCTGCTGCGCGCCGATCAGGTCGATGGCCTTCTTGCGTTCGGCCATCTCGACCTCGCGGGCCGTGAAGACCTTCTCCTCCGCCGACACCGCCAGCGCCCGCGCGATCTCGGCTTCGGCCTGCGCCTCGCTCTGGGCCTTGCTCTCGCGCGCGACCGAGATGGCGCGCTGCTGCTCCGCCAGCTCGAGCGACAGGCGGCGCTCGATCTCGGCGCCCTGGATCGCGCGCTCCTTGCCGATGCGTCCCTCCTCGATCGTCTGCTCGGCGCGGATGCGGGCCTGGTCGATGCCTTGCTTCGCCGCGATCTGCGCGGCCTCGGCGTCCTGCTCGCGCTGCGCGCGTTCGGCCGACACCTCGGCGCGCTGGCGGGCGCGCGCGATCTCGAGCTCGCGCTGCTGCGCAAGCCGCGCGTGCTCGGCTTCGCGATCGATGTCGAGCGAGAGCTTCTCGGCCTCGAGGTTCTTGTTGCGGATCGCGATCAGCGTGTCCTGCTCGACGTCGTTGCGCTGCTTCTTGCGATGCTCGATCTGCTCCGTGAGGCGGGTCAGGCCCTCGGCGTCGAAGGCGTTGCTCGGATTGAAGAACTCCATGCCGGTCTGGTCGAGCTGCGTCAGGGAGGCTGCTTCCAGCTCGAGGCCGTTCTTGGTCAGGTCCTCGGCGACGGCGTCGCGCACCCGCTTCACGTAGGTGCCGCGCCGCTCGTGGAGTTCTTCCATCGTCATCTCGGCCGCCGCGGTGCGCAGCGCGTCGACGAACTTGCCCTCGACCAGTTCCTTGAGCTGCTCGGGCTCCATCGTCCGCAGGCCCAGCGTCTGGGCCGCTGCGGCGACCGCCTCTTCGCTGGTCGCCACGCGGACGTAGAACTCGGCGATGACGTCGACGCGCATCCGGTCCTTGGTGATCAGCGCCTTGTCGCGGCCGCGGTTGACCTCGAGGCGCAGCGTGTTCATGTTGACCGGGATCACGTCGTGCACGATCGGCAGCACGAAGGCGCCGCCGCCGAGCACCACCTTCTGCCCGCCCAGCCCGGTGCGCACGAAGGACCGCTCCTTGGAGCTGCGCAGGTACAGCCAGTGGAGCAGCCAGACCGCGATGGCGACGACGATCGCAACGACGATCAGCCCGAGGATGAAACTTCCGAATTGAGCGCCTGACATGGATCTCGTCTCCTTATTCAGTTGAGGACAAAGCAAAAGCTGCCGAGCAGCTGATGGGTCTGTCCCGCAAGGTCATCTGTCCAACGTGATCTGAACGAAGCGTCGCGTCGTCTCGGTGAGCGCCGCCTCGACGGGCAGGCGCTCCATCGAGCTCGCGCCGTAGAAGCCGTGGCACGCCGGGCAGCGCGACAGCACGTACTGCGCATCTTCGGGCGTGGCGATCGGCCCGCCGTGGCACAGCACGATCGCCTCGGGGTTCACCGCATGCGCCGCCGCCGCCCAGGCGTTGATCCGCGGCACGCAATCGGCCAGCGCGAGCGCGGTCCCGGCGCCGATGACGCCCCCGGTGGTCAGGCCCAGGTGGCACACCACGATGTCGGCGCCGGCCGCGGCCATCGCGCGCGCATCGGCCTCGCAGAAGACGTAGGGCGTGGTCAGGAGGTCGAGCGCGCGGGCACGAGCGATCAGCTCGACCTCGAGCGCATAGCCCATGCCGGTTTCTTCGAGGTTGGCCCGGAAGACGCCGTCGATGAGGCCGACGGTCGGGAAGTTCTGCACCCCCGAAAAGCCAAGGGCGATCAGCCGGCCCAGGAATTCGTCCGGGATCATGAACGGATCGGTGCCGTTCACGCCGGCCAGCACTGGCGTGTGCTGCACGATCGGCAGCACCTCGCGCGCCATCTCGCAGACGATCTCGTTGGCATTGCCGTAGGCCATCAGGCCCGCCAGCGAGCCGCGGCCCGCCATGCGGTAGCGCCCCGAGTTGTAGATCACGATCAGGTCGATGCCGCCGGCCTCTTCGCACTTGGCCGACAGGCCGGTGCCCGCGCCGCCGCCGATGATCGGTCGGCCGGCGTCGATCTTGGCGCGCAGGCGAGCCAGCAGGGTCGATCGGGAGATGCGTGGCATGGTCGGGGTCCTCCTGTTGTCAGGGGCGCTCAGGCGCGCCGCGCGCCGGCCGGGGTTCGCGACACCTCGTGCCAGGCGCTCACCAGGGCATCGGCGAAGGCTTCGTCGTTGATGTGCAGCGGCAGGCGCAGCAGCTTGCGGTCGGGGCCGCTGCGAAAGCCGCGCTCGATGCTGCCGAAGAGCTGCCGGTCGGCATCCGGGTCGTGGAAGGGCTGGCCGGGCCGGTCGATCGCGGAGACGCCGCCTTCGGGGATCAGGAAGCGCACCGGCCCGCGCATCGCGTTGAGCTTCACGGCGATGAATTCGCCGATCGCGCGGCATTCCTCGGCCGAGGTCCGCATCAGCGTCACGGTCGGGTTGTGGCGGTAGAGCCGGCGCGCCTTGAAGCGTTCGGGCACCGTGTCCCAGGCGCCGAAATTCACCATGTCGAGCGCGCCGCAGGAGCCCACGTAGGGCAGCGCGTGGCGGGCGAAGACGTCCAGCCGCGTCGCGCCGGCCGACAGCACGCCCCCGGCGATCTCGTCCGCGATCTCGGTCGTCGTGACGTCGATCGCGCCGGCGATCAGGCCCGACTCGGCCAGTTTCTCCATCGACTGGCCGCCGACGCCGGTGGCGTGGAACACCAGACAGTCGAAGGCGTTCTCCAGGCGCCGGGCGACGGCCTGGACGCAGGGCGTGGTGACGCCGAACATCGTCAGGCCGATCGCCGGCCTGGTGACGCTGGAGGCCGCCGGCGGATGCGCGATCATGCCGGCCAGCGCGTTCGCCGCATTGGCCAGCACCAGCTCGCTGATGCGGTGGATGCCCTGCACGTCGGTGACTGAATACATCATGCAGATGTCGCTGGGGCCCACGTAGGGCCGCGTGTCGCCGCTGGCCATGGTCGACACCATCATCTTGGGCACGCCGATCGGCAGTGCGCGCATGCCCTGGGTCGCCATCGAAGTGCCGCCGGAACCGCCGGCGGAGATGATGCCGCCCAGGTCGCGGCGGGTGCCGATGAAGGCCTCGAAGGCCAGCGCCATCGCTGCGGTGGCGCTGCCGCGGTCGTTGCTGAAGACCGCCGATTCGCCCAGCGGATGGTGGCGCGCGACCTCGCGCGGATGCACGCTCGCGGGCGAGGGCGTGCCGGAGGTCGACAGGTCGACCGTGACGACGCGCAGGCCGAGCTTCTCGAGGCACTGGCGCAGGAAGGCCAGCTCGCGGCCCTTGGTGTCGAAGGTGCCGGCGACGTAGGCCGAGCGCTCGCTGCTTGCGGCGACCGGGAACTCGAAGACGCGGGGCGAGGCGGCGGCAGGCTGGGCCGGCGCTGGCGCCGCCACTGGCGCCAGCCGGACGATGTCGGTCACCGGCGCGGCAGTGCCGCCGGCGTTCCAGCGCGTGAAGCCGCGCACCGTGCTCGGCGCCAGCTTGTCGAGCGAGGTCGCGCCGTCGCCGTGCGCGCGGCGCACCGTGAACACTTGCATGGACTCTGGCGGGCCGGTATCGACGGCGGCGCTCGACACCTCGAGATCGTCCTCCGGCCCGCCCGAGCGCACGCCCAGCAGGCGCTCCTGCAGCTCGCGGTCGGCCGCCAGCTGCGCCGCGGGCATCTCCTGCGCGATGCGGCCGTTGACCATCAGGCCGATGCGGTCGGCCACCGAGATCGCGACACCGAGGTTCTGTTCGATCAGCAGCACCGCGATGTGGCCCTCGGCCGCCAGCTCGCGCAGCGACTGCGCCACCTGCTCGACGATCACCGGCGCCAGGCCTTCGGTGGGCTCGTCCATCACGAGCAGCTTGGGGTTCAGCAGCAGGGCGCGTCCGATCGCCAGCATCTGCTGCTCGCCGCCCGACAGCTGTGCGCCGCCATGGCCGCGGCGCTCCGCCAGGCGCGGGAACATCGCATAGACGCGATCGACCTCGCGCCGGCGGCTGGCCACCAGCCGAAGGGTTTCGTCGACCGACAGCGACGCCCACACCCGGCGACCCTGCGGCACGTAGGCGATGCCGCGCTTCGTGATCTCGTTCGGCGCCAGCCCGAGAATCTCCTCGCCCGCCAGCCGGATGCTGCCGCGCGCCGGCACCAGGCCGGTGATGGCGTTGCACAGCGTCGTCTTGCCCATGCCGTTGCGCCCGACGATGCCCAGCACTCCGCGCTCCAGCGTCAGGCTGACGCCCTGCAGCGCATGGGCGCGGCCATAGAAGACGTCGAGCGCCTCGATGGCCAGCATCGGCGCGCCGCTGGCCGCGACGGCCCGGTCGGTGCGAAACCATGCCATCAGTGCCTGCTCCCCATGTAGATCGCCTGGACCTGGGCGTCGTTCTCGATCTCGTCGGGCGTCCCGGTGCGAAGCACGCGCCCGTTGTGCATCACCGTGACCCGGTCGACCACGCGCAGCGCGATGTCGAGGTCGTGCTCGATCAGCACGAAGCTCATGTGCGCCGGCAGCGAGCCCAGCAGCGCGACCAGTTCGCGCCGTTCGACCGGCGACAGGCCGGCGGCGGGCTCGTCGAACAGGATCAGGCGCGGCGCGCCGGCCAGCGCCATGCCGATCTCCAGCTGGCGCTGCTGGCCGTGCGCCAGATTGGCGACCCGTTCGTCCGCGATGTGGCTCAGGCGCGAGCGCTCGAGCAGGTCGCGGGTCGCGCGCATCGAGGCATGGCCGGCGCGCGCGCGCAGGAAACTGAAGCGCCCGCTGGCCACGCCGCGCACCGCCAGGAACAGGTTGTCGCGCACCGACAGGTCGCGAAACAGCAGCGACGACTGGTAGGTGCGCCGGAGGCCCTTGCGGATGCGGTCGTGCGGCGGCAGTTCGGTGATGTCCTCGCCGAAGAAGTGGATGCGCCCCGCCGTCGGCGGAAAGTCGCCGGTGATGGCGTTGAAGAGCGTGGTCTTTCCCGCCCCGTTGGAGCCGAGGATCGCGTACTTCTGCCCGGCCGTGACGGTGAGCGACACGTCGTCGACCGCCCGCAGCGCGCCGAAGGCGCGCGTCACCCCGTCCAGCCGCAGCGCGTCGCCCGAGAGCAGCTGCGCGCGGGCATCCGCGCCAGCGCGCAACGCGGCAGACCTGAGCGGGGTGATCGTGGCCATCTTCAGCTTTCTCGCGAAGCGTGCCAGGCGCCGGCCGGCGAAGCCGGGCCCCCTCGGGACACACCGCGGAACCGGCTTTGCCGGGCCGCCGGTGTGGCCCCCTTGAGGGGGGAGGCGGCTACACGCAGTGAGCAAGCAACGGGAGTGGGCTTCATTTGCGGCAGTCGGGGACGTCGCGGGTGCCGAGGCCCATCTTCTTGAACTCCGCCTCCGGCAGGCCCAGCGTCTGCGTGATGTTGGGCACCGACTTGACGACCTTGTTGTAGAACGAGCCGTCGGGCGCCTTCGCCACCTCGGTGATGTAGGTGGTGCCGACGCCGTTGCGGTTGGCGTCGATCCTGACCTCGCCGGCCGGACCCTTGAAACTGGTCTTCTGCAGTGCGTCGCGGTAGGCCTTCTGGCCGTTCGACAGGTCGCCCTTGACCGCGTCGAGCGCGTCCAGCGTGGCCTTGGTGTTGATGTAGTACAGGTAGGCGAACAGCGACGGGCTCGGGAATCCGTCCTTGAAGGTGGCCTTGTAGTCGGCCACGAACTTCTTCCACTCGGGCGTGTCGATCGAATCGGCCATCGGCCCGGCGGACGCCGTGCCGAGCAGCGACTCGCGGCGCTTGCCCTTGAAGTTGAGCACCGTCTGGTCGACCGTGATCGAGCCGCCGACCATCGGCTTGTCGCCGCCGGCCTGCTCGTACTGGGTCAGGAAGTTCACCGCGTCCGAACCGCCGAGCACGACGACCAGCGCATCGACGTCCTTCGGAATCTTCGCGATCACCGAGGCGTAGTCCTTGGTGCCGAGCGGGACCCAGGCCTTGTCGACCACCTTGCCGCCCTTGGCGCAGTAGCTCGCCATGAAGCCCTGCACCTGCGAGTACGGGAACCCGTAGTCCTCGGCGATCAGGAAGGTCTTCTTGTAGCCCTTCGAGAGCGCATGCTCGCCCAGGCCGACCATCCATTGCGCGCCCTCGGTGTTGAAGCGGTAGAAGTTCGGCGCCGGGTCTGCCAGCGTGGTCGCCTGGGCGCCGGACGAGCCGTTGATGAAGGTGATGTTGGGCTGCGTCTTCGCGTAGTTCTTGACCGCGATGCCCTCGTCGCCCGACAGCGGGCCGATCATGATCTGCACCTTGTCCTGCTCGACGGCCTTGCGCGTGGCATTGACCGCCTTGTCCGGGGTGGCGTCGGACGAGACCTTGACGAACTCGATCTTCTTGCCCCCGGCCATGCCGTTCCTTTCCTTCAGCGCGAGGTCCGCGCCGCGCATGCTGTCCTGGCCGGGTGCCGCGAACGGGCCCTCCAGCGTGGCGAGCAGGCCGATCTTCAAGGTTTCCTGCGCCTGGGAAAAGCCGGCCACCGTGACCAGCGCCGCCGCAGCAATGATGCTGCGCCCGAACGATTGCTTGCCTCTGCTCATGTCTCGCTCCTTCTTTTTCATCGATGAATGCGGCCACGGCCGCGGGGGGTGAAAGGGGCGCCCAGGCGGTTGCGCAGGCTCTGCCACAGGCCCAGCAATCCATCGGGGGAAAACAGAACGATCGCCAGGAAGACCCCGCCGATCACGAGATTGAAGCGTTCGCGGTCGACCAGGTCGATGGCGAAGTTCTGCAGCAGCACGAACACGATCGCGCCGATGAAGGCACCGATCGGGTGCTTCATGCCGCCGAGCACGGCGATGATGAGGATGTTGATCATCGCGCCGATACCGACGGTGCCGGGCGAGATGCGGCCGTTGTACCAGACCATGAGCACGCCGCCCACCGCGGCGAGGAAGCCGGCCACCGCATAGGCGCCGACGCGATGCGCCGTCACGTCGTAGCCCAGCGCCTGCATGCGGCGCGGGTTGTCGCGGATGCCTTGCAGGGCCACGCCGAAGGGCGCCCGCACCAGGTGCTTGACGAAGAAGTAGCCGCCCGCCGCGCAGGCCAGGACCAGGAAGTAGAAGGGCATGGGCTCGTGCAGGTCGAGCTCGAACACCGTCGGCGGCCCGATGCGGCTGAAGCCCTGGAAGCCGTTGAAGACCGTGTAGTTCTGCTGCGCGAGATAGAAGAAGGCCACGCCCACCGCGAGCGTGATCATGATCGTGTAGATGCCCTCGGTGCGCACCGACAGCCAGCCGATGGCCGCCGCGACCAGGGTGGCCAGCGAGATCGCCACGATCAGCGCCAGCCACCAGGGCCAGCCCAGGCTGATCGCGACGTTGCTACTGGTGCCGAAGATCGCCAGCATGTAGGCGGCGAAGCCCGCGACCGTCATCTGGGCCAGCGACACCATGCCGCCGTAGCCACCCAGGAAGGTGAGCGACAGCGCGATGAGGCCGAGCGCCAGCGACTGGGCGCCGATCTGGAAGGTGAAGAAGGGCGAGGCCACGAAGGGATAGGCCAGGACGAAAGCGGCAACGAGCAGGTGGCGCAGCTTCACGGCGCCCAGCGCGGATCGCCACCACGCGGGGGCCGCCGCCTGCGGGCGGGCCGCGCTGCCGGCCCCCCGAGGCTGGGTGCCCGCGTGCGCCGTCGCGGTACCGCGCGCGGGCGCCGCCGCCGTCGAGGACGCGTGCATGGCCCGCCGCCAGCGTGCCGCGCTCACTCGAAAACCTCCGTGCTTCGCACTGCGGTGCGATCGCCTTCGGGCGGCCGGGCGGCGCTCAAGGAACCCTCCGCGGCGCTCATGTACTCTTCCCCATCAGTCCGCGCGGCTTGAAGGCCAGCGCCACGACCATGATCACGAAGGTGAAGACCACGCTGTAGGTCGGCGCATAGGCCAGGCCGAACTGTTCGGCCAGGCCGATCAGCAGCGCGCCGATGGCGGCGCCCACCACGCTGCCCATGCCGCCGACGATCACCACCACCAGGGACGCCAGCAGGTAGCGCGTGTCCTCGCCGGGCGAGATCGACAGCGCGGTGCCGCCGACGACACCGGCCAGCCCGGCCAGGCCGGCGCCGATCGCGAACGTGAGCGCGAAGACGCGTTGCACGTTGACGCCCGAGGCCGCCAGCATGGCGCGGTCGTCCACGCCGGCACGGATCATCATGCCGATGCGGGTGCGCGCGAGCAGCAGCCAGAGCCCGACGCCAATCACGATCGATGCCAGCAGCACGAACAGCCGATAGGTCGGGAATTTCGCGATCAGCGGGAGGGTGGTGGAGCCATAGATCCACGCCGGCGGATCGAAGGTGTAGATCTCGGCGCCCCAGAGCCAGAGCATCAGGTCGGCCATCACGATCGACAGGCCGATGGTGACCAGCGTCTGCCGCAGGTCCTGGCCCTGCATGTGGCGGAACACCAGCAGCTGCATCAGCAGGCCGAGCACCGCCGCGGCAAGGAAGCCCGCCATCACCGCCAGCACCCAGGAGCCGGTGCGTTCGCCGACGAACCAGCCGACATAGGCGCCGAAGAGGTAGAGCGAGCCGTGCGCGAGGTTGACGTTGCGCATCAGGCCGAAGACCAGCGTGAAGCCGCTGGCGACCAGGAAGTACAGCGACGCGAGCGTCATTCCGTTCAGCAAGGTCTTGAAGAACAGCGTCGCGTTGTCGGCGATCGCCCAAACGACGAAGACGGCGATCGGAACGCCAAACAGCAACCAGAGGCCAGCGCTCTTCTTGCTCACGCGGCGCGCTCCCAGGCCCGCTGCGAGGCGATCTCGGGCGCCTTGGCAAACTCGCCGTCCTTCATCACCGCGAGGATGCGCTTCGGATCGCGCAGGATCGACAGGTTGGCGAGCGGATCGCCATCGACCAGCAGCAGGTCGGCCAGGTACCCGTCCCTGACGGCGCCGAGTTCGTCGGGTTTCATCATGATCTGGCCGCCGTAGAGCGTCGTCGACCGGATCGCCTCCATCGGCGTGAAGCCCAGGTACTTGACGAAGAACTCGAGGTCCCGCGCATTCTGGCAATGCGGCGTGAAGGCGAATCCGTAGTCGCCGCCCGGCAGCACGCGAATGCCGCGCCGGTGCATCTTCTGGAGCGAATCGATCGCGGCTTCCCACTCGATCTCGTAGCCCATGCCGACCGCCATGTCGTGCGTGATGCCGTAGGGCTCGGCCTCGTGCAGCATGGCGTAGAGGATCGCGATGCCCGGGGCGACGAAGACGCGGTCCTTGGCGGCCTCGAGCAGGTCGAGCGCCTCGTTGTCGACGAAGCTGGCGTGGTAGATCAGGTCGATGCCGTGGCGCATCGCCTGCTTCACGCTGTCGGAGGAGCGCGCATGCGCAATGCCGCGCTTGCCGCGGATGCGCACCTCGCGCATGGCAGCCGCGACCTCCTCGTCCGACATCCAGGTGGTCTCGGCGGGCGATTGGGGCGTGAAGTTGTCGCCCGACAGATTGATCTTGATCGAGTCGACGCCGTATTTGAGGAACAGGCGCACGGCCTTGCGCATCTCTTCGGGGCCGGAGATGTTGACGCCGAAGCTGAACTCGGGGAAGGGCAGGTGCGGCAAGGTCTCGTCGCCGAGACCGCCCAGCACGGTGATCTCCTGGCTCGCCGCCAGGTAGCGCGGGCCGGGGATCTGCCCGGCGTTGATCGCGTTGCGGATCACGACATCGAGCCGCGGCTTGGCGCAGGCGGCGCCGACGCACGAGGTGAAGCCGGCCTCAAGGTAGCGCCGCGCGACCTTGGCGCACCACAGCACATGCTCCTCGAGCGGCAGGGTCTGGATCTCGGCCAGCGTGGCGGCGTCGTTCCACGAGAAATGCGTGTGCGCCTCGCACATCCCGGGCATCAGCGTGGCACCGGCGCCATCGATCACCGTCGCGCCACCCGGCGCGATCGGCGCCGTGCTGCGGCCGACCTGCCGGATGCGGTTGCCGCGCACCAGCACGCTGCCGGAATAGGGGTTCTGCCCCGTGCCGTCGAGGATGCGGACGTTGGTGAAGACGACGTCAGCCATGGGCTTCTCCTGTCAGGCCGTGGTCCAGCGCGTGGTGCGCGCCGAGCGCACCGGCGGCGCGCGATGGAACTCGCCGTCCTTCATGACGGCCATGATGCGGGCCTTGTCCTGCAGTACCGTGATGTCGGCGAGCGGGTCGCCGTCGATCAGCAGGATGTCGGCCAGGTAGCCTTCCCGGATGTAGCCGATGACCTTGCCCATGCGCATCATCGGACCGCCCCAGGCGGTGGCCGACAGCAACGCTTCCATGGTGCTCATGCCGACGTGCCTGACGAAGTACTCGAGGTCCTTGGCGTTGGTGCCGTGCGGTGTCCAGGCAAAGCCGTAGTCGCCGCCGGGCAGGATGCGGATGCCTCGCTTGCGCATCGCGCGCATGCTCTCGACGGCCGCCTCGAGCTCGCGGTGGTAGCCCATCTTCCGGGTCACCTCCTCGGTCAGGCCCCACGGGCTCGCGTGGTGGCAGGTGTTGATGAGCCAGGCCAGGCCCGGCGCGATGAAGTGCTCGGTCTTGTGGGCCTCGAGCATGTCGAGCGCCTCTTCGTCGGTGAAGCTGGCGTGGTAGATCACCTCGATGCCCTGCTTCACGCACTGCTTGATGGCCCAGGTGGAACGCGCGTGCGCGGCCACGCGCTTGCCCCAGGCCTTGGCCTCCTGCACGCAGACGGTGACCTCTTCCTCGGTGAACTGGCTCATCTCGCTCGGCATGCCGGTGATCGATTCGCCGGAGAGATTGATCTTCACGGAGTCGACGCCGTACTTGGCGAACATGCGCACGCAGCGGCGCATCTCCTCGGCGCCGCTGACGATCGCGCCGAAGGCGAACTCGGGCTGCGGCAGGTGCGGCCGGGTGGTGTCGCCCAGGCCGCCGGGCACGGTGATCTCCTGGCTGGCGGCCAGGTAGCGGGGGCCGACGATGGTGCCGTCGTTGATCGCATTGCGGATCACGACGTCGAGCCTCGGCTTGGCCGCCGCGGCACCGACGCAACTGGTCCAGCCCATGTCCAGGTAGCGCTTCGCGACCTCGGCGCACCACAGGATGTGCTCTTCGGGCGGCATGCGCTGGATGGCGTCGAGGCTGGGCTGGTCGTTCCACGAGAAATGCGTGTGGGCCTCGACCATGCCCGGCATCAGGAAGGCGCCGGCGCCGTCGATCACCTGCGCGCCCGAGACCGGCGCCGATCGTTCGCCGTAGCCGGTCCTGACGACGCGGGCAATGCGGTTGCCCTGCACCAACACGTCGCCGGTGAAGGGCGCTTCGCCGCCGCCGTCGAAGACCCGCACGTTGGTGAACAGCACGTCGGCCATGTCAGTGCCCGCCCGGCCGCCCGAAGGGCACTGAGCGCCCCCTCGGGGGGCAGCGATACACGAAGTGATGAGCGTGGGGGCCAACGATCTCTTGCCCGCCCGGCCGCCCGAAGGGCATTGAGCGCCCCCTCGGGGGGCAGCGATACACGAAGTGATGAGCGTGGGGGCGTTTCATCTCAGCTCCTGGCCTGCGCCGCGAGGAAGTCGCGCAGCTCGCGCTGGCACTCGTCGGGGCGCTCGATCGGGGTCCAGTGGCCGCAGCGCGGCAGCACCACGACGCGCCGGCTGGCGGCGCGGTGCAGCCGCTCGGCCATGGCGCGCACCGCCTGCGGCGGCGCCACGCCGTCTTCGTCGCCGGTCACCAGCAGCACGGGCACCTCGATCTGCTCGACCGCGGCCGCCTGGGCGCCGGCCAGCGCTTCGCAGCTGCGGGCGTAGGCCTCGCCCTCCTGGCGCATCAGGCTTTCGCGCACGAAGGCCACCGCCACCGGCAGGCGCTGGCGGGTGTCGGCCGAGATGGCGCCCTGCAGCAGCGCCTGGGTGATCTCGTGCATGCCGGCGGCGCCTTCGCGCGCCTTGGCCGCCCGCGCGGTCATCGCCGCGSGGGCGGCGTCGGGCGGCGCGATCAGCGGGCCGAACAGCGCCACGCTCGCGACCCGCTTCGGATGCGCAGCGGCGATGTGCTGGCAGACGATGGTTCCCATCGAATGGCCGACCCAATGGGCGCGCCCGACCTTCAGCCGCTCGCAGACGTCGAGCAGCGCTTCGACGTAGCGCGCGATCGACAGCGCGCCCTCGGCGCGCTGCGAGCGGCCGCTGCCCGGCAGGTCGACCCGGATCACCCGGTGCCGCGCCATCGCCGGCATCAGCGGCGTGTAGGTGTTGGTGCTGCCGCCGAGTCCGTGCACGCAGACGATGGCCGGGCCTTCGCCTTCCTCTTCCACCGCGACGCGGTCGATCATTTGAAAGCTCATGGCCTACTCGAACCGGTTCTCGATGACACCGACGCCGTCGATCTCGATACGGACCACGTCGCCCGCCCTCAGCCATTGCGGCGGCTTCAGGCCCATGCCCACGCCCGAGGGCGTGCCGGTGGCGATCACGTCGCCGGGGTGCAGCGTGATACCGCGCGAGCAGGTCTCGATCAGCGTCGGGATGTCGAAGATCATGTCGCGCGTCTGGCCGTCCTGGCGCAGTGCGCCGTTGACCCAGCCGCGCACGCGGGTGGCGCGGCCGTCGAGCTCGTCGGCGGTCACGATCCACGGGCCCATGGGGCAGAAGCTGTCGAAGCTCTTGCCCAGGTCCCACTGCTGGTGGCGCATCTGCACGTCGCGCGCCGTGACGTCATTGACCACCGTGTAGCCGAACACATGGTCCATGGCATGGGCCGCGAGGATGTCGCGCCCGCCGCGGCCGATGACGACGGCGAGCTCCGATTCGTAGTCGATCTGGATCGAGGCGGCGGGCGAGGGCAGGCGCACCGCGTCGTACGGACCGACGACGCATTCGCCCAGCTTGCCGAAGACGATCGGCCAGGGGTCGGTCTCGGGCATCGCGGCGCGGAACACCGAGCCGGCGAGTTCGGCCGCATGCGCGCGGTAGTTGCGCCCGACGCAGAACAGGCTGCGCAGCGGACGCGGCAGCGGGGCGCGCAGCGTGATCACTTCGACCGGCAGCCGCGTGCCGGAAGGCTGCGGCAAGGGCTCCCCGCGTGCCAGCGCCTGGATCAGCGGCAGGGCGCCGAGCGACGGGTCGCGCGCGCCCAGCGGCGTGGCCTCCCGCCCGTCCGGCGAGATCGTGCCCACATGGTCGCGTCCACCCCAATTCCAGCTGGCCAAGCGCATCGACTTTGTCTCCATATCGCCCCGGGGTCCTGCCGGTGTGCACCGGCTGCCTCGAAGTCTTGGAAGTCATGTTTGAGACTTGCGTCTCAAATCGGGATGGCTGCATCATACGATCCGGCATCCGCTGTTCACAATAGACCCCGAGCCCGTCCAAGCCCCGTACAAACCCCATGGCGCGACTGAAACACAAGCTGAGCGAACCGCCGACTCCGCCCGAACGCGGCGTCAGGGCCGCCACTTTCCGGCTGCTGCTCGATACCGCCATGACCATCATCCAGGAGAGCGGCCACATCCCCTCGGTGGCCGAGGCCGCGGCGCGCGCGAAGGTGTCGCGCGCCACCGCGTACCGCTACTTCCCGAGCCGCAGCGCGCTGGTCACCGCGGTGATCGACAGCTCGCTCGGGCCGGTGCGCAAGCTGGCTTCCGCCAACCCGAACGGGCGCGACCGCGTGCACGAGCTGTTCCTGCAGACCTTTCCGCGCTTCAAGGAATTCGAGGCGCAATTGCGCGCCGCCGCCCAGCTCTCGCTGGAGCAGTGGGGGCTGGAGCGCGCCGGGCTGCTGGAAGAGGAGCCCTACCGGCGCGGCCACCGCGTGCGCATCCTCGAACACGCGATCGAGCCGCTGGCGCCCCTGATGCGCCCGGCGGTGCGCGACCGGCTGCATCACGCCCTGTCGGTGGTCTACGGCATCGAGCCCTATGTGATCCTCAAGGACATCTGGGGCCTGGGCGATCGCGAGGTCGAGCGCACCGCGCTCTGGATGGCCGACGCCCTGATCGACGCCGCGCTGCGCGACGCCGAGCAGAAGCCGGCCACCCGGCGCCCGGCCCGGCCGAGCGCTGCGAAGACCGTCGCGGCGGCCGCCAAGCGCAGCTGACGACGCCAGCGAACCGACCCTTCTTCGCGGCCGCATCGGCGCGGGCTGGACATGCTCCAAAATCCCTCGGACCCCTGGCCGCTGAGGCCTGGCTCGCCCTATCATGCGGCGCAGTTCGCCCCGCCACGGAGACAGCAGAATGAAATCGACCATGATGCCGGTGCAGCTCAGCACCAACCAGATCCTCGATCGCGCCGGCGCCTACTTCGGCGACCAGAGCGTGCTGGGCCGGCTGCCCGACAAGTCGACCTACCGCCGCAGCTACCGCGAGATCCGCCGCCGGGCGAGGCAGCTCGCGCAGGCCCTGCGCGGCAAGGCCGGCATCGCGCGCGGGGAGGCCGTCGCGACGATGAGCTGGAACCATGCCTGGCACCTGGAGTGCTACTTCGGCATCCCGGCCGCGGGCGCGGTGCTCCACACCCTCAACCTGCGGCTGTCGCCCGAGGACATCGCCTACATCATGGACGACGCCGGCGATCGCGTGCTGATCGTCGACGACGTGCTGCTGCCGGTCTGGGAGCGTGTGTCGCCGCTCCTGAAGCAGCAGCCGCGCGTCATCGTCGTGCCCTTCGGCGGCGCGGCCTTGCCCGCCGGCCTGGAGCGCTACGAGGACTTCATCGAAGGCGACGCCACCGCCTACCAGTACCCCGAGCAGGACGAGAACGAAGCCGTCGGCATGTGCTACACCTCCGGCACCACCGGCCGCCCGAAGGGCGTCGTGTATTCGCACCGCTCGATGGTGCTGCATGCCATTACCGGCTGCATCCCCGACCTGTTCGCGCTGTCGGCGCGCGACCAGGTGATGATGGTCACGCCGATGTTCCATGCCAATGCCTGGGCCGTGCCTTTCTCGGCCATGATGGTGGGCGCCGGCCAGGTCCTGCCCGGGCCGCACCTCGGCGGCGAAGACCTGCTCGACCTGATGGAGGAAGGGCAGGTCACCATGGCGCTCGGCGTGCCGACCATCTGGATGATGATCTGGCAGTCGCTCTCGCAGCCCACGCGCGAGCGCCAACTCGTGAAGGGCATGCGGATGCTGATCGGCGGCGCGGCGGTGCCGCAGACCATGATCGCCAACTTCGAGCAGCACGACATGCGCATCGTGCAGGGCTGGGGCATGACCGAGACCTCGCCCCTGGGCAGCGTCCCGGTCATCAAGACCGAGCACCTGGCGCTGCCCAAGGAACAGCAGCATGCGGTGCGCGCCATGCAGGGCATCGCCGCCCCGCTGGTCGAGATGCGCATCGTCGACGAGGCCGAGGGGCTCCAGCCCTGGGACGGCAAGGCCACCGGCGAGGTCCAGGTGCGCGGACCCTGGGTCACGGGCGCCTACCATGCGACGCCGAACGACCCGGGCAAGTTCACCGCCGACGGCTGGCTGCGCACCGGCGATGTCGGCACCATCGACCCCCAGGGCTACATGCACCTGGTCGACCGCAGCAAGGACATGATCAAGTCGGGCGGCGAATGGATCAGCTCGGTGGAACTCGAGAACCTGGCCATGGGCCATCCCGCGGTCGCCGAGGCCGCAGTGGTCGCGATCCCGCATCCGAAGTGGGGCGAACGGCCGCTGGTGGTGGTGGTGCGGCGCCCGGGCGCCGAGCTCGACGCGCCGGGGCTGCGCGAATTCCTGCGGCCGAAGCTGGCGCGCTTCCAGCTGCCCGACGACTTCGAGTGGGTCGAGGCGATTCCGAAGACCGCGACCGGCAAGTTCCTGAAAACCCGGCTGCGCGAGCTGTACCGCGACCGGGTGTCGCAGTCGCCGGACTGAAGCCTCGGGCGCCGCGCCTGCCTGCCGGCCGGAGCCGTGCTGCTAGCATCGTGGACCGCGCCGGCGTGGCATCGCCACGCGGCATTCATCCAAGGAGACAACGTGGGAGAACTGCTTTCTCTCCTGCGCTTCAACGCCGGCTCCGGCCATATCTGGCTGGACGAGCAGCGCATGCTGCTGTTGCACGCGCGGGCTTTCGCCGAGCTTCGCAAGGAGCTGCTGGATTCGCTGGGCGTCGAGCGCGCGCGCGGCCTGCTGGTGCGCATGGGCTTCGCGTCGGGCCAGCGCGACGGCGAACTGGCCGTCAAGGAACGCCGCGCCGGCCTTCGCACCGAGGACGCCTTCATGCTCGGCCCGCGCCTGCATTCGATCGAGGGCATCGTGAGCGTCGAGATGATCCAGCTCGAGATGGACCTGGCCACCAAGCACTTCTTCGGCGAGTTCGTCTGGGAGAACTCCTGGGAATGCGAGGCCCACGTGGCCGACTTCGGCTACGGCGACGACCCGCAATGCTGGTCGCAGATCGGCTATGCGTCCGGCTACACCAGCGCCTTCCTCGGGCGGCTGGTCGTCTTCAAGGAGGTCGAATGCACGAGCATGGGCGACAGCCGCTGCCGGATCGTCGGGCACCCTGCAGAGGAGTGGCAGGACGAGCGCTATCTCGACTACTTCCGGCAGCACCATGTGGCCGAGCGGCTGATCGAATTCAACCTCGGGCTCGAACACATCCGCGCCCTGCAGCCGCGCCGGGAGTACGACCAGAAGCTGGTCGGCGTCTCGCCGGGCTTTCGTGCGGCGTTCGACCTGTTGCGCACGGCCGCCACCAGCGCCATCACCGTGCTGCTCCTCGGTGAGACCGGCGTCGGCAAGGAACTGTTCGCCCGCTGGCTACACGACAACGGTCCGCGCGCCAAGCAGCCTTTCATCGCGGTCAACTGCGCGGCGATTCCGGCCGAGCTGATCGAGGCCGAGCTGTTCGGGGTCGAGAAGGGCGCCTACACCGGGGCCCACCATGCGCGCGCTGGCCGCTTCGAGCGTGCCCACGGCGGCACCCTGTTCCTCGACGAGGCGGGCGACCTCCCGCCGGCCACCCAGGTGAAGCTGCTCCGTGTCCTGCAGACCGGCGAGATCGAGCGCCTCGGCGCCGATCAGCCGACCCGGGTCGACGTCCGCATCGTGGCCGCAACCAATGTCGACCTGCCGCAGGCCATGCAGGCCGGCAGGTTCAGGAGCGACCTGTTCTACCGGCTCAACACCTTCCCGATCACCATTCCGCCGCTGCGCGAACGCACGGCCGACATCCCGGCGCTGGTCGCGCGCTTCATCGAGAAGTTCAGCGCGCTGTACGGCAAGAAGCTGCGCGGCCTGACCGACAAGGCGATGCGCGAAGTGCTGAAGCACCCGTGGCCGGGCAACATCCGCGAGCTCGAGAACGTGATCGAGCGGGCGGTGCTGCTCGCGCCCGACCATGGCGACATCGACGCAGCCTGCCTGTGGAGCTCGCCCTCCGGCGCGCCCAGCGGCGGTCAGATCGGCGCCGGCGGGCAGATCACCGATGCGGAGGCCGGGACCCTGGACGCGCTGTGCGACCGGGTGCTCGAAGAGAGCATCGACATCGCCTCGCTGGAACAGCGCCTGATGCAGATGGCCATGCAGCGCGCCAAGGGCAATCTGTCGCAGGCCGCCCGGCTGCTGGGCATCACGCGGCCGCAGCTGGCCTACCGGCTCAAGAAGGAAGGGCTGCCGGCGTCCTGAGGCTCTGCGGGCGCTTGGGGTTCATGGCTCCGCCACGCCACCCTGTTCATCGTCCACCCGCTGCATGTTCTCGAGGATCTTGAGCAGGTAGTGCAGGGTGTGCGTGACGTCGTTGACGGAAAAGCCGTCGAGGACTTTCTCGTAATAGCCGTGGATCTTCGGCTGGGCTTCCACCAGCCACACATGCCGTCCTGATTCGGTCATCGTGACCAGGCGCGAGCGCCGGTCGCGTCCGTCGGGCGCGGTGCCGATGTGGCCGTCGCGCTCCATCCGGCTCAGCAGCCCGGAGAGATTCTGCCGGCTCACCTTGAGGTAGCGCGCGAGATCTCCCACGCTCATCCCGTCGCTCACCGCCGCCCTGGACAGCGCGCCCAGCACCGCCCACTGCTGCGTGGTCAGCCCTTCGGCTTCGACCGCTCGGGTGCCTGTTTTGTGCAACATATTGGCACATTGATAGAGTCTGAAGAAAACGCGATTGGCAAGCTCCATACGGGCTGTTTCGCTGTTTTCATTAGGGGTAACCATGATGTTTCTCGTTGAAAAATTGCTATGCAAGCGCCAGACCGGCATCCTACAATAGGTAAACACATTGACGTAAAAGCGATCCGAACCAAGGATGCAGCCGTCAGACGATAGCAAGCTTGAAACCTGATTGGAGAACCTCATGCAAAGATTCGAAGGCAAGACAGTGGTGGTCACCGGCGGCGGTGGCGGGATCGGCGGCGCGACCTGCCGCCGCTTCGGACGCGAAGGCGCCAAGGTGGCGGTGTTCGACCTGAACCTCGACGCGGCGGAGCAGGTCGCGGCCCGGATTCGCGCCGATGGCGGGCAGGCCGAGGCCTTCCGCTGCGACATCACGGAGCGCGCCGGCGTCGATGCCGCGGTGGCCGCCGTGGCGCAGCGCTTCGGTCCGATCGACGTGCTGGTCAACAACGCCGGCTGGGACGTGTTCAAGCCCTTCACCAAGACCGAGCCGGCGCAGTGGGACAAGCTGATCGCCATCAACCTCACCGGCGCCTTGCACATGCACCACGCGGTGCTGCCCGGCATGGCGGCGCGCAAGGCCGGCCGCATCGTCAACATCGCGTCCGACGCGGCGCGCGTCGGCTCCTCCGGCGAAGCGGTGTACGCCGCCTGCAAGGGCGGGCTGGTGGCCTTCTCGAAAACCATCGCCCGCGAGCATTCGCGCCACGGCATCACCGTCAACGTCGTGTGCCCGGGGCCGACCGACACGGCCTTGTTCGCCGAATACAAGGAAGGCGCGGGCAATCCCGAGAAGCTGATGGAAGCCTTCACGCGCTCGATTCCGCTGGGCCGCATCGGCCAGCCGGACGACCTGCCGGGCGCCATCCTCTTCTTTGCGAGCGATGACGCGGCCTTCGTCACCGGCCAGGTGCTGAGCGTGTCCGGCGGCCTGACCATGAACGGCTGAGCCCCGGCCTCAACCCCCTTCAACCCACAGAGAGAACATCATGGAATTCGAAGACATCCTCTACGAAGTACGCAACGCCGTGGCCTGGATCACCATCAACCGGCCCGAGAAGATGAACTCGTTTCGCGGCCAGACCTGCGACGAACTCATCAAGGCGCTGAACCGCGCCGGCTACGACCGCGGCGTGGGCGCCATCGTGCTGGCCGGCGCCGGCGACCGGGCCTTTTGCACCGGCGGCGACCAGTCCGCCCACGACGGCAACTATGACGGGCGCGGCACCATCGGCCTGCCGATGGAAGAACTGCACGACGCGATCCGCAATGTGCCCAAGCCGGTGATCGCCCGCGTGCAGGGCTATGCGATCGGCGGCGGCAACGTGCTGTGCACGATCTGCGACCTGACGATCGCGTCCGAGAAGGCCATCTTCGGCCAGGTCGGCCCCAAGATGGGCTCGGTCGATCCGGGCTACGGCACTGCCTTCCTGGCCCGCGTGGTCGGCGAGAAGAAGGCGCGCGAGATCTGGTATCTCAATCGCCGCTACAGCGGCGCCGAGGCCGTGGCCATGGGCCTGGCCAACGCGGTGGTGCCGCATGACCAGCTCGACGCCGAGGTGCAGAAGTGGGCCGAGGAGATCTGCGAGCGCAGCCCCACGGCGATCGCCATCGCCAAGCGCAGCTTCAACATGGACACGGCGCACCAGAGCGGTATCGCCGGCATGGGCATGTACGCGCTCAAGCTTTACTACGACACCGAGGAATCGCGTGAAGGCGTCAACGCCCTGAAGGAAAAGCGCAAGCCCGACTTCCGCAAGTACGCCAGGTAGAGACCTGCCCACCGCCTCTCGAAACCCCCGCAACGCCCGGCGCATCGCGTATCGCTCCGCGGCGCAGCGCCCCCATGGAGACATGTCATGAACCCGTACCTTGACGAAGACCTGACCACGCTCGGCGACCATGCGCGCCGCTTCGCGACCGAACGCATCGCGCCCGGATTCCTGGAGCGCGACAAGAACCGCGCGCTGGATCGTCGCCTGATGCGCGAAATGGGCGAGATGGGATTCATCGCGCCGGAGCTCTCCGAGGCACATGGCGGCCAGGGCATGGGTTGCCTGGCGGCCGGCGTGATCCACGAGGAGATCGCGCGCGCCGACCTGAGCATGTCCTACGTCAATCTGCTGGCCTCGCTCAACGGCCAGATCCTCTCGCAGCACGGCCAGCCCGACATCGTCAACCCGTGGCTGCGCAAGCTGACACGCGGCGAGGCGCTGCTCGCCATCGCCCTGACCGAGCCGCGCGGCGGCTCCGACGCGGCGAACCTGCGGCTGCGCGTGGAACGCGTGGGCGACGCGTACGTGATGAACGGCGAGAAGACCTCGATCTCGGCCGCCGACCAGGCCGATGCGGCGGTGGTGTTCGGCCGCACGGGATCGGTGGAATCGGCCGCCCATGGCGTCACCGCACTGCTGGTGCCGATGGATCTGCCCGGCATCACGCGCAACCGCTTCGACTGCCACGGCCAGCGCGCAATCGGCCGCGGCTCCTTGTTCTTCGAAAACGTGCGCGTGCCGGTGAGTCACCGGCTCGGCGCCGAGAACAAGGGCTTCGTGCAGGTGATGCAAGGCTTCGACTACTCGCGCGCGCTCATCGGCCTGCAAGTCCTGGCCGTGGCCCGCGCGGCACTGGAGGAGACCTGGGAATACGTGGCCCAGCGCGAGGCCTTCGGCAAGCCGTTGTCGGCCTTCCAGGGCGTGTCGCACCCGCTGGCGGATTTCGACACCCAGATCACCGCTGCCCGCCTGCTGTGCCTGCAGACGCTGTGGCTGAAAGACAAGGGCGCGCCGCACACGGCCGAGGCGGCCATGTGCAAGTGGTGGGCGCCCAAGCTGGCCTACGACGCGATCCACCAGTGCCTGCTGATGTTCGGCCACGGCGGCTATGACCGCGGCGCGATGGAGCAGCGCCTGCGCGACGTGCTGGGCTTCCAGATCGGCGACGGCACGGCCCAGATCATGAAGACCATCGTGGCGCGCACCCGCGCCGGCCGCGATGCGGTGCCCGCCTGATTCCATCGACGACAACACCGACGACAAAGAGGAGACAAGACCATGGAATTCGACGCCGTATTGCTGCCCCCGCGCCGCGCCCGGATGGTGGCGCAGGGCCTCTGGCATGACCGCACCCTCAACGACGACCTCGACGCCTGCCTGGCGGCCTGCCCCGACAAGCTCGCCTTGACGGCGCTCCGGGTGGAAGAGGGCGCCACCATGCGCTTCACCTACCGCGAAATCGCCCGCATGGCCGATCGCATCGCGGTCGGACTGTCCCGCCTGGGCGTGGGCCGCGATGACGTGGTGGCCTGCCAGCTGCCCAACTGGTGGCAGTTCACGCTGACCTACCTCGCCTGCTCGCGCATCGGCGCGGTGATGAATCCGCTCATGCACATCTTCCGCGAGCGGGAGTTGTCGTTCATGCTCAAGCACGGCGAAGCCAAGGTCGTGATCGTGCCGAAGACCTTTCGCGGCTTCGACTTCGAGCGCATGCTGGTCGAGCTGCAGCCGGCCTTGCCCGACCTGAAGCAGGTCGTGGTGGTCGACGGCGCGGGCCCGCACAGCTTCGAGGCGCTGCTCAGCGGGCCGGCCTGGGAGAACGAGCCTGACGCGCATGACATCCTCACGCGCAGCCGGCCCTGCCCGGATGACGTGATGCAGCTGATCTACACCTCGGGCACCACCGGCGAACCCAAGGGCGTGATGCATTCGGCCAACACCGCGATGGCGAACATCATTCCCTATGCGCAGCGCCTGCACCTGGGCGCCGGCGACGTGGTGCTGATGGCCTCGCCGATGGCGCACCAGACCGGCTTCATGTACGGGCTGATGATGCCGATCATGCTCAAGGCCAGCGCGGTGCTGCAGGACATCTGGGAGCCGAAGCAGGCGATCGAGCTGATCCGGGCCGAGGGAGCCAGCTTCACGATGGCCTCCACGCCGTTCCTCGCGGACCTCGCCAGGACCGTCGCCGAAACGGGCCGGGAGGTGCCGAGCCTGCGGACCTTCCTGTGTGCCGGCGCGCCGATCCCGGGCCCGCTGGTGGAGCAGGCGCGCCAGGTGCTGGGCACCAAGATCGTGTCCGCCTGGGGCATGACCGAAAACGGCGCGGTCACCCTGATCCGGCTGGACGACGACGATGCACGCGCCGCCTCGACCGATGGGCTTGCGCTGCCCGGCGTCGAGCTCAAGGTGGTCGACGAGCACGACAGGGCGCTGCCACCCGACCAGCCCGGACGGCTGCTGGTGCGCTCCTGCTCCAACTTCGGCGGCTACCTGCGGCGCTCGCATCTCAACGGCACCGACGCCGACGACTGGTTCGATACCGGCGACCTGGCACGCATCGATGCGCAGGGCTACATCCGCATCACCGGCCGCAGCAAGGACGTGATCATCCGCGGCGGCGAGAACATCCCGGTGGTCGAGATCGAGTCGCTGCTGTACCGGCACCCGGACATCGCCATGGCCGCCATCGTGGCCTACCCCGACGAGCGCCTGGGCGAGCGGGCCTGCGCGGTGGTGGTGCCCAGGCCGGGCCACAGCATCGACCTGCCCTCGATCGTGCAGTTCCTGAAGGGGCAGAAGGTGGCGCTCCAGTACATCCCGGAACGTCTGGTCGTGCGCGACGCGATGCCTTCCACGCCATCCGGAAAGATCCAGAAATTCAAGCTGCGCGAGCTGCTGCGCGAGAACGCGGCCTGAGCGGCCACGCCTCACGCCTTCCCACACACCCAAGGAGACAAATCCATGTTCGTTCATCCCGCAACGGCCGCTCGGAGGGGCCTGGCGCTCGCCGCTTTCGCCCTGTTCGGCATCGGCTGTTCCGCGCAGGCGCAGACGGCCGGCAACTGGCCCACCAAGCCCATCCGCGTGGTCGTCGGCTTCGCGCCTGGCGGCACCACCGATGTCATGGCGCGCATCCTGTCGCAAGCCCTCTCCGAATCGCTGGGCCAGCCGGTCGTGATCGACAACAAGCCCGGCGCGAGCGGCAACATCGCGGCCTCGGAAGTAATGCGCGCCGCGCCGGACGGCCACACCTTCCTGATTGCGCCCACCTCGGTGGAAACGGCCAACCCTTCGCTGTTCAAGTCGAGCATTTTGCCTTCGCGTGACCTGACGCCGGTGGCCAGCGTGGGGCGCACCCAGATGTACCTGGTCGCGAAGCCACAGATGGCCGCCAAGGACACACGGGACCTGGTGGCATTGGCCAAGGCCAAGCCGGGCACGCTGTCCTACGCGTCGGCCGGCGCCGGCACGGCGCCGCACCTCGCCTGCGAACTGTTCAAGCAGGCCACCGGCACCTACATCACCCACATCCCGTATCGCGGCGCCGCCCCTGCGCTGCAGGATGTGCTGTCGGGCCAGGCGGACTTCGTCTGCGACCCGGGCATCGCCTTCCCGCACATTCGCACCGGCAAGGTCAAGCTGCTGGGTGTCGTGAGCACCCGGCGCTCCCCGTTCTTTCCCGAGGTCCCGACCGTGAGCGAGCAGGGCTTTCCGGGAGCCAACCTCGACATCTGGTTCGGCATGTGGGCGCCCAACGGGACTTCTCCCGACATCTTGGCCCGCATGAGCCGCGAACTGGGCAAGGCATTGGCGCAGCCGGCCGTCAAGGCGCGCTATGCCGACCTCGGTGCCGAACCGATCGCGATGGACACGGCGGAGTTCCGCAAGCTGCTGGTCGACGAGGGCACGCTGTTGTCCGCGCTGATCAGGGAACAGAAGATCGTCGTCGACTGAGCGAGCCTGCCATGCAAGATGAACCCATTCTGGTGGAGACGCACGGCCGGGTGAGCCTCCTCACGCTGAACAGGCCGCATCGGATGAACGCGCTCGACGATGCGCTGATGGACGCCCTGGGCGCGGCGCTGCTGGCCTGCGATGCCGATGCGGACATCGGCGTCATCGTCATCACCGGCAATGACAAGGCCTTCGCGGCCGGGGCCGACATCGCGGCGATGGCGGACTGGAGCTACATGGATGTGTTCCAGAGCGACTTCATCACGCGCAACTGGGAAACCATCCGGCGCGTGCGCAAGCCGGTGATCGCGGCGGTGGCGGGCTTCGCCATGGGCGGAGGCTGCGAACTGGCGATGGCGTGCGACATGATCATTGCCGCCGAATCCGCCCGCTTCGCCTTGCCCGAGGTCAAGCTCGCCATGCTGCCCGGCGCCGGCGGCACCCAGCGCCTGCCGCGCGCCATCGGCAAGGCCAAGGCGATGGACATGTGCCTGTCGGGCCGCATGCTGGATGCGTCGGAAGCCGACCGCTATGGCCTGGTCTCGCGGGTGGTGGCGGACGAGCGGCTGCTGGCCGAGACCCTCGAGCTGGCGGCCCGTATTGCCGCCTTCTCGCTGCCGGCATTGATGGCGATCAAGGAGTCGGTGAACCGCGCCTGGGAGGCCCCGCTGTCGGAGGGCATCGGCTTCGAGCGGCGGCAACTCCATGCGCGCTTTGCCAGCGAGGACGCGCACGAAGGCATGCACGCCTTTCTGTCCAAGCGCCAGCCGGTGTTCAGGCACCGGTGAGCATCGGTTTTGCTCGTGCCGGGCCACTTTGAGGGAAACGCTTGGGGTCGCAGCTGCGACCCGTTAGCATAGGCAACTTCAAGTTCAACACAAAGAAGCAATGGCAACAGCAAAATCCGCATCCACCGCACCTGGCGCGCCCGCGAGCAAAACGCCGGCAAAGCGTGCGGCCAATCCGGCCTTCATGAAGGCCCTGACCCCGAGCGCCGAACTGGCCGCCGTCATCGGTTCCGCGCCGTTGGCGCGCACGGAGGTGGTGAAGCAGCTCTGGGTCTACATCAAGGCGCACAATCTTCAGGATGCGACGAACAAGCGCAACGTGAACGCCGACGCCAAGCTCAAGCCTGTCTTCGGCAAGGACCAGGTGACGATGTTCGAGATCGCAGGGCTCATCGGCAAGCATCTGAGCTAACGCCAGGACGCGTCGAAGGCTCGACATCCAGAGAGGATGAACTGAAGGCGCGGTCGCCTTCGACCATCACCTGCGCCCGCGAACCCATCGATGAAGTCCGACAAATCAAAGCGCGCAACCGCCCCGCATCACTGGCATCTGGCCGAGGATGATCTCGGTGTCGCGCTGACCGATCTCGAGTACGCCGTGATGCGCACCTACGAGTCGTTCGTGCGATGGCAGGCCGAGTGCCTGGCGGCCGTCACGGGCGCGGCCCTGACCGGCCAGGAAAACGCGCTGCTTCATGTCATCCGCATGCACGATCAGGCGAAGACCATCAAGGATCTGCTGCATCTCACGAACCGCCAGGACGTGCCCAATGTGCAGTACGGGTTGCGCAAGCTGATCAAGCTGGGCTTCATCGACAAGCAGGGCTCGGGCCGGGCCGGCGTCTACTACGAAGCGACGGCGGAAGGCGCGAAGGTCTGCGACGACTACGCCAACTTGCGCAAGAAGTTGCTGCTCGAAGGTGCCAAGCACTATCCCGCCTTCAGGCAGCATTCGCACAGCGCCGGAGCCCATCTGGAGCTCCTGGAAAGGCTGTACGAATCGGTCACGCGAGAAGCCGCCACGTTCCACCGGCGCGGCTGATCGTCCCGCGCGCCTGATCCGCCCCTTCGCCGGCGGACACACCGCACCCTCGGGGCGCGTGCCTTCGGCCAGGGCACGAAAGCCGATCACGGGCCCGTCTTGGCCCCGAAACCGCGAGCCGGGAAAACCCCCATTTCGAATCGAAGGTGCCTTCCTATACTTCGATCAAATAGAAAGTCTATTTAAAACTCTATTCGAAATCTCTCGCTCTCGGCCTCTAGACCCGGTCAACCAAAGGAACATCCATGAATCGCTTGTTGAATACACCCGACTTTCTGCTGGGCACGTTCGCCTCCAATTGCTCGGGCGGCATGTCCGTCACCAAGGTCGAGGAACGATGGGACAACTCCTGGGACAACAACCTGCGCCTGGCGGTGCTGCTCGACGAGGCCGGCATCGACTTCATGCTACCCATCGCGCGTTGGATCGGGTACGGCGGAGAGACCGACTTTCATGGCAACGTGCTGGAGACTGTCACCTGGGCGGCCGCGCTGCTGGCCCATACCCGGCGCCTGACCGTGTTCGCGACGGTCCACACCGCTGCGAACCATCCGATGGTCGTGGCCAAGCAGATCGCCACGCTCGATCAGGTGGGGGCGGGACGCGCCGGTCTCAACATCGTTGCCGGATGGAACCGGCCCGAATACGAAGCGCTCGGCCTGACGCTGGCTGACGATCACCAAACCCGCTATGGTTTCGCCCAGGAGTGGTTCGACATCGTCCAGAAGCTCTGGACGCACCCGCATCCGTTCGACTGGCAGGGCAAGTACTTCAAGCTCAGCAAGGCCTATGGCCTTCCTGCTCCGCGCAACGGCCGGCCGCCCATCCTGAACGCTGCGGGCTCGAGCGAAGGGCGCGACTTCGCCCTGAACAACGCGGACTTCCTGTTCACGCCCGCCATCGATCTCGAACGCTCCCGCCAGGAGGTCGCCGAGCTGAAGGCCAAGGCCGTCGACCAGGGGCGCAAGGTCGACATCCTGACCTTCTCGCATGTCGTGTGCCGGCGCACCGAGCGCGAAGCGAAGGACTATCTCAAGCACTTCGGCAACGACCAGGCCGACTGGGCGGCGGTCGACAACCTGATTGCCCTGCAGTTCGCCAATGCCAAGTCCTTTCCCCATGACTTGCTGGCGCTGATTCGCGACCGGATGGCGGCTGGCCATGGCGGCTATCCGTTGACCGGCACGCCCGAGCAGGTGGCGGACGGCATCTGCGCGCTCGCCGCGGCAGGATTCAAGGGAACGACCCTTTCCTTCGTCGACTACGTCGAGGAATTTCCCTACTTCCGCGATCAGGTCCTGCCCATCCTCGAATCGCGCGGGCTGCGCGCACCCGTGGCGATGGCTCCCGACGCCGTGCGGTTGGCAGCATGAACACCCTGCAAGCCGCATCCATGCCGGGCGAGGCGCATGCGCTGGCCATGCCCGCGGCGCCGTCGGCCTTCAAGTCGGCGATGCGCGAGCTCGCGGGGGGCGTCAGCATCGTCACGGTACAAGTCGGGCGCGAGCGCTCCGGCTTTACCGCCACCTCCGTGACCTCTCTCTCGGCCGATCCGCCGACCGTGATCGCCTGCGTCAATCGGATGAGTTCATCGGCGTCCCTGCTAGCCAGAACCGATCGCTTCGGCGTGAGCATGCTCACGCAAGCCCAGCAGCAGGTGGCGGACCGATTCGCCGGAATGAATGGCGTGACGGGCAGCCAGCGCTATGCAGCCGAGCGCTGGATCCAGCTGACGGCGCACGGCGCACCCGTCATGCGCGACAGCGCGATCTCGCTCGACTGCGAGATCGAAGACATGATCGAAAAGCACTCGCACTGGATCCTGGTCGGTCGCGTGATGGCCATTCACCGAGGCGAGGTCGAGGCAGCCCCGCTGGTTTACTGGCGAGGCGGCTATCACCAACTGGCCGATTGCCGCTGCTGACCTCTCGTCCGCACCCTGCATCGCTTGCACCCACCCACCCGCAGACACTCCCCATGAACACGAATTCCTTGACGCCACTCCAACATGCCCTGGCTGCCGACTCGGTACGCATCGTCGACTTGACCCAGACCTTGTCGCCATCCTTTCCCGCCTTGCAGTTGCCGCCCCAGTTCGGCCAGGTGTGGTCGTTCAAGATGGAGAAGATCTCGCACTACGACAACGCCGGCCCGGGCTGGTACTGGAACAACTTCTCCTGCGGCGAACACACCGGCACTCACTTCGACGCGCCGGTGCACTGGGTGACCGGCAAGGACCAGCCGAACAACACCGTCGACACGATCGACCCGTCGCGCTTCATCGGCCCGGCGGTCGTGGTGGATGCGAGCGCGCATGTCGCGCTCGACGCCGATTGGCTGTTGACCGTGGCCTTCCTCGAAGACTGGGAAGCCCGGCATGGACGCATTCCGGCGGGAGCCTGGGTGCTGTTCCGCACGGACTGGTCCAAGCGCATCGACGATCCGGCAGCGTTCGTCAACATGCAGGAGGACGGTGCACACACGCCGGGCCCCACGCAGGAGGCGGTGCAATGGCTGATCGAGGCGCGCGATGTTCGAGGATTCGGTGTCGAGACGATCAACACCGATGCGGGCCAGTCCCACGCGTGGCCGGTGGCCTATCCGTGCCACACACTGATGCACGGGTCGAACAGGTATGGACTGCAATGCCTGACGAACCTGGACCAGTTGCCGCCGACGGGGACCGTGATCTTCGCCGCGCCGCTGAAGATCGAGGGCGGCTCCGGCAGTCCGCTTCGGGTCCTTGCTCTGGTGGGCTGATTCGCCCCGCTCGCAGCGCGTCCCGCCGCCGCGCCGGACGGCCGGCGGACCCTTCGACGGGTGAACGCCATCCTGGCGCGAGTGCTGCCTTCCAGGTCCGATAGCGGCCGGTGCTGTCGCGTCCCGAACCATCTTTCGGCCATCGCCCGGGGGTGATCGACCATGTCCTCGAAGGTGCCCACGATCGTGCAGGGCACCTTGCCGGCGAAGCTCGCCCCAGGCCTGGTGTATGGGAATAGAGTCGCTTCGCGGTGTGGCTCCCTAACCCGTTGATTTCAAAGGGCTTATTCATTTTGACCCGAACGGGGCGGGGAAAAGTGTTGTTCCCCGAGGCTCACCGGACTGAATCAATCAGTCGAGTGCAGCAAACCAATGCCCGAATCGAGGCACGCGAGAAGGCTTTTCACCGAAAAGCGAGGCTTGGGTCGCACCACGGAGGCAACTCGACTCAAGGTATTCGAGCACCCTTCTCTGTTGGGCCTCGGGCGAAGGCGCTGCGGTGAAATACACACATAACATGTGTGTCTCATGATAATTGCAATTATACACAATGAGATTTATATTTGTGCCTACGCTGCGGACCCTGATGAGTTTGCGACGACGCCATCGCCCATGCGAGTGAACATTTTTCAAGAACTCAGCTGCTTGGCCCGAGCCCAACGGACAGATCGCCGGCCAGGGGGCGTGCTTGCGTTCACTGCCGGCGCGATCAACGCCGGTGGTTTTCCTGCGGCGCAACGTTATGCATCGAACATCAGCGGGTTCGCGCCCGCCATCACGGACGGACGTGTTGGACACGCAGTTCTTCGTTGACCGGTTTCCGGGAACCCATGCGGTTTTCGCAGTCGCCTGACGAAGCGACAACCAGCCGGTTCCGCGCTCGCGCCCGTCCACGCTCAAACTTGCTCATCCCTTTGATTCCCTGATGCCAGACCACCTCGAGTGTCACCGACACCAGCGACCCTTTGTCGACAAATCGCTGAACTCAAAGACCATGCATTTCTCGATCTTCGACGTTCAAAGCCAGATGCGGATCGACCGGCCCAATGACTTGATGCTGGCGTACACGCGACTCATGATGGGCTTCCTGCTGTTTTCGCCAAATGCTCGCCACATCGCCATGGTTGGTCTGGGTGGCGGATCCCTTGCAAAGTTCTGCTACAAGCACCTGCCCGACTCACGCATTCAGGTCATCGAGATCAACCCTCATGTCATCGCGCTCCGCGATGAGTTTGAGGTGCCCAGAGACAATCACCGGTTTCATGTGCGCAAGGAGGACGCTGCTGACTATGTCCGGATGGCCCAGGTTCGCTACGACGTGATTGTGGTCGACGGCTTCGATGCCAACAGGATTCCTGCGCGACTTTGCTCGCGCTCTTTCTATCGCAATTGCGTTGACATGCTAGAGCCCAACGGGCTTTTAGTGGCCAACCTCCACTCACATGATGAGTACTTTCCCATATACCTCGAGCGGATCAAAGAGAACTTTGCTGGGAATGTCGTCACCGTGAGCGAACCAGAACATGGCAACACCATCGCCTTCGCGTTCAAGGAATTGCCGGCTGCGCAGCTACATGCAAATCTTCAGCTTTGTGCATCGACGCTCGCGCCTGAGGCATGGGCGCAACTGGCACCCAGTTTTTCCATGATCAAGCAGTTCGGCAAATGGCATAGCCAGAACACGTCTTAAGGAAGCGAGAGGCCCGCAACGGAGGATGTTTCGTACCTTTCCTCTGGAAAGCCAGACGGATTTCGGATCAAACTAGGAGGCAGTGATGTTTATCAGAGGCAGATGGGAACTCAAGGGCTATGGACAGCAATTGCCGGACGGCCGCTTCGCTCCGCGCGCGTGCGCGACGTACCACGCTGACCCATACTCGGACGATCATCCGCTGCAATGGAGCGAACCAACATTTGCGACGGAGACTGAGGCTGCCGAGTGGGGCCTGGAAGCAGCGAAGGATTGGCTCGAGGTACGCGAGGACATGGGGGAATAGGTAGAAGTCACGGCACCGCCTGCGCGCGCGGCGTGCCAGTAGAGGCGTCGGGCCTTGGCGTTTTTCGGATGCCGCAGTCGCGCAGTTCTCGTCGAGTCAAGCACCGAACTCGTAGACCACGATGTCCGCGCGCGCCGAAATCCAGGGTTCGATGAGGAGTGGGCGGGCCGCGGACGAAGGCGTGGCGCCGATCTCGACGCCTTTCGACTGAAACAGGGATCCGTCGCCAATCATGGTTGGCGCTTGCCGGTCTGTGCCTGACGTTGAACGGCACTGAGGATTCCACGGAGGATGTCGATCGGCGTTGGGGGACAGCCGGGTATCGCCACGTCGACAGGAATCACGTTCGCCACCTTGCCGCAGCTGGCATAGCTCTCACCGAAGATGCCGCCGCTGCAGCCGCAATCGCCCACGGCCACCACCAGCTTCGGTTCCGGCGTGGCATCGTAGGTGCGCCGCAGTGCCTCTTCCATGTTGCGCGACACCGGACCGGTCACCAGGAGCATGTCGGCATGGCGCGGACTGGCGACGAACCTGATGCCGAGTCCCTCGATGTTGTAGTAGGGATTGTTGAGGGCGTGGATCTCCAGTTCACAGCCGTTGCATGAGCCGGCATCGACTTCTCGGATCGTCAGCGCCTGGCCAAGAATGGCGAGGAGGTCGCGCTGAATGCGATCGAACGCGGCGAGTTCGGTCTCGTCAATCCTCGGTGCCGGCTCCGTGACGATACCAGTGCGGACGATCTGCTTGAGGATGTGCCACATCAGAGGTCGTGCCCCGCGTAACTCAGGTTGAAGGACTTGTTGATCAGCGGAAAGTCCGGAACGATGTTGCCGATGATGGCGTGCTCGAGCACCGGCCAGTTCTGCCAGGACGGATCATGGCAGTGACATCGCTCGATGCGGCCGTCGCCCCCGATCTCCAGCGCGACGAACACCTCGCCCCGCCAGCCTTCGACCCAGCCCGCGCCGAGCGATGCCGAAGCCTGCGGTCGCAGGTCGGCGTGAACGGCGCCGTCAGGCAAGCCCGAGCAGATGGCGCGGATGAGCCGCAATGACTCGAATGCCTCGTCGAACCGCACCGCCACGCGCGCCGCGACATCGCCGTCGCGGTGCGTCGCTACTGCAACCTCCAGCCGGTCATAGGGCGGCCCTGGGAAGTCGCAACGCAGATCGGCCGTCTGACCGCTGGCGCGCCCCGCCAGGCCGGTGAGGTTCAGTTGTGCGGCCAACTGGGGCGTTACCCGTCCAGTCCCGGTAAAGCGGTCCTGCAGACCCGCATGTTCGTCGTAAACACGCCGCAGCGCGCGAACCTCGCGCTCGATCGCATCGCACTGCGTGCAAAGGCGATCCCTCATCATCGGCGTCAGATCCGTCGCCACTCCTCCGGGCAAAACGGCGTCCATCATCAGGCGGTGGCCAAAGATCTCCTTGGACAAGCGCAACCAGTCTTCGCGCAGGCGCGAGAACTGCGCCAGGCCGAAGGCGAGCGCCGCGTCGTTGGCCAGAGCGCCGAGGTCGCCGAGATGATTGGCCACGCGCTCGCGCTCCAGCATGAGCGCACGCAGCCAGGTCGCGCGTACCGGGATCTCGCCGCCCCAGGCCGACTCGAGCGCCGTGCTGTAGGCCCAGGCGTAGGCTACCGTCGTGTCGCCTGAGACGCGTCCCGCGAGGCGGTGGCCCTCCAGCGGCGCCAGTTCCGTGAAGCGGCGCTCGATGCCCTTGTGCGTGTACCCGAGGTGCTGTTCGAGCCTGAGCACCTTCTCACCCACGACAGAGAAGCGAAAGTGGCCGGGCTCGATGATGCCGGCATGCACGGGCCCGACGGCGATCTCGTGCACCCCGTCACCTTCGACCCGCACGAAGGGGTAGTCGGCAGGAAGCGCGCCTCCTGCGGCCCTCTCGGGCTGCGCGGTCGGTTGCAAGGGTGGTGGTCCGGGCGACCACACACCATGGTCGAGCCAGGGGCGGTCGTCGCCGCTGGCCTCGGCTCGGAGGCCCGAAAGATCGGCCATCGCGCGCTGCATTCGACTCGCGCACGGGAATGTGACTGCCAGGTCAGGAAACCCTCGCGCTGCGCCGTCCAGCTTCAGTTCGAGCCAGACCAGCCCCTCGGGAACCGCGTAGGCCGCACACGCCGCCATGCCGCGGCCGGATGCGCTGCGATCGACGCCCCAGACCGAAATCAAGCGCCCGCTTGTGTTCGCGATGCTGCGTGCTGCGGTGCTCCAAGTGTCCCGATTCGCTCGCCCATGCCAAGTGGGCATCGGCGCCGACAGGCGCCGAAGATCAAGTCCGAGTTCCGGCAGCGTCATTGGATCAGTTCCCCAGCATCGCCGCCGCCTGGACGTACCACGCATTGAGATAGGGTGGGATGTAGAGGCCGAGCATCAGACCCAGCGCCAGATGCATGAAAACCGGAACCAGGGCCGGCGGATGCGCCAGGGGCTTGACGTTGGTCTCGCCGAACACCATCGGCTGGACGCGGCTGAAGACGGATGCGAACGCCAGGCCCAAGGCGATCAGAAGGAAGGGGGTCGCCCAGGGCTGTTCGCGCATCGCGGTCGTGACGATCAGGAACTCGCTGGCGAAGACCCCGAACGGGGGCATTCCCAGAATGGCGAGTGATCCAAGCATCAGACCCCAGGCGACCGTCGGACTGACTTTGATGAGCCCGCGGATGTTCTCCATGATCTGGGTGCCCGCCTTCTGCGTGGCATGGCCGACGGCAAAGAAGATCGCGGACTTGATCAGCGAATGCACAGTCATGTGCAGCAGCCCGGCGTAGTTGGCGATCGGGCCGCCCATTCCGAAAGCAAAGGTCATCATTCCCATGTGCTCGATCGACGAGTAGGCGAACATGCGCTTCACGTCCTTCTGCCGGATCAGGAAGAACACTGCCGCCACCACCGACAGCAGGCCGAAGCCCATCATCAATCGGCCGGCCAGAGCACTGTGCAGCGCGCCGTCGGTCAGCACCTTGCAGCGCAGGATGGCATAGAGCGCGACGTTCAGCAGCAGGCCCGACAACACGGCCGATACCGGCGTCGGACCCTCGGCATGCGCGTCCGGCAGCCAGTTGTGGACGGGCACCAGGCCGACCTTGGTGCCGTAGCCGATGAACAGGAACGCGAACGCCAGCGTGATGATGTTCGGGTCGAGCCGGCCCTTCACCGCGTCGAGGTTGGTCCAGAGCAAGGCGCCGCCTTCAGGTCCGATCACCTTTTCGGCCGCCATGTACAGCAACACCGTTCCGAACAGTGCCTGGGCGATGCCCACGCCGCACAGGATGAAATACTTCCATGCGGCTTCGAGACTGGCTGCGGTGCGATAGACGCTGACCAGCAGCACGGTGGTCAAAGTGGCCGCCTCCATCGCGACCCAGATGATGCCCATGTTGTTGGTCGTCAGTGCCAGCAGCATCGTGAAGCTGAACAGCTGGTACATGCTGTGATACAGGCGCAGCCGCCGCGGCGTCATCTTGCCGTGATCGCGCTCCACGCGCATGTAGGGGCGCGAGAAGATGGAGGTGGTCAGGCCAACGAACGCGGTCAGCGTGACGAGAAAGACGTTCAGCGGGTCGATGTAGAACTCGCGGTCCCACACCAGCATGGGTCCGCTCTCGACGATCTGCGCCGTGAGCACGCAGGCGGCGACGAAGGTGCCCAGGCTGAAGGCGACGTTGATGTCGCGCGCGTTGTCGCGATGGCCGACCAGCGCCAGCACCAGCCCGCCGGCCAGCGGCGTTGCGAGGAGGAAGGCCAATGCAAGCATCTCAGTGCTCCACCACGTGATCGCGTGACCCGCGACGCATGAAACCGGCGCAGCCAAATGCCAGGGATACCGCGGAACCGGCTTTGCCGGGCCGCTGGTATCGCCCCCTCGAGGGGGAGGCGCCGCAGGCGCTTCGGGGGTGTTTC
>NZ_JBFUFO010000056.1:0-37862 GCF_056403395.1 Variovorax sp. P2_H12 | reverse complement strand
GGGCCGGGCGGTGGCGGTGGGCCGGGCGGTGGCGGTGGTCCTGGTGGCGGCGGTGGGCCGGGCGGCGGCGGTGGGCCCGGCGGTGGCGGTGGTCCTGGCAGCGGCGGCGGGCCCGGCGGTGGCGGTGGTCCTGGCGGCGGCGGCGGCCGATGATGTGAGTCCGACACCCGCCGCTGCGAAAAGCGCCACGACGCGCGGCAAGCTTCTTCAAGTTGAACCGTTGAAGACGATAGGAGGCTCAGTCCTTCGCAGCGGACGCGCTGGATGCTCAAGACTTCGCCTGGAGACCGTGGGCGTTGCAGGTCGGCCAGTGCGAAAGCCGGGCCGGGTCACTGCTGGCTCTGAGCCACAGAAAGACCTGACGGCTCGCGGCTTGTTCCGATCAGTACCACGAGGATGCTGGATGGCGCCGAACTGCGATTGCGCCACGCGTGACGCGTGCCGTTCTGGACGTATGTGTCTCCAGCGTGAAGTTCCTTCGTCGCACCGTTGTCCAGTTCAAGCCAGATGCTGCCGGATATGACGTAGCCGAAGTCGATGGAATCGCTGGTGTGCATCCCTTGGTTTTTGGCTTCCATGTGTGCGGCCAGACCGGGAAACCTTTGTTCCATTTGAACGTACACATTCTTTCGTTCTCCCGGCGCCAGAGGTGTCTCTCGCTCTGGGGGAATGGTGAAGATGCCGAATCGGAATCCACCTGCAGGAGGAAAGAAATCGCGATAAGCCGGCGCGCTGCCTGCATCGGGAAATGACGGAAGGCTCTCTGCGCCCCACAGTTTGAGGAACTCGAAGCCGAGGCCGGCGACAACTTCAGGCTCGACGACAGCGTCGCTCGCGAACTCCGCAATCGATTCGGAGCTATGACCCGTGACAACTCGACGTGCGTGCATGGTGCCTCCTGTGTGCAAGGGATACCTGACCGAAGGAAGCATCATGCTACCGATGGCGACCTATGCTCATGGCGCGGGGCCGGCTCTCGCCGTCACTCAGGAGGTTTCGCCATGCCTATGCGAAGTCTTGTCTCCACCCTCATGGCGGCCCTTGCAGTCGCCTGCATCGCGTGGGCGCCCTCGGCCGCCGCACAGTCGGGCGCCGCGGCCTTGCGTGCGTCCTACGAAAAGCTCGCTCCAAGCTTGGCGAACAGCCCGTTCGGGCGGCCGATGGTGCTGACTTCCGCCGAAACCGAGAAGAGCCTCAGAGGCAAGGTGTACGGCGTGCTGGACCGTCCGCTGGCCAAGGTCAGTACAGCCTTGGACAAACCGGCGCATTGGTGCGACATGATGATGCTTCACCTCAACAATCGTGCCTGCCGCCTTGACGCGGGCGAAAAGACCCTGACGCTGAGCGTGGTACGCAAATATGACATCCCCGTCGACAAGGCGTTCGAGTTGAGCTTTCGCGGTCGTCTCGTCAGTGCCACGCCCGACTACTTTGAAGCAAGGTTGAACTCCGGCAAGGGACCGTTCGGCACCAGCAACTATCGCATTGCGCTCGAAGGCATTCGGCTGGAGAACGGCAAGTCATTCATCCACTTCAGCTACGCCTACGATCAGAGTTCCGCGACCGCCGCGGCGGCCAAGAGCTACCTGGCCACCTTCGGCCGCGGCAAGGTAGGCTTCACAGTCGTCGGCAGACAGCCCTCCGGCGAACCCGAACTGGTTGGAGGCATGCTGGGTCTGATCGAGCGCAATGCGATGCGCTACTTCCTGGCCGTGGACGCCTACTCGGAGGCACCGGACGCTTTCGAGAAACGACTGGCCCTGTGGTATTCAGGGACGCAAAAGTACCCACGCCAATTGAATGATCTCAGCGAAGCCGAGTACCTCCAGCTCAAGCAATCGGATCGGCAACGCCGAAGCGCGGCACGTCCCTGAAGGCACAGTTTGAGCTGCCTCCACGCGCCCAGTCCACGCGCACATTGCGTCGGGCAAAACCCGGATCAATGCGGGTCGAGGACGTCGGACGAGTCGTGGGCAATCTGAACGGATTCTGATCTGGCCGTTAAGCAACGCTTCATTGACCACGCGTATCGTGCACTCATGCACTCCCATCCTGGTGCCTCCGCCGTCGAGCAGGTCACGAGTGCCGAACCCGCATCGTCCCGCAAACGTCGCGCCGCCTTGCTACAGGTAGCAAACCAGTGGGCGTCGCGTCCTCGCTCCCCGCGCCGCATCGTCATCTGGTTGAGCATCTATCTCGGCGCGGCGGCCAACTGGCCGCTGTGGAGTGAACTGGCACGCATAGGCGGGGCGCCCAGTGTCTACGTCCCCACAAGTTTCGCAGTCGCGCTGCTGATGACTTTCGGGACGGTCGCCATGCTGTCTCTTACCGCCTGGTCACGCTGGATGAAGCCGCTGTGGCTCGGGATCGTGGTCCTGGCGGCCATCGTCCAGTACTACATGATGACCTACCGCGTCGTGATCGAGCCGACGATGCTCGCGAACGTGCTGCAATCCGACCTCCATGAAGTCAGGGAACTGCTGAATTGGCGGCTTCTCGCGAGTGTGCTGATCGTGTCAGCTCTGCCCGCATGGTTCCTGTGGCAGGTTGATGTCCAGAGGATCTCTCTCGCTTCGAATCTGTGGCGCAATGGAGCGCTGCTGCTCGCAGCGGCACTGGGAGCCGCAGGCTGCGCAGTGGCGATGAATCTGAAGCTGGCGCCGCTGATGCGCAACAATCCGCACCTGCGCTACATGCTGAATCCGTTGGCCACGCTCTATTCGGCGAGCGCCGTGGCGGTCAGGCCGATCTTCGGGCACCGGCGCCGGTTCATCCCTCCGACGGGGGTCGTGGCGCTGGGCCCCGGCTATGCCACGCAGGCCAAGCCGCCGCTGCTCGTCCTCGTGGTCGGCAAGGCGGCACGCCCGGATCACTTCGGACTCAACGGGTACGTTCGCGACACGACACCCGCGCTCGCAGCGCGAAAAGCACTGAGCTACCGCGACGTGCGTTCCTGCGGGACCAGCACGCTGGCCGCCGTCCCGTGCATGTTCTCCGGCCTGGGCAAACAGGCCTTCGAGGCCCGCCAGGATGACCACGGCAACCTGTTGGACGTGCTTCAGGCAGCCGGCCTGGCGGTGTACTGGCTCGGCAACCAGACCGACACCTGCAAAGGCGTCTGCGATCGGATTCCGCACGCCACTGCGATCGATCGCCTGGACTCGGCCGCCCGCAACGCGTTGTGCGTTGGCGACGAATGCCTGGATGAAGTCATGCTCGATGGTCTTGATGCGCGCATTGCCAGTCTGAGCGCAGCCCGCCGTGCGCCAGGCGTCGTCCTTGTCATGCACCAGATGGGCAGTCGCGGCCCGGCCTACTACAAGCGATCCTCGCCCGACACCAAGCGCTTCTTGCCCGAATGCAAAACCAATGCACTCGGGGATTGCACTCACACAGAATTGCTCAACGGCTACGACAATTCCATTGCCTACACCGATCGGTTTCTCGGCCGGGTGATCGACTGGCTTCAGACGCAGTCCGGTCAATTCGACCCAGCGCTTCTCTACATCGGGGACCATGGCGAATCGCTCGGCGAATACGGACTCTTCCTCCACGGCGTGCCGTACAGCTTCGCGCCTGAAGTGCAGAAGCGGGTGCCCATGGTCACGTGGTTCAGCAATGGCATACTTCGCCGCGCGGGCCTCTCGCCATCGTGCATGGAGGCAGGCCTCGATACCCCACTCACCCATGACAATCTCTATCACACGGTGCTCGGACTGATGGACGTGCAGACTGCTTCATACAACGCGGGGTTCGACCCGCTGTCGAGCTGCCGTGAGCCGCGGCGACCGGGATGACCAGCAGACGCTCGGAGTCGTTCAGGTTTCGGACAGGTGCGCCTCATAGCATCCAGACATGCTGACGCGGGTTTCTCCTTCAACGCCTCGCCAGGCTCGCCCCCTGGCGGAGCGCCGTGCCGCGCCCGCCGCTGCACACCTTGACTTTCGAGGTGCCAGCACCGAACGACCGTTGCCTTCCGGCTTGCTGGCGCTTCTGCTGGTCGTATTGGCAGTCGTCTGGTTCGCTTCGCTGGCCACGCGCTCGCTGATCAGTCCGGACGAGGGGCGCTACGCGAGCCTCGCCTGGGAGATGCTGCGCAGCAGCGACTGGGTCACTCCGCGCTTGAACGGGCTGCTCTATTTCGAGAAGCCTCCTTTGCAATACTGGGCCAGCGCCCTCTTCCTCCACCTGTTCGGCATGAATGTCTTCGCAGCGCGCCTGTGGCCCGCGCTGGCCGGCTTTCTCACGGTGCTGGCCGTCGGTGGAACAGCGTGGCGGTTGTGGGGCAGGGAAACCGGCATCCGCAGCCTGGCCATAGCGGCATCCATGACCTGGGTCTACGGCAACTCGCACTTCCTGACGCTCGACGCAAGCCTGACCCTGTTCCTCACCATCGCCCTCTGCGCGGTCCTGATCGCCGAGCAAACTTGCGGCACGGCTTCCGAGCGCAGGAACTGGATATGGGTCGCCTGGGCCGCGATGGCCGGCGCGGTGCTCAGCAAGGGATTGGTGGGCATCCTGATTCCCGGCGCCACGCTCGTGCTGACCTGCCTCTGGCGCCGCGATTTCGGCCTGTGGCGCCGGATGCACTGGGTGTCGGGCTTGTTGATCTTCCTGTTGCTCGCGGCGCCGTGGTTCGTGCTGGTCTCCCTTCGCAACCCGGGCTTTGCCCAGTTCTTCTTCATTCATGAACACTTCGCGCGCTACCTGAGCAAGGTTCATCAGCGCGAAGGCGCGTGGTGGTACTACCTGCCATTGCTTGTGGGCGGGATGTTCCCGTGGACCAGTGCGCTGCCGTGGCTGTGGCCCAAGCGCGCAGCCTCCGATCCATCACCAGCCATCGCGCCGCAGCACCTGCTGATCGCCTATTCGGCCTTCGTATTGCTGTTTTTCAGCGCCAGCGGATCGAAACTGCCGTCCTACATCCTGCCGATGTTCCCGGCGCTGGCGCTCCTCATCGGGCTTCGGCTCCAGCAGGCGAGTCCCCGTGCGCTGCGTCGCCACCTGTTGTTCCCCGTCGCGGTCTGGGCGATCGTCCTGGTCGCCGCCACGCAGAGCTCAAGGATCACCTCGCACTCCACGTCGGCCGAGGTGTTCGCACAGCTGGGGGCCGGAGCGCTCTGGGGTGCGGTGACCTTCCTGTCGTTCGCGGCCTTCGCGTGGTGGTTGCTGCGGCGGCGCGGTGCCACGCTGGCCATCGCGACGCTGGCGCTCGGCCACGTCATGAGCATGACGATCGTGATGGCGGCGCACGAGCCCTTCGGGCAACTCAAGAGCGCGGCACCTTTCGTGTCGGCATTGCAGCCGGTACTGAACTCCGGGGCCCCCGTCTTCGCGGTCCACGCCTACGACCAGACGCTGCCCTTCTACCTGCGCCGCGACGTCACGCTGGTGGACTACGAGGACGAGTTCGCCATGGGACAGGCCCTGGAGCCGAACCGCTCGATCGCATCGCTCGACGAGTTTGTCGCGCGCTGGCAGTCGCTTCCAGAGGCCGCGGCCTACATGGACTTTCCGAGCTACGGCGAGCTGCATGGGCGTGGCCTTCCGATGCGTATCATCTATCAGGATTCACGACGAGTGGTGGTGTCGAGAAAATGAAAATCATCGACTTCGCATGGGTGCTGACCGGCGTCCTTCTGAATGCCGCCGCCCAGTTGTTCCTGAAGGCCGGGGCGCGCAGCGTGGGCGCCATTTCCATGAGCGACGGCAGCGCCGCTCTCTGGCGCAGCGCGGCCGGGCTCGCGCAACATCCCGGCATCCTCGGCGGCCTCGTCTGCTACGCGGTCAGCGTGGTGGTCTGGATCGTCGCGCTTTCCCGGGTCGACGTGAGCATCGCCTACCCGATGCTGTCGATCGGCTATGTCGTCAACGCGGCGCTCGCCTGGTGGCTGTTCGGCGAGCAGGTCAACGCGCAGCGCTGGCTCGGCATTGCCGTCATCGTCATCGGCGTGGTCCTGGTGGCGCGCAGCGGGAGCACGCAATGAGCACGAATACAGCGGCCTTCCTCCCTTTCACCCGCCCCTCGATCGATGAGCAAACCATCGCGGAAGTCGGCGAGGTGCTCCGGTCCGGATGGATCACCACCGGGCCGAAGTGCCAGGCGCTCGAGGCTGCACTGTCCAGGCGTTGCGGCGGGCGTCCCGTGCGGCTGGTCAATTCCGGCACAGCCTCGCTCGAACTGGCATTGCGCCTGTGCGACATCGGTCCGGGCGACCAGGTCATCACCACGCCGCTGAGCTGGGTCGCCACCGCCAACGTCGTGCTGGCGGTCGGCGCCACCCCGGTGTTCGTCGATGCCGATCCAACGACGCGCAACATCGACCTCGACCGGATCGAGACGGCCCTCACACCGCGCACGCGGGCGCTGATACCGGTCGATCTGGCCGGGTTGCCCGTGGACCGGACGCGGCTCAACGAGATCGCGGCAACGCATGGCCTGCGGGTCGTCGAGGATGCCGCGCAATCCTTCGGCGCTCAATGGGACGGTCGCACCATCGGCAGCTTCGGCGACCTCGTGTCCTTCAGCTTCCACGCCAACAAGAACCTGACCTCGGGCGAAGGCGGCTGCCTGGTGATGAACAACGACGAAGAGGCGCGGCGCTTCGAGTTGCTGCGCCTGCAGGGCGTCATGCGCCTGCCCGGCGGCGGCATGGACGTCGAGGCATGGGGCGCCAAGGCGAACATGACCGACATCGCGGCAGCGATCGGCCTGGGTCAGCTGCGCAGCATCGACGATTTCAACGCCCGTCGCCGACAGCTCGCGCGGCGCTATTTCGAACGCTGGGACCGCACGCTCGGATTCGATCTGCCACCCGAGGACGCGGACGGGCACGGCAACTGGCACATGTTCCAGCCGCTGCTGCCGCACGATCTTGCATCGGCGCGCGCGGACTTCGTCGACGCCATGAAGAACCAGGGCATCGGCGTCGGCGTGCACTACCCGGCGATGCACCTGTTCTCGATGTTCCGGGCCATGGGTTACGCCCGCGGGGACTTCCCGGTCGCCGAGGACATTGGCGCACGCACGGTCACGCTGCCGCTCTTTCCGGCCATGACCGACGCCGACGTCGACCGCGTCTGCGACAGCGTGGCCGCAGTGGTGGCTCAAATGCGGAGGGCTCGGCGATGACAGTCCTGCAGGCGGTTCCTCACCACGACCCCGACATCGAGATCCCGGCCGACGCCCCTTCGCTGAGCGTCGTGATTCCGGTCTACAACGAGGAGCAGGGCCTCGCGGCCCTGTTCGCCCGGCTCTATCCCGCGCTCGACGCGCTCGGCTCGTCCTACGAGGTGATCTTTATCAACGACGGCAGTCGCGACCGCTCGGCCGCACTGCTCGCGGCGCAGTTCGAGCGCCGTCCCGACGTGACCCGGGTGATTCTCTTCAACGGCAATTTCGGCCAGCACCGGGCGATCCTGGCGGGCTTCGAGCACTGCCTGGGCGAGCGCATCGTCACGCTCGACGCCGACCTGCAGAACCCACCGGAAGACATCCGGCTGTTGCTGGACGCGATGGACCAGGGGCACGACTGCGTCGGCTCGATCCGCCGCGACCGCCAGGATTCGGCCTGGCGGCGCTGGGCGTCGCGGGCGATGAATCGCCTGCGCCACCGGCTTACGGGCATCGTGATGACCGACCACGGCTCGATGCTGCGCGCCTACAGCCGCAACGTCGTGCAGCTCATCAACCAGTGCAACGAGATGAACACCTTCATCCCGGCGCTGGCGCTGCAGTTCTCCCGCAACCCGGCCGAAGTGGAGGTCGGTCATGAGGAGCGGCATGCGGGCGAGTCGAAGTACTCGTTCTACAGCCTGGTGCGCCTCAACTTCGACCTGGTGACCGGCTTCTCGCTGGTTCCGCTGCAGGCTTTCTCGCTGCTTGGCATTGTGGTGTCGATGCTCTCCGCACTGTTGTTCGTGGTGCTGGCAACGCGCCGGCTCGTGATGGGCCCCGAAGTGGGCGGTGTGTTCACGCTCTTCGCCCTGCTCTTCCTGCTGGTGGGGCTGGCCCTGTTCGGCATCGGGCTACTGGGCGAATACGTCGGGCGCATCTACCAGGAAGTGCGCGCGCGGCCGCGTTACGTCATCAATGCGGTGCTCGAGCGCAAGCGGCCATGAAGCCTGATCTGCCCGCACGAGCGATCGTCTTCGCCTACCACGACGTCGGCGTGCGCTGCCTGCGCGTGCTGCTCGACGCCGGTGTCGAGGTGCCGCTGGTCGTCACCCACGACGATGCCGCCGGCGAGAACATCTGGTTCGGCAGCGTGGCCGAGGTCGCGAAGCGGCACGGACTGCGCTGCGCGAAGCCGGCCGATCCCCACCTGCCCGAACTGCTGGCCGAGGCGACGGCAGCGAAGCCGGACTTCCTGTTCTCCTTCTACTACCGCCACATGCTCAAGGCCTCGTGGCTGCAGGTTCCCCGCTGCGGTGCCTTCAACATGCACGGCTCGCTGCTGCCTCAGTACCGTGGCCGCGCGCCGGTCAACTGGGCCGTCATCGAAGGCGCGACCCGGACCGGCGCCACGCTGCATCGCATGAACGAGAAGCCCGACAACGGCGCCATCGTCGATCAGTGCGCGGTGCCGATCCTCATCGACGACACCGCCCACGAGGTCTTCACCAAGGTCACCGTCGCCGCGGAGATCGTGCTGGCGCGCAGCCTGCCGCGGCTGCTGGCCGGCACGACCGAGGAAATCCCCCAGGACCTCTCGCAAGGCCGCTACTTCGGTGGTCGCAGGCCGGAAGACGGCCTCATTCCCGCCACTGCGAACGCCCGGCAGATCCACAACCTCGTGCGTGCGCTCGCGCCACCCTACCCCGGCGCCTTCTGCCGTATCAACGGACAGCGGGTCCAGATCGACCGCACCCGGCTCGTCGAACAGCGACGGCACGCACCCGGTCCGGGCCTTCGATGGCTGAGCGACGCCGGCGCGCTCTGGCTGCTGGCGGCCGATGGCAGCACCCTCGAAGTGCTGGCCGCGCACGGCGATTCCGGCGCGCTCGATCCTGCCGGCTTCGAACAACGCTTCGGCGGGCGCTGCGTGCCCACTGACACCTGAATCACTTTCAACCACGGGTTGCCTGCCATGCTCAAAGTCCTCATCCTCGGCGTCAACGGCTTCATCGGCCACCACCTCACCCGTCACATCCTCGAGACCACGGATTGGCATGTCTACGGAATGGACATGCAGTCGGAGCGGGTGGCGCCCTGGCTTCACGACCCGCGCTTCCATTTCTTCGAAGGCGACATGACGATCAACAAGGAATGGATCGAATACCACGTCAAGAAGTGCGATGTCGTCCTGCCCCTGGTCGCGATCGCGACGCCGGCGACCTATGTCCAGGAACCGCTGCGTGTCTTCGAACTCGATTTCGAAGCCAACCTGCCGATCGTCCGGCAGTGTCTCAAGTACAACAAGCGGGTGGTGTTTCCATCCACCAGCGAGGTCTACGGCATGTGCACGGATGCCGCCTTCGATCCCGAAGCATCGAACATGGTCTACGGCCCGATCAACAAGCCGCGCTGGATCTACGCCGCCGCCAAGCAACTGATGGACCGCGTCATCCATGCCTATGGCCAGCAGGACGGCCTGCGCTACACGCTCTTCCGTCCCTTCAACTGGATCGGCCCGGGACTCGACAGCCTGCACACGCCCAAGGAAGGTTCAAGCCGCGTCATCACCCAGTTCCTCGGCCACATCGTGCGCGGCGAGTCGATCCGCCTGGTCGATGGCGGCAGCCAGCAGCGCGCCTTCACCTATGTGGACGACGGCATCGACGCACTGGTCAAGATCATCGCCAACAAGGACGGCGTGGCCGACTCGAAGATCTACAACATCGGCAATCCCGCCAACAACCATTCCATCCGCGCGCTGGCCGAGATGATGGTCCAGCTGGCGCGCACCCTGCCCGAATACCGCGACGCGGCCGAGGCGGTGCGGCTGGTCGACGTCTCGTCGGCCGACTACTACGGACGCGGCTACCAGGACGTGACGCATCGGGTGCCGGACATCCGCTCGACCATGCAGGACCTGGACTGGAAGCCGAAGGTCGACATGCAGCAAGCGCTGGACAGCCTCTTTGCCTACTATCGCGACGAGGCCGAGGCAGCCGCCGACCTGGCGATCTGAGGCGATGGCCTGCATCGCACTCAAGGTCGACGTCGACACCTTGCGCGGCACCCGCGAAGGCGTGCCCCGGCTGCTGACGGTCCTGCGGCTCGCCGGGGCCCGGGCCACCTTCTTGTTCAGCCTCGGGCCCGACCACACCGGCCGGGCCATCCTGCGCGTGTTCCGTCCCGGCTTTCTGAGCAAGGTTGCGCGCACCTCGGTCGTCGAGCACTACGGCTTGCGTACGCTGATGTACGGCGTCCTGCTTCCGGGTCCCGACATCGGGCGACGTGAAGCCGCCACGCTTCGGTCAGTCCGCGACGCCGGCTTCGAGGTCGGCGTGCATTGCTGGGACCATGTCGAATGGCAGGACCGGCTCCTGCTGCGCGACGCCGAATGGGCCAGGCGCCAGATGCAACTCGCGGTGGAGCGCCACACGGAGGTCTTCGGGGCGCCGCCGCGGATGCATGGCGCGGCGGGATGGCAGTTCAACGCCGCCGCCGCGCGGGCGGAGACCGCGCTGGGCATCAAGGTGGCGTCGGACGCGCGCGGTTGGTCGCCCTTCATACCGGTGGCAGACGACGGCCGCGCCATCGGACCGCCGCAGTTCCCGACGACCCTGCCCACGCTCGACGAACTGATCGGCATCGGCGGCCTCGATGCGGACAACGTCCATGCCCATCTGCTGTCGCTCACGACCGACCCCGACACGGACCATGTCTACACCCTGCACGCCGAACTCGAAGGCATGAAACTCATGCCGGCCTTCGAGCGCCTGCTGCGGGGCTGGAAGGCGCAGGGACACAGCCTGGTCGCCGTCGGCGATCTCGCGGCCGCGACCGAGCTGGCCGAACTTCCGCGGCACTTGCTGGTGCAAGGCGAGGTCGCAGGACGCTCCGGGGTGCTCGCGGTGCAAGGCCCCGCGTGGCCCGCGGCCGATGCGCCGGCGGCGTGAGTCACCCGGTATTGTGACGAATTCCGTGAAAGGGTTTTCCCGCATCAGAACCGGACGGAAGCTCGGTCGTTCATGCCCGCAGGCAAGCCCAGGGCTTGCAGGATGAGGCGCTGGTAGACGGGCCACTCCTGCTTTGCGTTTTCGATGGCCAGCTTGTCCAGCGGGAGGAGTTCGAACAGCGTATCGGTCAGGCGCCGGTAGTCCCGGTACAGGGCAACCAACCCTGCGAGGCCCGCCAACCCGCGGCGTGCGCTGTAGGGCGCCGCGAGCTTCCAGTTGACCTGGTAGGCCACCCAATCCGCGCCTCGCTCCTCGCAGACTGTCCGGATGGCTCGCTCGACGTCTTCCTGGCGAAAGTACACGACAAGAGGATTCAGCGGCGCAATGGTCGTTGCCACTGCTCGCGCATGGTCGGCGAGGATCGCCGGGTCGGATTCCATCAGGAACAGATTCGTGAGGTCGCCGTGGAACAACTGGCCGTCCATCACGCGCACGATGCCGTCGGCCCGCGACGCTTCGACCAGCGAAGCCCACCTGGCGACACTTCGGGCAGCCAACTTCGCTGGTGTGGTGTCGAGCCATGGCTGGAACCAGTGTTCCAGCTCGTCTGTCGCCCGGACCGGGTGAGGATCCGCCCTTTCGTGGACGGGCAGTGCTTTCCGGTTCGCGTCCTGCAGGCTCTTGGCGATGAAGCGCATCGTGGTCGACTTGCCCGAGCCCATGATGCCCTCCACGATGACCAGGCGATGGCGATTCGGCGCACCGGGGATTGCAGATGTCGACGGCGAGATGCTGAGTGGATTATTCACGCAGGCATGCGCCGCCCGCCGGGAAAAGAGCCTTCACTGTCGTGTTTTGGTGCAGCGCACAATGCTCATTTCTCATTGGTGGTGGCACGTCGTGGGTGCGTCGGAACAGTGCGGTGCAGCATGTCATTTTGCTGGGTAGCCCTGCCACCTGTTCCACAGAAAAAGTTGCGAACGGCAACTCATCTGCGGTGGGCCGTCCGGCCGAGAAATCCCAAGGCACGCGCGAACGATGCGTTGCGCAAGGTCGTCTCGCGCCCCCGCACCGATCACGCGCGGCTCCGGCAAGTTCTTTCGAACTGCCTCTGCTTACTTGGCGCCCGCCATGTCAGGCGTGCCGCCCTGCTTGGCCGGCGCCCGGCCCGGACGGCGAGCATCGCGGGTATCGATGCGCGCCTCGCCGGCTGCTGCCGCCTTGCCGGTGCCAACCGGATTGAGTTCTTCCGAATTCGCCGTGTCGCCGGTAGGCTTCTTCACCTTGCCCTGCGGCCGCGCATCGACCTTGGCCTGCGCCTTGTCCTGCTGCTTGCTGTTGGTGATCACCTGCTCCTGGGACGTCGTATTTGCCGGGTTCTGGGCATAGGCACCCGTGGCGAAGAGACTGGCGATCATGATTGCGACTAACTTGCTCATTGCGGTTCCTTGATGGAGGTTAATGGAAAGGACCAGCTATTTAAACGCGCAGTGGCGCGACCCGTTGACGAGATCGAGCCGACGCGCGTCGGTACAGGGCCTGGCCTTCCGGCCGTCATTCTGCCTAATGTCGGCCGGGCGGCAAGCAACTTCCAACCGTGACTGCCGGGAAGTGGCCGAGGCCGGCCCACAGCGCCTTCATCGTTTTTGGAATACCCAGCACCCTTTTTCCCCGCTTGAGGTTGTAAGCCAACGTGTGGAGAGTCAGTTTCCGGCCTTTCCAACGCTCAATCTATGGCGACCTTGGCATCCTTGACCAGCTTTGCGTACTTGATCGTGTCGTCCTTGATCTGCGCGGCCATCTGAGCGGGGGTGTCGCCCACGGGCTCGGCCCCGATCTCTTCCATGCGCTTCTTGAACTCCGGCGACTGGATGATCTTCACCATCTCGGCGTTGAGCTTGTCAACCACTTCCCTGGGCGTTCCCGCCGGCGCCAGGATGCCGAACCAGGTCCCCTGATTGAAGTCCTTCATGCCGGCCTCTGCCAGCGTCGGCACATCGGGCAGCGTGCTCGACCGCTTGGCCGTCGTCACCGCCAATGCACGCAGCTTTCCGCCCTTGATGTGCTGCACCAGCGGCGTCAGCGTGTCGAAGGACATGTCGACCTGACCACCGAGCAGGTCGGTGGTCAGCGGAGCGCTGCCCTTGTAAGGGACGTGCAGCAGTTCGACGCCGGCAATGCCGGAGAACTGCGTGCCGATCAGGTGCTGCACCGTGCCGTTGCCGTTCGAGCCATAGGACAGCTTGCCCGGCGCTGCCTTCGCCTGCGCGACCAGGCCCTTGACGTCGATCGCCGGGGACTTGGCGTTGACCACCAGCACGTTCGGCACCAGGGCCACGGTGGTGATCGGAGCAAAGCTCTTCTCGAAGTCGTAAGGCAGCTTCTTGTAGACGCTGGTGGCAATCGTGTGGTGCACCGCTCCCATCAGGAGCGTGTAGCCGTCCGGCTTGGCCTTGGCGACGTAGTCGGCACCGACCGTCGCACCGGCGCCCGGCTTGCTCTCCACGATCACCGGTTGCCCGATGCTTTGCGACAGCGGCGTGGTGATCGCGCGTGCCAGCGCATCCGAACTTCCACCAGGCGGGAACGGCACGACCAAGGTGATCGGCTTGGCGGGATAGGCCTGTGCCGCGGCGAGCGATGCCGCGAAGCCGAAGGCGATCGCTGTCACGGTGGCACGGGGGCGAAGTGTCGAAGTTCTCATGCTTGTCTCCTTATGGGTGTGATGCGACTGTAGGGATCCACAGGTGATCGATCCGGGCTGAAAGTGAATCCGTCGTTAACCTGAATTCAATAGTCCGGATGAACCATGGGGAGGCCTCGCTCAGATCTGCGCGATGCGCAGCAGGTTGGTGGTTCCAGAAGTGCCGAAGGGCATGCCGGCGGAGATCACGAGGGTGTGTCCCGAGGCGCCGAAGCCTTCCTTGCGCGCCGTGCGGCAGGCGAGCTCGCTCATCTCGGGAACGTCCACCACTTCGTGGCAGAGCACGGCATGCACGCCCCACACGAGCGCCAGGCGACGCGCCGTGGCCAGGCGAGGCGTCATGCCGATGATGGGCGCCCGCGGCCGCTCGCGCGCCATGCGCAGCGCCGAATAGCCGGAGCTGGTGTAGGCGACGGTGGCTGCGGCGTTGAGCAGGCCGGTGATGTCGCGCATCGCCGAGCCGATGGCGTCCGCCGCGCGAGGCAGTGGTTCGGGACGCGAGGAATCGATCGCAGTGCGGTAGTTCGGATCGCTCTCGGTGTGGGCAATGATGCTGCTCATCATCTTCACCGCCTCGACCGGATAGCGGCCACTGGCCGATTCCGCGGACAGCATGACGGCGTCGGCCCCTTCGTAGATGGCGGTCGCAACGTCCGAGGCCTCGGCCCGGGTGGGCACCGGCGCGCTGACCATCGACTCGAGCATCTGGGTGGCGACGATGACGGGTTTGCCGGCCCGCCTGCAGGCACGGATGATCCGCTTCTGGATCGAGGGCACCTGCTCGGCGGGCATCTCGACGCCGAGGTCGCCCCGGGCGACCATCACCGCATCCGTCTCGACCACGATGGCGTCGAGCGAGGCGATCGCCGCCGGCTTCTCCAGCTTTGCGACGATGCCGGCCCGGCCATCGACGATGCGCCTGACTTCGATGACGTCCTCGGGACGCTGGACGAACGACAGGGCCACCCAGTCGACACCGAGCGTGAGCCCGTAGGCCAGGTCCGCGCGATCCTTCTCGGTCAGGGCGGAGAGCGGCAGAACCACGCCGGGGACGTTCACGCCCTTGCGATCGGACAGCTTGCCGCCGTTGATCACTTTCGTCTCGGCGAAATCCTGGCCGAACTTCTCGACCCGAAGCCGCAGGCGACCGTCGTCCAGCAGCAGGTCGGTGCCCGTTTCGAGCGCCGCGAAGATCTCGGGGTGCGGCAGTGCCACTCGTTTGTCGCTGCCCGGCGTCTTGGTGTCCAGGTCAAGCCTGAAGGCCTTGCCTTCGACCAGATCGACCGGTCCATCGGGAAAGGTGCCGATGCGCAGCTTGGGGCCCTGCAGGTCCAGCAGCACGCCGATCGGGCGGCCGCTGTGGCGTTCGATCTCGCGGATCAGGTCCAGCCGGCGCTTGTGGTCCTCATGCGTGCCATGGCTGAAGTTCAACCGGAACACATCCGCGCCGGCATCGAACAGCGCCTGGATGGTCTCGCGCTCGTCGCTCGCCGGGCCCAGGGTCGCGACGATCTTCGCGTGCTTGTTTCTTCGCATCTCAGTTTCTCCTGTGTGCGCACTCGCCGCTGCCGTGGTCGGCAGCGATCACGATCGCGCGAAAATCGTTCACATTGGTCAGCGTCGGTCCGGTCAAGACCGAGTCGCCGAGCGCCTCGAAGAAGCCGTGGCCGTCGTTGTCGTCGAGGCGCTCACGCGGTCTCATGCCCTGCGCCCGGGCTCTTGCCAGGCTGTCGGGCGCGAGCACTGCGCCGGCAATCTCTTCCTGGCCGTCGACGCCGTCCGTGTCGCCCGCCAGTGCGTGGATGCCGGGCTCGCCGTCGAGCGCGATACCCAGGGACAGCAGGAACTCGACGTTCCGTCCGCCCCTGCCGCGTCCGCGCAGCGTGACCGTGGTCTCTCCGCCCGACAGCAGGACGCAGGGTGCCGCGATCGGCTGGCCGCGGCGGGCCACCTGCAGTGCGATGCCAGCCATGGTCTTCGCGACCTCGCGCGCCTCGCCTTCGATCGCATCGCCGAGAATGCAGGGCGTGAGGCCGGCGTCCCGGGCGATCGCCGCGGCGGCCTCGAGCGCCATTTGCGGCGTCGCGACGAATCGGGTCTCGATGGGCGGCAGGCGCGGGTCGCCCGGCTTCAACGTTTCCCCTGCGCCGCTCTCCAGAATCGAGAGTGCCGCCGCAGGCGCGTCGATCCCATGGCGGCGGAGGATCTCCAGCGCGTCGGCGCAGGTCGTGGGGTCCGGCACGGTCGGCCCCGAGGCGATGTCGACCGGATCGTCGCCAGGCACATCGGACAAGACAAGGTTCAGCACGCGCGCCGGATGGCATGCCGCGGCCAAGCGACCGCCCTTGATCGCCGACAGGTGGCGGCGCACGCAGTTCATCTCGCTGATGCTGGCTCCGCTGGCCAGCAGCGCACGATTGAGCGCCTGCTTGTCTTCCAGCGTGAGGCCGGGCAGTGCCAGCGGCAGCAGCGAGGAGCCGCCACCGGAGATCAGGCACAGCACGAGGTCGTCGCCGGCCAGGCCGCCGACGATGTCGAACATGCGTTTCGCCGCGGCTTCCCCGGACGGGTCAGGTACCGGATGCGCCGCCTCGACGATCTCGATGCGCTCGCAGGGCACGGCGTAGCCGTAGCGGGTCACGACCAGGCCGGTCAGCGGCCCGCGCCAGTGGTCCTCGACGGCGCGTGCCATCGCGGCGGAGGCCTTGCCGGCGCCGATCACCACCAGGCGACCCTTGGGAGGCGCCGGCAGGTGGCGCGGCACGCACAGCGCGGGCTGGGCGGCGGCGATCGCGGCGCCGAACATGGCGCGCAGCACGCTGCGGGGGTCTGCGGGATTCATGGCGGCTGTCCTCCGGCTCAGGCCGCGATCCGCACGCCGCCGCCGAGTTCGACGCGGATCGGCTGGACGTTGTTCGGCTCGTCGTCATCGCCTTCGTACAGCTCGTCGAGGTTCTCCGGATCGCTCTTGCCATCCAGCACCTGCGCGAGACGGTCGCGGTCGACGGCCCCCACCCAGCGGGCGATGGCGATGGTGCCCACGGCGTTCCCGATGGTGTTGGTGATGGCCCGCGCTTCCGACATGAAGCGGTCGACACCGAGCAGCAGCACCATGCCCGCGACCGGGATCTTGCCCATCGAGGCCAGCGTCGCGGCCAGCGTGATGAAGCCCGAGCCCGTGACGCCGGCGGAGCCTTTGGACGTCAGCAGCAGCACGCCCAGCACCACGAGCTGATCGGTCATCGTCAGGGGTGTGTTGGTGGCCTGGGCGATGAAGATCGCGGCCATCGTGTAGTAGATGCACTGGCCGTCGGGATTGAAGGTCAGGCCAGCGGGAACGACCAGGCCGACGACGGGCTTGGAGACGCCGGCGTGCTCCAGCTTGCGCATCAGTTGCGGGACCACCGATTCCGAGGAACTGGTGCCGAGCACCGTGAAGAGCTCGTCCTTGATGTACTTCAGGAACTTCCAGAGGCTGAATCCGGACATCCGCGAGATGATCCCGAGGACGACGACCACGAACAGGAAGCAGGTGATGTACATCGTGCCCATCAGCTTGCCGAGCGAGACGACGGAGCCCAGGCCGTACTTGCCGACCGTGAAGGCCATGGCGCCGAAGGCGGCCAGCGGGGCCAGCCGCATGATCATTCCGACCACCGCGAACACGCCATGGGTGAAGGAATCGAGGAAGTCCACCACCGGCCTGGCGCGCGGCCCGATGTGCGAGAGCGCGACACCGAACAGGGTCGCGAAGACCAGGATCTGCAGGATGTCGTTGCGGGCCAGCGCATCCACGATGCTGGTCGGCACCAGGTGCAGGATGAAGTCGACGAAGCCCTCCGGCTTGGCGCCGGCGGCCGTGTAGCTGGCGATCGCCTGGGTGTCGAGCTGGGTCGGATCGATGTTCATGCCGCGACCCGGGCCGACCACGTTGACGACCACCAGGCCGAGCGCCAGGGCAAAGGTCGACAGGATCTCGAAATAGATCAGGGCCCGGACACCGACGCGGCCGAGTTCCTTCATGTTCTCCATCCGGGCGATGCCAAGCACCACGGTGGCGAAGATGATCGGTGCGAACACCATCTTGATCAGCTTGATGAAGATGTCGCCCATGGGCTTGAAGTCGCTCCCGATGTGGGGAACGACGAAGCCGAGCGCAGCGCCGGCGAACACGCCGATGAGCACTTGGACGTACAGCTTTCCGAAGAAGCGGCGCATGGTTTGTCTCCTGGTGGATGTGCGGGCACGCGTTCACCCCTGCAGCGCTTGGCGGCTGCTTCGGGATGAGGGGCGGCGCGTGCCGCGCGGCCCCTCGGATCAGGAAGAAGAGCGCCCGGCCGCTGCGTACCGGCCGGGGGAGCGACGCTCAGGCCGCCTTGCGCTGGGCCGCGCCGGTGACCTGGTCGCACACGGCCTGGGTGACCTGTGCCGTGGTGGCGCTGCCGCCCAGGTCGCGGGTGTGGAGCGAGGGGTCGGCCGTCACGGCCTCGACCGCCTGCATGACGCGCTTGGCGGCTTCGGTCTCGCCCAGGTGCTCCAGCAGCATGGCGACCGACCAGAAGGTGCCGACCGGATTGGCCAGGCCCTTGCCCATGATGTCGAAGGCCGAGCCGTGGATCGGCTCGAACATCGACGGGTAGCGGTGCTCGGGATCGATGTTGCCGGTGGGGGCGATGCCGAGGCTGCCCGCCAGTGCGGCGGCCAGGTCGCTCAGGATGTCGGCATGCAGGTTGGTCGCGACGATGGTGTCCAGCGAGGCCGGGCGGTTGATCATGCGCGCCGTCGATGCGTCGACCAGTTCCTTGTCCCAGGTCACGTCCGGGAACTCCTTGGAGATCTGCAGCGCGATCTCGTCCCACATCACCATCGCGTGGCGCTGGGCGTTGCTCTTCGTGATGACGGTCAGCAGCTTGCGCGGACGCGACTGCGCAAGCTTGAAGGCGAAGCGCATGATGCGCTCGACGCCGGCGCGGGTCATGATCGAAACGTCCGTGGCCGCTTCGATCGGGTGACCCTGGTGCACGCGGCCCCCGACGCCGGAGTATTCGCCTTCGGAGTTCTCGCGCACGATGACCCAGTTCAGGTCGTCCGGGCCGCAGCGCTTCAGGGGGCCGTCGATGCCCGGCAGGATGCGCGTGGGGCGGACGTTGGCGTACTGGTCGAAGCCCTGGCAGATCTTCAGGCGCAGGCCCCAGAGAGTGATGTGGTCGGGAATGTGCGGGTCGCCGGCCGAACCGAACAGGATCGCGTCCTTGTCGCGCAGGGCGTTGAGGCCGTCGTCCGGCATCATCACGCCGTGCTCGCGGAAGTAGTCGCCGCCCCAGTCGAAGTTCTCGAACTGGAACTTGAAGCTGCTGCTGGCCGAAGCCAGGGCTTCCAGCACCTGCTGGCCGGCGGGCACGACCTCCTTGCCGATGCCGTCGCCAGGGATGGTTGCGATCTTGTACGTCTTCATGGGGTGTCTCCGTGGGGTGGTGGGTAGGTGGAGTGAATGTAGAAACTCGACGGCCTGCTGGCTCGGCGCTAAAGTGAATCCATTGTTAACTTCAGTTCAACAGTGGAGCCACCATGACCCACGCGATCCTGCCGGCCGATCTGGGCTTCTTTTCAGCGCTGGCGAGCGCCGGAAGCCTCAGCGCGGCCGCCCGCGAGCTCGGCGTCACCACGCCTGCCGTGAGCAAGCACCTGGCCCTGATGGAGTCGAGGGTCGGGGTCTTGCTGGTCAACCGCTCGACGCGCCGCATGAGCCTGACGCCCGAAGGCGAGCTGTACCTGGAACATGCCCGCCGGATCCTTGGCGAGATCGACGGGATGGAGGAGCTTCTCGGGGTTTCGAAGGCGATGCCCAAAGGCCTGCTGCGGGTGAATGCGACGCTGGGTTTCGGGCGCAGTCACGTGGCGCCGCTGATCTCGAGCTTCGTTCGCAAATACCCCGAAGTCGAGGTTCAGCTGCAACTCTCGGTCAACCCGCCCTCGCCGACCGAGGATCTGTTCGACGTCTGCGTGCGCTTCGGCGCGCCACCGGACAGTCGCGTGATCGCCAGGAACATCGCGGCCAACCGTCGCCTGCTGTGCGCGGCGCCGGCGTACCTGGCGAAGCACGGAATCCCGAAGGTCCCCAGCGACCTGGCCAGACACAACTGCATCGGGATCCGTCAGGGCGAAGAGGCTTACGGCGTGTGGCGCCTTGCCAGCGGGAGGGGTCGGAATGCGAGTACCGAAGCGGTGAAGACGCGGGGAAACCTGAGCACCAACGACGGCGAGATCGCGGTGAACTGGGCCCTGGATGGCCACGGCATCCTGATGCGGGCCGAGTGGGACATCGAACGCTACCTGGGCAACGGCCGCCTTGTGCACGTGTTGCCGCAGTACTTCACGCCGGACGCCGACATCTACGCGGTGTATCCGCAGCGGCACCAGCTCGCGGCGCGGGTGCGGGCCTTCGTGGATTTCCTGGCGCTATCGTTCACGCAGCAAGCGGCCTCGGCGAAATCGTAGCGCGGGCGGCCCCCCGCCCTCACATGCCCGCGTTCGAGTAGCGCTCGACCTGACAGGCGAAGCTGCCGGGCTGCGTCGAACAGACCGAGGGCTGGCGCGGCGGCGCGGTGCCCCCGCAGCCTGCCACCAGGCACAGCAGCGTCGCGATTGCGATCCTGACCATACGTGCTCCACGCCGTCGTTGATATCGAGGCAGGGTAGCAGGCGGGGTCGCGAGCGCAAGCGCGGGCCGCCCGCGGGCTCTCGGGCCTACGTCCGAGCAGCCGCTTCCAGCGCCTGCGAGAGGTCGGCGAGGATGTCGTCGCTGTGCTCGATGCCGATCGACAGGCGAACCATGTCGCGCGGCACGCCGGCCTTCTCGAGCTCTTCATCGTTGAGCTGGCGATGCGTGGTCGAGGCCGGGTGGCATGCCAGCGACTTGGCGTCGCCGATGTTCACCAGTCGCACCACCAGCTGGAGCGCATCGATGAAGCGCGCGCCCGCCTCCTGCCCGCCCTTGATGCCGAAGGAGAGGATCGACGCCGGCCGGCCGTCGGTGTAGCGCACCGCCAGCGCGTGTTCCGGATGGTCGCGCAGGCCTGCGTACTTGACCCAGGCCACCTGAGGGTGGGTGCTCAGGTAGCGGGCGACCTTCAACGCATTCTCCGTATGGCGCTCCATGCGCAGCGCCAGCGTCTCCAGGCCCTGCAGGATCAGGAAGGCGTTGAACGGCGACAGCGCCGCGCCCGTGTTGCGCAGGGGCACCACGCGGCAGCGCCCGATGAACGCCGCCGGCCCGAAGGCTTCGGTGTAGGTGACGCCGTGGTAGGAAGGGTCGGGCGTGTTGAGCAGCGCAAAGCGCTCCTTGTGCTGCGCCCAGGGAAACTTCCCCGAATCGACGACGATGCCGCCGATGCTCGTGCCGTGACCGCCGATGTACTTGGTCAGCGAGTGCACCACGATGTCCGCGCCGTGCTCGAACGGCCGGCACAGGATGGGCGTGGCGACGGTGTTGTCCACGATCAGCGGAACGCCGTGGCGGTGCGCCGCGTCGGCCAGGGCCTGCAGATCGACGATGTTGCCCGCCGGGTTCCCGATCGACTCGCAGAAGACCGCCTTGGTCCTGTCGTCGATCAGCGCCTCCAGCGCGGCGATGTCGTCGTGCGCGGCGAAGCGCGTCTGGATGCCGAAGCGCGGCAGCGTGTGCGCCAGCAGGTTGTAGGTGCCGCCATAGAGCTTGGCGACGGAGACGATGTTGTCGCCGGCCTCGGCCACCGTCTGGATCGCATAGGTGATGGCCGCCATGCCCGACGCCACGGCCAGCCCGCCGACCCCGCCCTCCAGCGCGGCCACGCGCTGCTCGAGCACGGCGTTGGTGGGATTCATGATGCGGGTGTAGATGTTGCCCGTCACCTTCAGGTCGAACAGGTCCGCGCCGTGCTGCGTGTCGTCGAATGCGTAGGAACTGGTCTGGTAGATCGGGACCGCGACCGCCTTGGTGGTCGGATCGGGGCTGTAGCCGGCATGGATGGCCAGGGTCTCGAGTTTCATTGCATTTCTTCTTTCGTTGTCGTGTCGGAAGGCGCCGATATTAGTGGCAAGGTCCAGCCGCGCCTGTCGACCCTCAGTCCAGCTTGGGCCCCGCATGGCACAACGGCCTGGCGCTGGTGCTGGCCTGCTACGGGATCTGGCGGGTGACGCAGGAACAGCCACCCGACGCAGGTCGCAGCGCCACGCCAGCCTCCCGATCAAGCGCCGAGTTGCGCCGCTGTTCCATCGATTGGTTCGCCGGCGCGTCCGCGAGAATCGACCCAGAAAAACTCGACGCTCCGCCATGACCAACCTTCGCTTCACGCCCTTGCCGCCCGCCGGCAACCGAGCCCCCCAGATCCACGGGGTCGCCCGGGTATAGTCCGCGCCCAAGAACGAGAATCCATGCACGAAGAAAGCTGAGGGAGGCGATGGCGCGATCCATCCTGGGCGCGAGGCCCGCAGACACCGCGCCCCAGACGTCCCTGCGCGTCGCGGGCATCGACAACAACACCCGCACGGCGCTCGGCGGCGCAGCGCTCCAGGCGCGGCTGCGCCAGAAGCGCTCATCTCGCTACATCGAAGCCCTGACCCGGCTCGATGCGGGCACGCACACCCCCGGCACCCAGGCCACGCAAGACCTGCTGGCCGCGATCCGCGAGGAGCTGCCCGACGTCTCCGTGGATGCCCTGCCGCTGGGCATCGTCGCCAAGTGCTACCTGGGCGCGCCCCATGAGGTGCACACGCTCGAGTGCAGCGGCAACATCATCCGCCACTACAAGACCGGCGAAGCGCTGCCCCACCTGATGGAGCGCGCACGGTCCCTGGCACAACACCCCGGCTACGCATTCATCGAGGTGTATCCCACCAAGCTGATCACCGTGAGCGCCTCCGGCCAAACGGCCATCATCGAAACCTGACCAACCCACCATGAGTTCAGAACGCATCATCCAGCTCGCCGACCTGAGCATGATCCTCGGGTCCCTGCGCAGCCTGCAAGGCGACATCGGCACCGTCTCCGGCCAGGTCGAATCCGTCGGACAAGACCTGACCCAGACGCGTGCCGAGCTGTCACGGCTCGAGCAGGCCTTCGCCGACTTCATGGAGGCCGACCTCAAGGCCAAGGAGCTGTCGCTGGCCGAGACCCGGCAGGTCAAGGTGCGCCAGGAACTGGAAAGCAGCTTCGGCTACTACGGCGTGGTGCGCCGCCAGGCCACCGGCATCCTGCAGGCCTCCGACATTCAACTGGTGCGCAAGGAGACGCTGCGCAGCGCCACCGAAGAGCTGATGATCTCGGCGCCGCGCTATTGGCTGGCGCCCGCGCTGGTGGCGCTGTCGGCCTGGCTGGGCGACAACCGCGATCTGGCGACCCGCGCGCTGGCCGAGGCGGTGCGCCGCGACGACGAGAAAACGTCGCTGTTCTTCGCCCTCGTCGCCCGCCGCGCGGGCCGCACCGACGCCAATCGCACCTGGCTGGACCGCTACTTCGGCTTGCAGGATCCCTATCACCTCGACCGCCAGACCGTGGTGATGATCGACGCCATGGCCAACGGCGTGTTCGGCGCCGACGTGAGCATGCATTGCAGCAAGCGCATCACCGCGTGGATCGAAGAGCTGTCGCAGCAAGCGGGCTTCGTGGAAGCCCAGCGCGTCCAGTGGGGCAAGGGCCTGATCTCCAAGGCGCCAACGGGCGACCACGGCAGCCGCTACAGCCACCTGAAACGCCTCTGCCCGGCCTGGGACCAGGTCAACGACGCCCTCAACGGCGTGGCCGTGCACCAGGCCGTGCTGTCGCATTTCGATGGCGTGTTCAAGGGCGAGATCAAGCCCGCGGCGAGCGTGCTGGTGGCGGCCGACGACCTGCTGAGCAAGCTGGTGACGCGCTTCGACGACGAAGAGCTGCCGCTGCGGCGCCAGGAGGAGCTGTGCCGCTTCATCATCGAGGAGAACGGCGACAAGCGCGCGGCCCAGAAGCGCTACGACCTGCAAAGTTCGGCGCTCGACGAGCAGGTGGACTTCACGCAGTTGCTCACCAACGCGGCCATGCACCCCGAGACCTCGCATGTCACGCGCGCCACGCAGCGCTTTGCCATCGCCCACTCGCGCAACTGGATCCTGGACGCCCACGCGGACGTGACGGCCAGGGCCCGGATGGCGGTTCCACCCCACATCGACATCGCCATCGAGGACTGGAAAGGCCGCACGACGCAGGGCGACGACGAGACCGAACTGCTGGGCAGCCTGAAGGCGAGCATTGCCAAGCGCGAAGCCGATGCGCTGGCGCAGGTGAAGCTCAAGCCGCTGCACTGGGCCGGCCTCGTCTTCGGCGTCGTCCTTGTGTTCATGGCCCTGAGCAGCGGGATGATCACCTTCGTGATGGGCGCCGCCTGCCTGACGTGGGTGTTCCTGGCCTATCGCCAGCTGGGCAAGACGCGCGCCAAGATCAAGGCCGATTTCGCCAAGCTGCAGGAGCAGTCAGCCCAGGCGCTGCGCGCTTGCATGGCCGAAGTGGTGGAGTTGCGCCGCGACGTCGCCAAGCGCGACGCGGTGTCGGCCGACGTGACGACGCTGCTGGAAAGCATCGGCCCCGAGCAGCACATCCTCTCATCGCATGACACGGTGCGCCGCGTCATGGTCAACAGCTAAGGAGCCACGCATGAGTCGCGCAATCATTTCCGGCGCCAGCGCGCCCTCCGATCGCTCGCCGGCCGCTGCCGGCGAGATGCCCGCAGTGGCGGAAGTGCCCGCGCCCGAGGCGACGCCCGAGACGCCCGACGCCCTGGCCGGCGCCTTGCCCGCCTGGGATCTTCTGCCGGTCACCCCGTTCATCCGCCGCGTCAAGTAGATGCCAGTCGCCTCGGAAGGTCCCAGCACCTATGCGCAGTGGAGCCAGTGCCTTGATCGCCTGGCCGCCGGCACGCAGGACGAGGACTGTCTGGAGAGCATGGCGCGGGGCCAGCTGTCGTGGAGCGGCGGCGTCGGCCCCCTGTTCGCCCAACGCCTGGCCGACGAGTTCAATGCCCGGCTGACCCGCTGCTCGGGGCACCTGACGCGCGACCTGCGGCAAGGCGCGGAGGAAGGCACCGTCGTGCGGGCGATTCTCAACGCGCGGCAGTCTCTGTTCTTCCTGCACCGGTTGACGCTCGTGCCCGCCTTCGCCGAGACTCTGCGCACCCACCTGCGGGACGAGCTGCGCAAGTTCGCCGAGCGCACCCAGCAATCGCTGGAAGACTCGGCCAAGGCAGACCGCAGCGGGCGCCTGCGCCTGCTGCTGCAGAACAACACCCTGCAGCGCTACGACACGCTGCCGACCCCACCCCCCGTTGCGAGCGCCCCTGCCGGCATGACCCCGGGCCAGCCCGCATCGACGCCCGCGATCCCCGGCGCGCGGCGGCGCAACATCCTGATTTGACGAAGTTCCGATGAGCGACACCACCGAATTCAAAGCCACCCTCACGCGTTATTTCAAGGCGCGCATTCCCTTCATCTCGATCCGCAGCGCCGAGCGCGGTCGCGTGCTCGACCTGCTGCGCGAGGTCGGCACCACCTTGAACGCGCCGGTGTTCGTGCACACGCTCTCGCAGGGGACGCGCGAACTGACGACGGGACGTTCGGTCAACGAAGACCGCTCGGTGACCGGCGCGGTGGACTTCGCGAGCCAGCAGTTCGCCCAGCGCCAGAACCTGTCGGTCGTGCTGACCGAGGTGTCCGACATCGAGGACGACACGGCCTCCGCGCGCCACCTGCTCGACGTCGTCATGCTCGCCGCGGAACACAGCGGCGTGGTGGTGGTCATCACGACCAAGCCGGTGTGGGGGCAGCTGCAACGCTCAGGCATGTCGCTCACGCTGTCGGCCCCCAGCGAAGACGAGATGTTTGCCATCATTCGCGAAAACCTCGATGCCTACCGCGGCCAGTTCGCCATCGAATGGGATGCCGACGACGAGCGCCGGGCCGCGGCCATCCTTGCCGGCATCTCGCGCATCGAGGCCGAGAACATCATCGCCACGCTGCTGGCCAACGGGCAGATCACCAAGGCCGACATGGTGGAGCTGATGCATGCCAAGGATCGCATCTTCGCGGACATCTCCGGCATCGAACGCGTGACGGTGCGCGGCACCGAGTTGAACGTGGGCGGACTGGGCGGGCTCAAAGCCTGGCTCGACAAGGAACGCCCGTTGCTCACCGCCGATCTGCGCGACCGCGGCATTCGCCCGCCGCGCGGCGTGCTGCTGGTGGGCGTGCCCGGCTGCGGCAAGTCGCTGTCGGCCAAGGCCATCGCGGCCAACTGGGGCCTGCCGCTGTATCGGCTGGACCTGTCCACGATCCATGGCCAGTACCTGGGCCAGAGCGAATCGCGCCTCAAGGACGCCCTTGCCACCGCGGACCATGTCTCGCCCTGCGTGTTGTGGATCGACGAAATCGAGAAGGGCCTGGCCGGCGCGCAGGGTGGGGGCGATGGCGGCACCTCCACGCGGCTGGTCGGACAGTTCCTGTACTGGCTGCAGGAGGCGCGCGCGCGCGTGTTCGTCGTCGCCACCGCCAACGACGTCTCCAAGCTCCCGCCCGAACTGCTGCGCCGGGGCCGCTTCGACGAGTTGTTCTTCGTCGACCTGCCGACGCCGCAGGAACGCCACGAGATCATCGACATCTACACCCGCCGCGGACTCAAGCAGGCGCCGGGCGAAGACCTGATGCAGGAGCTGGTGGCGCTGTCGGACGGCTTCGCCGGCTCCGACCTGGAATCGGCCGTGCGCGAGGTGGTCAAGGAGGCCTACCTCAATGGCGATGCGTCGGTCACGCCCGACCTGTTTCGCCGCAGCTTCGCGAACGTGGTGCCGTTGTCCAAGACGGCCCCCGAACAGATCGAGAACATCCGCGCCTGGGGACGCGAGCGGGCCGTGCCGGCCTCCGGTCAACCCATCGGCGCCGCGCCGAACCAGGCGCGTCCGCGCCGCCAGGTGCTGGGCTGAAGCGGGACTTCGCTCAGCCCCGCGGCCTGATTCCACGGACGCTGAAGCAGTCGACCGGACGCTGGAAGCCCTTCAGGTTCAGCGCCTCCAGGGGCTCGACCTCGAGCATCGGCTCCAGTTGCGCGAACACCGGCCTGGAGATCAGGATCTGGTTGCTCGCGGCCTCGCCGCACAGCCGCGCCGCGAGGTTGGTCACGGTGCCGATGGCGCCATAGTCCCAGCGCCCCTCGAAGCCGATGGCGCCGATGGTCGCGAAGCCCTGGGCGATGCCGATGCCCAGGCCGAGCGAATAGCCGCGCCGCAGCCAGGTCTCGGCCAGCGAACCGATGCGCTCGCGGATCGCCAGCGACATCCGCACGGCTCGCTCGGCGGCATCCGGGACCGGCACCGGATCGTTGAAGAAGACCATCATGCCGTCGCCCGTGAAGTGCTCCAGCGTGCCCTCGTGCGCGAGGATCAGCTCGCCGGTGGCCGCGTGGTACTGGTGCAGCACGCCCATCACGTCCTCGGGCTCGGCGCTCTCGGCGAAGGAAGTGAAGCCGCGCAGGTCGAGGAACACCACTGTGATCTCGCGCCGGTGGCTCACGAGCGGATCCTCGGCGCCGCCGCTGACGATCGCCTCCGCGAGCTGCGGCGAGAAGAAGCGCCGCAGCCGGCCGACCCGTTCGAGCTCGGCCACCTGGGTCGCGACCCGGCGCTCGAGCGTGGCGTTCCAGCCTTTCATCTCGGCCACCAACCCCTCGACCTGGTCGTGCAGGCCCTTGATGCGCAGCATCGAGCGCACGCGCGCCGCCAGCGCCGCATGGTCCACGGGCTTGGTCAGGTACTCGTCGCCACCGGCCTCGAGCCCGGCCACCACGTCCTTCAGGTCGGCCATCGCGGTGACGATGATGATCGGCGTGAACGGAAAGTCGGGATCGGCACGCAAGCGCTTGCAGACCTCGATGCCGTCGACCTTGGGCATCATCAGGTCGAGCAGGATCAGGTCGGGCTTCAACGCCCGTGCGGCTGCCAGGCCTTCTTCGCCGTCGGCGGCCGAGGCCACCTCGTAGCCTTCGCTGCCCAGGCGCGCCTGCAGAATCTTGACGTTGGTCGCGTTGTCGTCGACGATGAGGATGCGTGGGGGGGTTCTCACCGACGGTTCTCCCTGAGGCCAAAAACTGTAGCGGCTTCGCTCCCGTTCCACAAGGCGCGCGCGATGGGCGGACCTGCAGGCGCGTCCTCAGGTCCTGGATGGAGGCCTGGCCATCAAACTCGAACAGCTTGTTACGCTGGTGCTCAAGCGGTCACCCCTGGCCTGGCTGGTGCTCCGGGTCGCGCACGTCCGGGCTTCGGTCCACACCAAGCTGCTGGTCGCCTTCCTGATCATCACGCTGCTGTTCATTGCGATGGCGGTCGCCAGCCTGCTGCTGCTCCTGAACACCACCGCGCAGAGCCGCCTGCTCGACCAGGCGCACGAGCGGGTCAGCTGGTCGCAGCAGAGCCAGTACGCGCTGGCCCGGCAGATGCATTTCACGGCGCTGGCGCTGCTGTCCAGGGACGAGGCCGCGATCGAGCGCATCCTGCGCGAGAACAACCGTTTCAACGAGACGCTGGCCAAGCTGGACACCGCCACGACCGCCGGCCAGAAGGGGTTGATCGACCAGATCCGGGAATCGCAGGACGACGCGATGGGCGTGGTGGCCGACATCGCCAATGCGATCCGCGACGGCAAGCTCGCCGACATCACGGGCGAGCTGCTCCAGCGCGAGGAGCGCCTCGACGAACAGATCGCGCTGCGCATGGGCCAGCTGGTCGATGCCGAGCAGGCGCGCATGGCCCGGCTGCGCGACAGCGTCGACGCCGCGAACCGCCGCTCGCTGATCCTGACCTGCGTGTTCGCGGTCAGCGCCGCGGTGCTGGCATGGCTGTGCGGCTTCGTGATTTCCTGGTCGTTCATCCTGCCGGTGCGCGAGGCCCATGGTTTCCTCGACGATGTCGCAGCGGGCAACTTCGGGCGCAAAATCTCGGTCCCGAACCGTGACGAATTCGGAACGCTCGCCGACCGGATGAACCACATGAGCCAGCAACTGCATCGTCTCGCCGATTCGCAGCGCCAGGCTGCCGCCAAGCTCGTGGACCTCAACGAGCAGCTGTCGCGCGCGAGCCAGGCCAAGTCGGAGTTCCTGGCCAACATGAGCCACGAGTTGCGCACCCCGATGAACGCGATCCTCGGCTTCAGCGAGATGATGATCGACGGCATCTACGGCGAGGTGCCGCCGGAGCTGAAAGAGCCGCTGACCGACATCCAGGTCAACGGGCGCAATCTGCTGCGGCTGATCAACGACGTGCTCGACCTCTCGAAGATCGAGGCCGGCCGCATGGAGCTGGCGCTCGACGACTACTCGGTCAGCGACGTGGTCAACACGGTGCGGACCTCCCTGCGCTCGATCGCGGCCGAGAAGGGGCTGCAGTTCACCACCCATGTCCCGGACGATCTGCCGGTGGCCCATGGCGACAGCGGCCGGCTCACGCAGTGTCTGACCAACCTCGCGGGCAACGCGCTGAAGTTCACGCGCCAGGGCAGCGTCGACATCGCGGTCGAGCTGGCGGGCGACCAGCTCATCTACTGCGTCGCCGACACCGGCATCGGCATCGCGGCGCAGGAGCTCGACAACATCTTCACCGAGTTCCGCCAGGTCGACACCACGATCACGCGCGAGTTCGGCGGCACCGGGCTCGGGCTCAGCATCTCGAAGAAGTTCGTCGAGCGGCTGGGCGGCCGCATCTGGGTCGAGAGCGAGCTGGGCCGGGGTTCCAGGTTCATCTTTTCCGTGCCCTTGCGCGTGGTGCGGAGCACGGAGGTTGCCTGATGAGCGAACGCACGATCCTCTACGTCGAGGACAACGAGTACAACCGCAAGATCGTGCGGCAGTTGCTGAGCCGATCGGCCTGCCGCCTCATCGAGGCGGGCGATGGCGAGACCGGGGTCGCACTGGCGCAGCAGGAGCTGCCCGACCTGATCCTGATGGACGTGCAGCTGCCGAAGATGTCCGGGCTCGACGCCACGAAGCTCTTGACCACGCAAGCGCCGACGCGCCACATCCCGATCATCGTGATCACCTCGTACGCACTGAGCGGCGACCGCGAGAAGGCGATGCAGGCCGGCGCCTCGAGCTATCTCGCCAAGCCCTACAGTCCGAGCGAGCTGCTGGCGATGGTCAAGCAGTTCCTGCCGGACCTCTGACTTCAAGGCCAAGGAGGCGCGCATGACGAAGACCATCCGCAATGCCGTGTGCACCGGCCTCGCCCTCCTGGGCCTCCTGGGCGGGGCGACGCGGGCGCAGGCCGAAGAAGAGCAGGCGCAGCAGTTCACACCCGAATTCCGCCAGCCCCACACCACCTTCGACCCCAAGCACACGCCGAAGATCACCGCGCCCGACAGCGTGAAGCGCGGCGCCTGGTTCGATGTGACGGTCAGCGTTGGCGCCGGATCGCTGCACCCGTCGCTGCAGGAGCACTTCGTGCGCTATATCGCGCTCTACAAGGACTCGGTGGAGATCGCGCGCGCCTACCTGCACCCGGTGTATTCGTCGCCGACCGTGACCTTCAAGGTGGCACTCGACGAAGGCGGGTCGCTGCGCGCGGTGGCCGAGCCGACCCATTCCGCCGCCTGGGAGGCCTCGAAGAAGATCAGCGTGGTTCCTTGAGCCCCCACGCTCCCTCACCGCTCCTTCATCTCGACCGTGACCTGCGCCACTTGCTGGTCGCTCACCGTCACGCTCGCCGGCACGGTCCCGAGGCGTTCGTGCCAGACCTGCAGCTTGTACTGGCCCGGCGGCAGCTTGTCGAAGGCAAAGCGGCCATCGGCGCCCGTGACCGCGTAGAAGGAATGCGCCGCCACCACCACCCAGGCCGTCATCCAGGCATGCAGGTCGCAGTTGATGCGCACGATCTCGGGCGCGGCGAAGGTGACCGGAATGGTCCGCCCCATCGGTTGCGTGCGGTTGAACGAGACATTGCGCTGCGGCGTGGCGTGGATGTTGTGCAGCAGCCGGTCGCTGTTGAGGAAATCCACCGTCCCGCCCGCCTGAACGATCACGACCCGCGGCACGAAAGCGCAGCCCTTCTGGTCGAGCTCGACCTTCTCGGTTCGGGACGGCAGCGGCGCGCCGGGCGGCGGCGTCTCGATCCAGACCACAGCGTTGCGGATCTCCTTGTTGGCCGACAACTGCAGGTCGTCGGCCGGCTTCTCGTGGCCGCACAAATACTGGTCGATCGTGACCGGCACCTTGGCCTGTGCCGGCGCGACGCCCGCGAACACCACCTTGCCCCTGAGCTCGCCGGCCAGGCCGTGGCCGGGCAGGCCGCCGCACAGGAAAAGCAGCGCCAGGACGGTCGGGAACCGGGCTCCAGTCAATGGAAACTCCCTTCGTGGGTCGCCTGGCAAGGAGTATTGCGTGCCCTCGCAGGGCGTCAATACGCCGAAGAGAGGGCGTCACCGACGACATTCGACGTAGGCCGAATGCCGGACACGCACCGTGTCAAGATCACGCCGATGTCCAGCTCTTCCCTCCGCACCCGGCTGCAGCGCCTTTCGGCCGGCCGCCTCGACAGCCTCTGGCCGCTCTGGAAGCCGCTGGCCAGCGGTCTCGCCGTCCTGCTGTTGCTGCTGACGTTCGTATTGGTGGCCAGCGAGGTGATCGAGGGCGATACCCACGCCATCGACATGACGCTGCTGCGCGAGACCAAGGCCTTCAGGGACGCCCACCCCCTGTTCGCGCACGTGATGCGCGACCTGAGCGGGCTCGGGAGCACCACCGTCCTGACCTTCTTCACGCTCGCCACGGCCGGCTACCTGCTGCTGGTGTCGGCGCGCACCCACGCGCTCACGGTGGTGGCATCCTCGCTCAGCGGCGCCGTGCTGGTCAGCCTGCTGAAGCCGGCCTTCGGCCGCCTGCGCCCCGATGCCGCGCTGGCCGACTACGCGGCCTACGGCCTGAGTTTTCCGAGTGGGCACGCGAGCATGTCGGCCGCGGTCTTCCTGACGCTCGGCGTGATCTCGGCCAGCACGCGGATCCGGCTTTCGGAGCGGCTCTACATCCTCGCCATCGCCGCCGTCGCCGCCCTGCTGGTCGGCCTCAGCCGGGTGGCGCTGGGCGTCCACTGGGCCAGCGACGTACTCGGCGGCTGGGCCCTCGGCACGGCCTGGGCGATGGGCTGGTCGATGGTGGCGTTCGGTCTGCTGCGCAGGCGCCGCCGGGAGGGCTGACCACGCGCGAGGCGGCCGCGACGGCGACGCGCGCTGGCGCATCGGTATGTCGATGTGGCAGGCGGTGGCGCACAACGGCATCCCATCCGACAGACCGAGGTCCCGCGATCAGGACAATTGGATCAGTGCGGACGATGGCGGATGCCGAATGCTCAACTCATCAGGAGACCCGAAATGACCAGCAAGAACACGATCTGTCTGTGGTACGAGGGCGCCGCCGTTGACGCTGCGAACTTCTATGCCGAAACATTCCCCGACAGCGCTGTCGGCGCGGTCTTCCGCGCACCGGGCGACTATCCCGACGGCAAGCAGGGTGATGTCCTGACGGTCGAGTTCACGGTCGCCGGCATCCCCTGCATCGGGTTGAACGGCGGTCCGCACTTCAAGCACAACGAATCCTTCTCGTTTCAGATCGCGACCGACGACCAGGCCGAAACCGACCGCTTGTGGAACGCGGTCGTCGGCAATGGCGGCCAGGAAAGCGAGTGCGGCTGGTGCAAGGACCGGTGGGGATTGTCATGGCAGATCACCCCGCGCGCCCTCATCGCGGCGATATCCGACCCCGATCGCGCGGCGGCCAAGCGCGCGTTCGACGCGATGATGACCATGAAGAAGATCGACATCGCCGCGATCGAGGCGGCACGGCAGGGCCGAGACCTATCCACACGTTGATCGCGTCCGGCCGACGGCCCAGAGGGCGGCGCTGAGTCGCTCGATCGGCTTCCCGGGAACGGTCCGACCTTGCGGTTCGAGAGCAGCACTGGGCCCAGGTTACATGTGAAAATTTCACATTTCGAGCCGGCACCTGTATATTGATACGCCCGGTTACGCAAAGAAGGAGCCGCTCATGGATTTGGACTCTCACCTTCGCAAGGTACAAATGCTCAGCCCCAAGGCGGCAAAGATCGCATTGCGAATACTGGATGCAGATCTGGGTATTGCGGTCGAACAGATCTTGGCGCTGCGCCCTGCGCTTGTCGAACGGAGCAGTGAATCGGAGCCTTTCGGTACGACGGACTGGATGACAATCGCCGCGATTGAACGGCCCGCAATCCGTCGGTTCACGGAACGCTTTGAGAGTCGTGAACAGCGTCATGCCCGACTTTGGGTAAACAGCCTCCGCCGAGAGGCGCTGTAGGCCGTGCTGGTCGCATGCCGGTGCGGCTCGCGGAGCGGGTCAGGAAAAGGGTCGCCCCACCGACATCGGCGTGCTTCTCCCGACGGCGATTGCAGCGCTTGAAGTTGCAAAAGCACCCATGAAGAATTTCGCTGCCCAAGGGATCGGATGCGCCAGTGGATTCGATGCTCGCTGGATGCTCGCGTTGCCAGGGACGCTGCGGCTGAAGACGGCACTTCTTGAGCGATCCGGGATGGGTCATCGGAAGAATGAATCCAGGGCGGCGGAGGTATATCCGTTGAATTTCCAGTGGGTCAGCCGGAACAAATTAGACTCCAGCGTTTCCACTCTCAGCTATCAAATGACTAAAACCTACGCACAACTGGCACGCGAGATCGTCGCTCTCCAGGCCTCCGCGCAAAAGCAGCTGGCCGTTGAGGCCAAAGGTGCAATCGCAAAGATCAACGACCTGATCTCGAAGTTCAGCCTTGCGGCGAGCGATCTGAAATTCGCTTCGACCTCCGCTTCCGCTGTCCCGCGCTCGGCTTCGAAAAAGACCAACGCGACCAAACGCAAGGGTGGCACGGTGTCCAAGGGTGCGAAGTTCAGCGATGGAAATGGCAATCAGTGGGGCGGGCGTGGGCCGCGGCCAGCCTGGCTGCGCAACGCCATCGCTGCCGGTCGGGCCCTCAACAGTTTCATGGTCGGCATGGCACCGGCGGTGGCAGCTGAACCGGTTGCACCCGTCGTCGCGTCGCCCGCGAAGAGAGTTGCGGCGAAGACGATCGGGTCCAAGCGCGTCAAGTCGGCTGCATCCTCCAAGGTCAAGCCAGTGAAGGTGTCGATGGCCGCGAAACCATCGCTCAGCGCAGCAGTTGCGGCGCCTGCGCGTGCCGCAAAGACCACGGTGAAATCCACCAGGGTCAAGGGGACGCCGGCCACCAAGGCTGGCGCGAACAAGGCGACGGGTGCTTCGAAGCCGGCGAAGAAAGCCAATGCAGCGAAGAGCCTGTCAGCCGAATCGAAGACGACCCTGCCCGTGAAGAAGGTCGCAGCGAAGACAGCGGGGCCCGCCCGCAAGAAGGCGAAACCAGGCTCTCCAAAAGCGACGCGCAAGGCGGCTGTCGCGAATCAACCGGCGTCTACGACGCCCGAAGCCACAGCGGCTGCCGTTGCCCTGTAGTCTGTGACCGAGGCTTGGCCGTTGATACGGCGGCCTCGGCAGGGAGGCTTCGGCTCTTAACGCAGGACGTAATTGATCGGCTGCAGCGGCTCGGGTGCCGTATCGCGCACCGACTCCCGCAGATCGATCTCGATGGCGCGACAGATCGCATCGAGCGGCAGGTCATTCGCCTCGGCACCGAAGGGTTCCTCGATTTCATCGCCCAGGGCATCCAGGCCGAAGAACGTGTAGGCAATGATGAGCACGACAAAGGGCGTCATGAACCCGACCGAGTCCACCAGGCCGAACGGCAGCAGGTAGCAATACAGGTAGGCCGTCCGGTGCAGCAGCAGTGTGTACGAGAACGGGATGGGCGTTCCCAGGATTCGCTCGCATGACGCAGCCGCGCTGCCGAGCGCGCTCAGTGTGTTGTCCACATTCACGGCCAGAACCGGATCGATTCGCCCGGTTCGTATGGCCTCCTGCAGGTCGGCGCCCATGCGCAGCAGCAGGAAATGCGGCTTGTTGGAAAAGTTGGCCATGTCCCGCCATTCGGCATCGCGCAGGAAGGGCCGCGTGTCCGCACGCCCGTCGCTGTGGCGCAGCAGATGGCGCAGGGCATGCGCGAACGCCGCGCTGCGCAGCGTCATGCGCACGCGCAGATCGTCAAGGCCGCCGTTGCCCGCATCCACCGGCCCGTCGCCGACGATCAGGCTTTGGCATTGCCGCGCCAAGCCACGGGCGCGCAGGACCACCTCGCCCCAGAGCTTGCGCGCTTCCCAAAAACGGTCGTAGGCGGAGGAGTTGCGAAATCCTAAAAAGATGGCCAACGGCAGGCCGAGCAAGGCGAAAGGCGCGGTTCCGATCGGGATCTTGAGGCTGCCCAGACTTCCATGTGCCGCAGTCACCAGCACGGCGACCAGCACATTGACCAGCAACGGAATGGCGATGCGCGGCAGGATGGATCCACGCCACAACAGAAACAATTTAAACCCGGACGGGCGTGGCCGGACGATCATGGGGACAGCGACTTCGGAACGGAAAGCATGGCGGGGTTCGCACTTTCGGCGGTGCGATGCGGCAATTGTCGCTGAGGCGATGGCGTGGTCGCGACGATCGCCGGCGCCAACACCGCCCTGCGCGACCCCGAGGTGCGTTCGCGCTTCGCCTGCAGCAGGGCCGATCCCGGACCGCCCTACCCGCCCTTGCGCCGCCCCGAGATCAGCCGGCGCAGCGCCGCGCGCACGCCGGGCTTGTCCGCCACGCCGATGGAGATCGGTCGCTCGCGATAGAGCGCGCGCTGCTCTTCGAGCACGACGCGCAGGGCTTCGATGCTGGATTCGCTGTAGGCCCACACGCCGGAGACGATGAACTGCCCCGGCAGCGCATCCGCCAGGGGCCGGATCTGGACATTCATGGCGCCGATGCGATCCATCGTCTCGACGCGTGCGGCCGCCTGCTGAACGCCACCGCCCAGGACGCTCACCTCGCGGCTGAACGCGAAGCTGATCGCCTGCACCTGGTGGAAGTGCTCCGAGATGAACGCGCAGATCTCGAGGAACACCAGCCGGCCGAGGTGACGCCGCTCTTCATGCACGACGCGGGTCGGGGTGAAATGCTCGATGTGGATCTGGGTGCCGGCATTGCCCACCGGCACGGGGTCCAGCGTTCCTAGGAGAACGCTGGCGTCGTACACGTACATGGGTTGGCCGAGCTGGTAGGGAGCAGCCCCGGGCCCGGTGATCCGGAGTTTCTTGAACGTCATGAAGCACTTCGCCGGTCGTGCGCGAGGCCGATTCCCCGGCGCGCTCCGAACGCTGTTGCCTTTCGCCTCGACTTTAAGAGAGGCGCGACGCGGATCTTTCAGGGTGATGCCAAGTTATCACAGCGAACTTGACATAGTTCACGCAACTTGGCAGCAACATCGCCGAATGCCTACGAAATGGCACGCGCCGGCACTGCATGCCGGAAGCCGACTACATCTCGGGCCAGGTTGTGGAGGTCGACGGCGGATTCGCGATTTGATGCGCAGTGCGGTTCTGGTCGAATGCCGCCTGCCGCAAGTCTTCGGCCCTTCGAAGCGGCACCTGCACTTCGGCTGCGCGCGCCCTCAACTGACCGCACCCGCCGTCGACATCCTGGCCGGCTGAATAGCGCAGCTTCGTCAATATGCCCCGCTGGTGCAGCGTGCGGGCCATCTGCTTGCAGCGCTCCCACGAGGGGCGACTGAACGCCACCCCATCCACCGCGTTGAAGGGGATCATGTTCAGCACGCCGTACTTGCCGGAAAGGAGGCGGACGATGCCTTCAATCTCCTCTTCCCCGTCGTTGACGCCTTCCAGCAGCGTCCACTGGTACTGAATCGGATAGCCGGTCGTCCGGGCATAGCCTTCGCATGCGGCGACCAGTTCTTCGGGCGTCATGTTCGGCGAACGCGGAAGGAGTTTTCTGCGCAGCTCCGCCTTGGTCGTGTGCAAAGAGAGCGCCAGCGCAGGTCTGACGCGTTCCTGGTGCAGTCTGTCGAACGCGCGTGGATCGCCCACGGTGGAGAACACCAGGTTCTTGTGGCCGATGTCGCCCGCCGTGCCGAGCAGGTCCATCGCTTCCAACACGTTGTCCAGGTTGTGGGCCGGCTCACCCATGCCCATGAACACCACCTTGCGCACCGGCCGGCGCACGCGTGCGAGGGCGACCTGCGCAATGATCTCGGCGCTTTCCAGTTGGCGCAGCAATCCGTCGCGCCCCGTCATGCAGAACTGGCATCCGACGGCACACCCCACCTGCGACGAGACGCAGAGACCGTCTCGAGGCAGCAGCACACTTTCGACGGTCTGACCGTCCGCCAGGGCGACGAGCAGCCGCTCGGAGCCATCGGCCCCGGGATGCACCGCGTGGATGCGTGCCAGTCCCGCGAGCTCCGCTTCGATGGATGGCAAGGCAGCCAGCAGCGACGACGGAAAAAAACTCTCCGGTCGACGCTTGCCGCTGTCCCGGGGCAACGCATGGGACCACAGCCGCAGGATGCGGTGTTCGTGGAGGGGGCCCGCGCCGGCGTCCCGCAGTCGCCGTTTGAGTTCGTGGATTCGCATGCGCAGCCTAGAGCAATCGGACTCTGGAACACTTCAGTGATCCAGCCGATCCCGCCCGAACGTACAGAGTGATGGTCGACATGCCACCGATTGTGACCTGGGCGGCTCCGGCGCATCCTGTTGCGGCCTGTCGAGGCCAACTCCAACGTCAGCTTGAGCAGCAGGCCATGCCGGCCTGACTCAAGCTGACGGGTCTGCGCGAAACCCGGGAGGCGGATCAAGCGACCCGGTTTCGCCCGGCCAACCTAGCCCCCCTGCTCGCCCGCGGCGCGGATTTCCACGCGGCGGTTCGGTTCGAAGCAGGCGATGAGCTCGGTACGGTTCCTGGCCTTGCCCTGGGCCCTGCAATCGGCCTCGGTGACCTTCAGGTCCGCCGGGCCGCGGCCTTCGGTCTGGATCACGTTGGCCGGCACGCCCTGGCTGACCAGGTAGTCGCGCACGGAGTTTGCCCGTGCCACGGACAGGCGCTGGTTGAACTCGAGGCTGCCTATC
>NZ_JBFUFO010000055.1:0-39509 GCF_056403395.1 Variovorax sp. P2_H12 | reverse complement strand
GCCTTGCGCTGCTCGCCTTTCGCGGGGTCTCGCTCAAACTCGCCTTCGGCTCAGACAGTCGCGAGCCCTGATCCGCGAAAGGCTGCGCTGCTCAGCGGCGCAGAGGGGATCGCCCGTCCCGCACCGCATGCCGGGCTTTGGGGTGTGCGAGCAATCCCGACGTCTCCAACGCCGATGCAACCCCGACCTGTCCGCGGTGGCGGGCGGTATGCCCTGGGCCGGCCGTTGAGGCACCGCCGAGCAGCGCAGCGGCAGGCGGATAAAGGGCCGCGCGTGTTTGAGCGCAACGCAGTGGAGCGAGTTTGCGCGGACCCCGCCTGTCGCGAGCAGCGCAGGGCAGCCGCGAAGCGGCCGGTGACGTCGGCCGGTCCAGGGCATACCGCCCGCCGCCGCCACCCCTCTGCATGCAACCAAGAACCTTCGAAAGCCAAGTCATGAAGATAGAAGCCCAGCCCTTCATCTACGAATTCGACATCGCCCAAACCGCCCTCGTCCTCATCGACATGCAACGGGACTTCATCGAGCCCGGCGGCTTCGGAGAAAGCCTGGGCAACGACGTCTCCCTGCTCGAGGCCATCGTCCCTGCCACAAAGAAGGCCCTCGAAGCCTGGCGAACGGCAGGCGGCCTCGTCGTCCATACCAGAGAGGCCCACAAGCCCGACCTCTCCGACTGCCCACCGGCCAAGCGCAACCGCGGCAATCCCGCCTTGCGCATCGGCGACGTCGGCCCCATGGGCCGCATCCTCGTGATGGGCGAACCGGGCAACCAGATCATCGATGCGCTGGCACCCATCGAAGGCGAGATCGTGGTCGACAAGCCCGGCAAGGGCGCCTTCTACGCCACCGCCCTGCACGAGACGCTGAAGCGGCGCGGCATCACCCACCTGCTGTTCGGCGGCGTCACCACCGAGGTCTGCGTGCAGACCAGCATGCGCGAGGCCAACGACCGCGGCTTCGACTGCCTGCTGCTCGAGGACTGCACCGAGAGCTACTTCCCCGCCTTCAAGGCGGCCGCCATCGAGATGATCCGCGCCCAGGGCGCGATCGTCGGCTGGACCGCGCCGAGCGCCGCCTTGCTGGCCGCGCTGGGCACGCACTAACATGGCCGGTGTGACGACCGTCCGAACGCCTTCCCAGTCCGCTGCATCGGCACCCGTGTTCCGCACCCGGGCCGACGAGGTCTATGCGCAGCTCAAGCGCGACGTCGCCGAGTTCAGCCTGGTCCCGGGCGACCGCTTCACCGAGAACGAGATCAGCGAGCGCCTCGGCGTCTCGCGCACGCCGGTGCGCCAGGCGCTTTTCAGGCTGCAGCAGGAAGGCTACGTCGAAGTCCTGTTCCGCAGCGGCTGGCGCGTGCTGCCCTTCGACTTCGAACAGTTCGAGCAGCTCTACGACCTGCGCATGGTGCTCGAGACCACGGCCGTGCACCGGCTCTGCGAGAGCGACCATCGCGTCGACCGCAGCCTGCTCGACACGCTGGCCGGCATCTGGCTGGTGCCCGCCGCCCAGCGCAGCGCCGACTCGGTGCAGGTGGCGCAGTGGGACGAGGCCTTCCATTGCTCCCTGGTCGCGGCCGCCGGCAATGCCGAGATGGCGCGCGTGCACCGCGACGTCACCGACCGCATCCGGATCATCCGCCGGCTCGACTTCACCAAGCAGCCGCGCATCGACGCGACCTACGACGAGCACGCCAAGATCCTGAAGGCGATCCGCGCCAACCGCGGCGACCAGGCCGCCATGCTGCTGCGCGCGCACATCGAGACCAGCCAGGCCGAGGTGCGCAAGATCACGCTGCACGAGATGCACATGGCGCGGCACGCGGGGCGGGCTCAGGCCGCCGAGGCCGTGCCCGCCGTTTCCGTCAGCCGCTTGCGCAAGAATTCCGCGAACGCATAGGCGATGACCGGCAACTGGCGTCCGCGCAGGCTGGCCAGCACCAGCTCGCCGCGCGGAAAGCCCCGGTCCTCGATGTCGCGGGCCACCACGTCGCGGTCGTCGCTCGAAACGACTTCCGACGGCATCCGTCACTTCTTGTAACGATCGTGTGAAAATCGCTCGTCCGCAGTGGGCGCATGGCAGCTTCAGGCCGGTGCCCACACGCCCGGGCCTTTCTCACGGTGCAACGGGGCTGGCTGTAGGTTCTGCGGGTCGACTGTTTTCCGGCGCGAGAGGCCGGATTGGATCATCGGGCTGGTCGCGCGCGACGCACCGGCGATCGAGGCGGGCAGGCGCGCCAGATGGCTGCGCCGGCGTTCACAGGGAAAAGTCGTAGTCCACCGTGATCGGCGCGTGGTCGCTGAACTTGATGGTCTTGAAGATCGCCTCATGTCGCGCCAGGGCGCCGAGCTTCGGCGTCGCCAGGTGGTAGTCCAGCCGCCACCCCACGTTGTTCGCATAGGCCTGGCCGCGGTTGCTCCACCAGGTGTAGGCGTCGCCGGTGGTCTCGGGCTTGAGCATCCGGTAGACGTCGACCAGTCCCGCGCCCTCGGCGCCGGCGTCGAGCAGCTTCGTCATCCAGGCGCGCTCCTCGGGCAGGAAGCCGCTGTTCTTCTGGTTGCCGCGCCAGTTCTTGAGGTCGATCTCCTGGTGCGCGATGTTGATGTCGCCGCACAGGATGAACTCGCGTTCGCGCTTCAGTGCGCGCAGGTGCGGAAAGAAGCCCTTGAGAAAGCGGAACTTCGCCGCCTGCCGCTCTTCGCCCGACGAGCCGCTGGGGAAGTAGCAGCTGATGATCGAGAGCTTGGCGTTAGGCGTGTCGAAGCGCAGCTCGAGGTAGCGGCCCTCGGCATCGAATTCGGCATCGCCCCAGCCCACCACCACCTCGCTGGGCGCATGCCTGGTGTAGATCGCAGTGCCGGCGTAACCTTTCTTCTCGGCGAAATGGAAGTGGCCCTTCAGGCCCGCCATCTCTTCGAAGCGCCCCTCGATGTCGCTGGCCTGGACGCGGATTTCCTGCATGCAAATACAATCCGGCGCCAGTTCGGCCACCCAGTCGGCGACGCCCTTGGTGGCAGCCGATCGCAGGCCGTTGAGGTTGAGGCTGGTCAGTTTGAACACGAGGACATTCCCTATGGCTGAAAAGATGGAAAAGGACGGCGCACTGGCACAGGCGTTCGTGCAGTTTGCGCTGGAGTCGGGGGTGCTGCGCTTCGGCGAGTTCAAGACCAAGGCCGGCCGCCTCAGCCCGTATTTCTTCAACGCGGGCCTGTTCGACGATGGCGCCAAGCTCGCGCGGCTGGCCGAATTCTATGCAGACCGGTTGATCGCCAGCGGGGTGGAGTTCGACATGATCTTCGGCCCGGCGTACAAGGGCATTCCGCTCGGCGCCACGGTGGCGGCCGAGCTCGCGCGGCGCGGCCGCAACGTGCCCTTCGCCTACAACCGCAAGGAAGCCAAGGACCATGGCGAAGGCGGCACGCTGGTCGGCGCCCCGCTCAAGGGCCGGGTGCTGATCGTCGACGACGTGATGTCGGCCGGCACCGCGGTGCGCGAATCGATCGCCGCCATCCGCGCTGCCGGCGCCACGCCGCACGCGGTCGCGATCGCACTGGACCGGCAGGAAAAGGCGACCGAGAACGGGGTCGACGTGGACCACAGCGCCGTGCAATATGTACGCAATCAGCTCGGACTTGTAGTAATTTCCATTGCATCGCTGGACGACTTGTTACAGTATCTCTCGGGCCGCGCGGATGACGAGCTGGGCACCCACCGCCAGCACGTGCTGGCGTACCGGGCACGTTACGGCGCGGGCTGATTCAACCCATCTGAAGGATTGATGTTGGCGAGCAAGCAAGCACTGAAGGCATTTCTGGCGTTCTCGCTGGCTGCGGCCGGCGCGGTGCAGGCACAGCAGCCCGCGCGCACGCCATCCGCCTCCGCCGGCATCTACAGTTGCACCGACGCGCGCGGGCGCACCCTCACGGCCGACCGCCCGATCCCCGACTGCATCGACCGCGAACAGCGCGAACTCAACCCGAGCGGCACCATGCGCCGCAAGGTCGAGCCGACCTACACGGCGCGCGAGCAGGCCGAGCGCGAGGAGCGGGAACGCCTGACGCAACTGCAGGCGGCCCGGCTGCTGGAAGAGCGGCGGCGCGAGCGAGCGCTGCTGGTGCGCTACCCCAACCCGGCAACCCACGACCGCGAGCGCGCCGAGGCCCTGGTACAGATCGACGTCGTCATCCAGGCCGCCAGGAAGCGCCTGGGCGAACTGGCCGAGGACCGCAAGAAGGTCGACGACGAGCTCGAGTTCTACAAGAAGGACCCGAGCAAGGCCCCCGAAGCGGTGCGTCGCAAGATGGAAGACAACGCCAGGAGCGTCGCGGTGCAGAACCGCTTCATCGGCGAGCAGGAAGAGGAAAAGAAGCGCCTGAATGCGCGCTTCGACGAGGAACAGGCGCGTCTCAAGCCGCTCTGGGCGTCGAACGCGGCTGCCGCTTCAGCGCGGTAGCGAACGGCGCGCCCTGACTGCATCCAAGGAAACAGTCGCATGGGCAACCGGATCTTCACGCTGGACTATCTGCGCGGCCTCGCGGCGTTGATGGTGTGCATTTGCCACTTCGCTCCAGCACTGTCGGGGGCAGCGGCCGATCTCGCGAAGCACGGGGCGGTCGGCGTCCAGGTGTTCTTCGTCATCTCGGGCTACATCATTCCCTACAGCCTTCTGAAGGGTGAGTACCGGATCACGGACATCGGCCGGTTCTGGCTCAAGCGGCTGTTGCGCCTGCAGCCCACGTACGCCGTCGCGCTGCTGTTCACGTTCACGCTCTCGCTGGGGGCCGCGATGGTCAAGGGCGAGGCGCCGAAGATCTCGGTGCTGCAGCTGTCGCAGTATTTCCTGTACCTGGACGTCCCGGGCGAGAATCCGGTGATATGGACGCTCATCGTGGAGATGAAATATTACCTTTTCATCTCCATTTTCTTTCCGCTCCTGTTCTCGCGGCGCCGCCTGGTCCGCATCCTCTCGTTCTGTGTCTGTGCCGCGGTCGCCGCGTTCGGGGCCGACCATCTGGACGTCGTCCGCCATCTTCCCTATTTCCTGATGGGATTCGTGGCCTGCTACGTCGCCATCCTTCGGATCCCCACGGCCGAGGCCGCAGGGCTGGTCCTGCTGGCCGCCGCCGCCGCCATACCGAAGTCCTCCTACCCCGAACTGGCGGCAGGCCTCTCGTGCTACCTGGCGATCCGCTACCTGCCGGCGATGCGGCTGAGGGTGGCGCTTTTCCTGGGCTCCATTTCCTATTCCCTGTATCTCATCCATTTCCCGCTCGGGGTGAAACTGCTCAACCTGGTGCTCCCCCGCACGCCGGAGTCGCTGCACGCCGTGTGGGTGCCGATCGGCGTTGCGGTGTGCACTGCGGCGGCCTACCTGCTTTTCAGGCTGGTCGAGAAGCCATCGAGCGAGTGGTCGCAACGGCTGCCGATATCGGCAACACGGGCGCTGCAGCAGCGCCAGCCCAAGGCCGCCGCGCGCACCTGAAGCAATGCCAGCGCGGCACGCCCCGATCCGGCCGGCGCAGCCAGGCCCATTGGTGAAACACCGCGGAACCGGCTTCGCCGGGCCGCTGGTGTTGCCCCCGGTAGGGGGTGGGCGCCCGACACGAAGTGCGGGCAACCTGGGGGCGAGCTACCTACCCCAGCTTGGCTTTCAGCAGCGCATTGACCTGCGCCGGGTTGGCCTTGCCCTGGCTGGCCTTCATGACCTGGCCGACCAGCGCGTTGAAAGCCTTCTCCTTGCCGGCGCGGTACTCGTCGATGTTCTTCTGGTTGGTGGCCAGAACGCCGTCGATGATCTTCTCGAGCGCGCCGCTGTCGCTCATCTGCTTCAGACCCTTGGCCTCGATCAGCGTGTCGACGTCCTGGCCTTCGCCGGTCCAGAGGGCGTCGAAGACCTGGCGCGCCGCATTGTTCGAGATCGTGCCGTCGCCGATGCGTTCGACCAGCTTCGCGAGTTGCGCTGCCGTCACCGGGGCTTCGCTGATCGCGATGTCCTGCTGGTTCAGGCGCCGTGCGATCTCGCCCGTGATCCAGTTGCTCGCCAGCTTGGCATTGGCGCCGGCGGCCACTGCGCCCTGGAAGTAGTTCGCCAGGGCCGGGCTCTGCGTGAGCTGCGCGGCGTCGTAGTCCGACAGGCCGTGATCGCGCACGTAGCGCTCGGCCATCGCGCGCGGCAGCTCGGGCATTTCGGCGCGCACGCGCTCGATCCATTCGGCCGCGATCGCCAGCGGCGGCAGGTCGGGGTCGGGGAAGTAGCGGTAGTCGGCCGCGTCTTCCTTGGTGCGCATCGCGCGGGTCTCGCCCGTGTCGGGGTCGAACAGCACGGTGGCCTGCTGGACCTGGCGGCCGTCCTCGATCTCCTCGATCTGCCAGCGGATCTCGTAGTCGATCGCCTGCTGCATGAACTTGAAGCTGTTGAGGTTCTTGATCTCGCGCCGCGTGCCGAGCTTGTCGCCGGGCTTGCGCACCGAGACGTTGGCATCGCAGCGGAAGCTGCCTTCCTGCATGTTGCCGTCGCAGATGCCGATCCAGGTGACGATCTTGTGCAGCTCGCGCGCATAGGCCACGGCCTCGGCGGTGGAGCGCATGTCGGGCTCGGTCACGATCTCGAGCAGCGGCGTGCCGGCGCGGTTCAGGTCGATGCCCGACTGGCCGATGAAGTCCTCGTGCAGCGACTTGCCGGCGTCCTCCTCGAGGTGGGCGCGCACCAGGCGCACGGTCTTGGGCTCGTCGCCGAGGAAGAAGCTGACCGAGCCGCCCTGCACGACCGGGATCTCGAACTGGCTGATCTGGTAGCCCTTGGGCAGGTCGGGATAGAAGTAGTTCTTGCGCGCGAACACGCTGCGCGGCGCGATCGTCGAGCCCAGCGCCAGGCCCAGCTTGATGGCGCGCTCGACCGCGCCCTTGTTCATGACCGGCAGCGTGCCGGGCAGCGCCAGGTCGACCGCGCAGGCCTGCGTGTTGGGCTCGGCGCCGAAGGCGGTCGAGGCGCGGCTGAAGATCTTCGAGGCGGTCGAGAGCTGGGCATGGGTCTCGAAGCCGATGATGACTTCATAGCCGCGGACCAGCGGGCCGGTGGGCCGGCCGGCCTGCAATTGTTCGGTGATGTCTTGCTGCGTCGTCATGTCAAAAGCCTTCGGGCTTGCGCTGGTGCCAGTCGGTGGCCTGCTGGAAGCGGTGCGCCGCGTTGAGCAGCTTCGCCTCGGCGAAGTAGTTGCCGATCAGCTGCACGCCGACCGGCAGGCCGCCGTCGAAGCCCGCCGGCACGCTCATGCCGGGCAGGCCGGCGAGCGAGGCTGGCAGCGTGAAGATGTCGGCGAGGTAGTCGGCCACCGGGTCGCCGCCGTGTTCACCGAGCTTCCAGGCCACGCTGGGCGCGGCCGGGCCGGCGATCACGTCGCACTGGGCGAAGGCCTGCTGGAAGTCGTCCGCGATCATGCGGCGCACCTTCTGCGCCTGCAGGTAGTAGGCGTCGTAGTAGCCGTGCGAGAGCACGTAGGTGCCGATCATGATGCGGCGCTTGACCTCGTCGCCGAAGCCTTCCTCGCGGGTCTGGGCGTACATGTCGGCCAGGTCGCGGTAGTTCTTGGCGCGGTGACCGAACTTGACGCCGTCGAAGCGGCTCAGGTTGCTCGAGGCCTCGGCCGCCGCGATGATGTAGTAGACGGGAATCGACAGCTCGGTGCGCGGCAGCGTGATCTCGACGCGGCGCGCGCCGAGCTTCTCGTACTCGGCCAGCGCGGCGTCGACCGCGGCGCGCACGCCGGGCGCCACGCCTTCGCCGAAGAATTCCTTCGGCACACCGATGCGCAAGCCCTCCAGAGAATCCTTGAGCGAGCGCGAGAAGTCCTCGGCCGGGCGGGCCAGCGAGGTCGAGTCGCGGTCGGGGTCGGGCCCGCACATCGCCGACAGCAGCAGGGCGCAGTCCTCGGCCGAGCGGGCCATCGGGCCGGCCTGGTCGAGGCTGGAGGCGAAGGCGACCATGCCGTAGCGCGAGGCGCGGCCGTAGGTCGGCTTGATGCCGGTGACGCCGCAGAAGGAGGCCGGCTGGCGGATCGAGCCGCCGGTGTCGGTGCCGGTGGCGGCCGGCGCCAGGCCGGCGGCCACGGCCACGGCGCTGCCGCCCGAGGAGCCGCCGGGGATGCGGTCGGTGTCCCACGGGTTGCGCACCGGCACCGCGTGGTCGAAGCCGATCGCGGGCACGGCGACGTTCTCGTTGGCCGAGCCCATCGCGAACTCGTCGCAGCTCAGCTTGCCCAATGTCACGGCGCCGGCCTCGGCCAGCTTGCGCACCACGGTGGCGTCGAAGGGCGAGCGGTAGCCCGCCAGGATGCGCGAGCCGGCGGTGGTCGGCAGGTCGGCGGTGACGAAGATGTCCTTGTGGGCTATCGGCACGCCCTCCAGCACCGCGCCGGAGCCGGCGGCGATGCGGGCATCGGCGGCGCGGGCCTGGGCCAGCGTGAGGTCTTCGTCGAGCGCCACGAAGGCGCCGAGGTCCTGGTGGGCCCGGATCCGGAAAAAATGATGCTGGGCGGCCTCGACCGCCGACACCTTGCGCTCGCGCAGGGCCGCGGCCAGCCCGGCCACGCCCATCTGGTGAAGTTCGCCGCTCATTCAATCACCTTCGGGACCAGGAACAGGCCGTTCTCGACCGCCGGCGCACTGCGCTGGTTGGCCTCGCGGTTGTTGGGCTCGCTCACCACGTCATCGGCCAGCCGAAGCGTGATGTCCTCGATGGCGGCGACCGGATGGGCCAGCGGCTCGACGCCGGCGGTGTCGACCGCGCGCATGCGCTCGACCAGGTCGAAGAAGCCGTTGATCTGGCCGAGCATGCGCTCGCTTTCGTCGGGGGCCAGCTGGAGCCGCGCGAGCGAGGCGATGCGCGCGATATCGTTGGAAGTGAGGGACATCGAAAAAAAGAGCGTTCTGACGCAAAAATCGGGCGTGTTCACCCCCCGCAAAGGTGCGTGAAACCGCGGGAGAGTCAGGGGATTCGGGTATTATCCCGCCTTTGCCGCAACCCCCGCGAACGCGCCGGCATTTGCCGCAAAAACGTTTCAAACCACCCGTCACACGACCCAAAAAAGAGGGCGATGGCTGCCGACGCGCATGCCGTGCCCCAGAGGATTCCACCATGTTTGGAGCTTTTCGTCGGTACTTCTCGACCGACCTGGCGATCGACCTCGGCACCGCCAACACCCTGATCTTCGCTCGCAACAAGGGCATCGTCCTGGACGAGCCCTCGGTCGTCGCGATCCGCCACGAAGGCGGCCCGCACGGCAAGAAGGTGATCCAGGCCGTGGGCCGCGAAGCCAAGGCGATGCTCGGCAAGGTGCCCGGCAACATCGAGGCCATCCGCCCGATGAAGGACGGCGTGATCGCCGACTTCGTGATCACCGAGCAGATGATCAAGCAGTTCATCAAGATGGTGCACCCGCGCTCGCTGCTCACGCCGAGCCCGCGGATCATCATCTGCGTGCCCTGCGGCTCGACCCAGGTCGAGCGCCGCGCGATCAAGGACGCGGCCGAAGCGGCCGGCGCCACCTCGGTCTACCTGATCGAGGAACCCATGGCCGCCGCGATCGGCGCCGGCCTGCCGGTGTCCGAGGCCAGCGGCTCGATGGTGGTCGACATCGGCGGCGGCACCACCGAAGTCGGCGTGATCTCGCTCGGCGGCATGGTCTACAAGGGCAGCGTGCGCGTCGGCGGCGACCGCTTCGACGAGGCCATCATCAACTACATCCGCCGCAACTACGGCATGCTGATCGGCGAGCCGACGGCCGAAGTCATCAAGAAGAACATCGGCTCGGCCTTTCCGGGCTCCGAAGTCAAGGAGATGGAAGTCAAGGGCCGCAACCTCAGCGAAGGCGTGCCGCGCAGCTTCACGATCAGCAGCAACGAAGTGCTGGAAGCCCTGACCGATCCGCTCAACAACATCGTCTCGGCGGTCAAGAACGCGCTCGAACAGACCCCGCCCGAACTCGGCGCCGACATCGCCGAGCGCGGCATGATGCTGACCGGCGGCGGCGCGCTGCTGCGCGACCTCGACCGCCTGCTGGCCGAAGAGACCGGACTGCCGGTGCTGGTGGCCGAAGACCCGCTGACGTGCGTGGTGCGCGGTTGCGGCATCGCACTCGAGCGCATGGACCGCCTGGGAAGCATCTTCACCAGTGAATAGCTCGCCCCCAGGTCGCGCGCACTTCGTGTCGCGCTCCCACCCCCTGCCGGGGGCGGCGCCTGCGGCCCGGCGGAGCCGGTTCCGCGGCACCTCCCGAACCATTTAAATAGCGCTGCTGTCGTGGCATAAAGCGTCATGCCGCTTGGCACCCTCGATCGAACCGCACCGCCCCTCTTCAACCAGGGGCCGTCGGCGCTGAGCAAGCTGATCTTCTTCAGCGCGCTGGCGCTGTTCCTGATGGTGGCCGACGCGCGCTTCCACCTTGTGCAGCCGATCCGGCTGGCGATCGGCACGGTGCTCTATCCGGTGCAGTGGCTGGCGCTCAAGCCGGTGCAGCTGGTGGCCGGCGGGGGGCGCTACCTGGAGGACCTGCAGACCGCGCAAGGCAACGAGGCGGACGCCCGCAAGGCGCTCGCGCTGCAGTCCGAGCGCGCCAGCCAGGCCGACACCCTCGCGCAGGAGAACGCGCGCCTGCGCTCCATGCTCGAACTGCGCCAGACCACCCAGACCCCGGGCCGGGTGGCCGAGGTGCTCTACGACGCGGCCGATCCGTACACCCGCAAGCTGGTGATCGACCAGGGCCTCACCAACGGCATCGTGCCCGGCTCGCCGGCGATCGACGAGCTCGGCGTGCTCGGCCAGGTGACGCAGGTGCAGCCCTTCTCTAGCGAGATCACGCTGGTGATCGACCGTGACCTGGCGATCCCGGTGCAGAACGTGCGCACCGGCGCGCGCAGCGTGGCCTTCGGCGACGCCAGCGCGCACGGCGGCGGGCTCGAGCTGCGTTTCATGCAGGCGAATTCGGATGTGCAGGAAGGCGACGTGCTGACCACCAGCGGTGTCGACGGGGTCTATCCGCCGGGTCTGCCGGTGGCGAAGATCGACCGCATCGAGCGCCGTGCCGACTCCGCCTTCGCGCGCATCCATTGCCTGCCCGTGGCCCGTGTGAGCGCGGCGCGCTATGTGCTCGTGCTCGCGCCCACCGGTGCCCAGGCGGTGCCGAAGCCGACCCCGCCCAACTCCCCCTCGGCCGTCGCCGCGAAGAAGAAGGCCGACAAGGCGGATGCCAAGGCCGACGCCAAGGCGGATGCGAAAGCGGCCAAGAAGACCGACAAGAAGGAAGCGGCCCCGCGATGATCATGCGTCCCGGCCAGCAGCAGCTTCTGCTGCCCGTCAGTCCTCTGTTCATGTGGGCCAGCCTGATCATGGCCCTGCTGTTCAACATGGTGCCGCTCGGCCGCGCCGCCTGGACGCCCGACCTGCTGGCGCTGGTGATCGTGTTCTGGAGCGTGCACCAGCCGGCGCGCATCGGCATCGGTGCGGCCTTCGTCTTCGGCCTGCTGATGGACGTGCACCAGGCCGCGATGCTCGGGCAGCATGCCCTGTCCTACACCACGCTCGGTTTCCTGGCGACCATGGTGCACCGGCGCCTGCTGTGGTTCCCGCTCTTCTCGCAGGCGCTGCAGGTGCTGCCGCTGTTCGCGCTGTCGCACCTGATCGAGCTCGCGATCCGCATGATCGGCGGCGGCGTCTTCCCGGGCTGGACGCTGCTGCTGGCACCGGCACTGGAGGCCGCCCTGTGGCCGCTGGTCAGCCTGGTGTTGCTGGCGCCGCAGCGCCGAACCCCGGAACCCGATGCCAACCGGCCGCTCTAAGATGGCGCCCGCTGCTGCATGACCGAAATCCGCAACGTTGCCGCCGACCTCTCCCGTTTCAGGCGGCGAGTGATCGTGATCGGCGGGGTCGTGCTCGTGGCCTTCGGGCTGCTGTGCACGCGGCTGGCCTACCTGCAGGTGGTCCGGCACGAAGACCTGGCCGAGCAGGCCGAGAGCAACCGCACGGCGATCGTGCCGGTGGTGCCGAACCGCGGCCTGATCCTCGACCGCAGCGGGATCGTCCTGGCCTCCAACTACTCCGCCTACACGCTCGAGATCACGCCCTCCAAGGCCGGCAATCTCGAGGACACCATCGATGACCTGACCGAGGTGCTCGAGATCTCGCCGCGCGACCGCCGCCGCTTCAAGCGGCTGCGGGAAGACTCGCGCAGCTTCGACTCGGTGCCGATCCGCACCCGCCTGAGCGACGAGGAAGTGGCTCGCTTCGCGGCCCAGCGCTACCGCTTTCCGGGCGTGGAGATCAAGGCCCGGCTGTTCCGCAACTATCCCCACGGCGAGCTGGCCAGCCACGTGCTGGGCTACATCGGCCGCATCAACCAGGCCGAGAAGACGGCGATGGAAGACTGGGAAGACGAGGACCTGGCCAACTACAAGGGCACCGAGTACATCGGCAAGCTCGGCGTCGAGCAGAGCTACGAGAAGACGCTGCACGGCCAGACCGGCGTCGAGCAGATGGAGACCTCGGCCGGCGGCCGCGCCGTGCGGCGGCTCGCCGCCCATCCGGCGACGCCCGGCAACACGGTCATGCTGTCGCTCGACATCAAGCTGCAGAAGCTGGTCGAGGACATGTACGGCGAGCGCCGCGGCGCCCTGGTCGCCTTCGACCCCAAGACCGGCGAGATCCTGGCCTTCGTGAGCAAGCCCACCTTCGATCCGAACCTGTTCGTCGAGGGCATCGACACCGAGAGCTGGAAGGAGCTCAGCGAGTCGCTCGACAAGCCGCTGCTCAACCGTGCATTGCGCGGCACCTATCCGCCGGGTTCGACCTACAAGCCCTTCATGGCGCTGGCTGCGCTGCAGACCGGCAAGCGCGGCCCCAGCGTGCTGGTCAACGATCCCGGCTACTTCAACTTCGGCGGCCACCGCTTCGGCAGCCCCGAAGGCAACATCGGCAACGTCGACATGCGCCGCTCGATCCAGCTGTCGAGCAACATCTATTACTACTCGCTGGCCAACGAGATGGGCGTGGACCTGATTCACGACGCGATGAAGCCGCTGGGCTTCGGCCAGATCACCGGCATCGACATCGGCGGCGAGGTCCGCGGCGTGCTGCCCAGCACCGAGTGGAAGCGCCACGCCTACCGCCGGCCCGAGCAGAAGAAGTGGTATGCCGGCGAGACCATCTCGCTGGGCATCGGCCAGGGCTACAACACCTTCACGATGCTGCAGCTGGCGCAGGCGACCTCGATCGTGGCCGATGGCGGCATCAAGCATCGGCCGCACCTGGTGCTGGCGATCCGCGACACGGTCACCGGAGAGGTCAAGCCGGTGGTGCAGCCGCCGGCCGAGAACCTCGGCTACAAGCCGGCCGACATCGCCGTGATCCGCGAGGGCTTGACCGCGGTGGTCACCGCCGGCACGGCGCGCGGCGTGTTCGCGGGCGCCGGCTACCAGGCGGCGGGCAAGACAGGCACCGCGCAGGCCGTGACGCAGGCGCAGAACACCAAGTACAACGCCAAGGCGCTCGAGGAGCACCAGCGCGACCACGCCCTGTTCATGGCCTTCGCGCCGGTCAACGACCCGAAGATCGCGGTGGCGCTGATCGTCGAGAACGCCGGCTGGGGCGCGGGCGCCGCGGCGCCGATCGCGCGCCGCGTGTTCGACTACTGGCTCATGAACCAGTACCCGAGCGAGGCCGACATGGCGGCGATCCAGATCGGCAAGGCCACGGCGCCGATCGGCAAGCCGCGCGTGGCGAGCGAAGTCGCCTGGCAGGATTGAGCTCGCCCCCAGGTTGGGCTCACTTCGTGTAGCCCGCCCACCCCCTACCGGGGGCGCAGCCAGCGGCCCGGCGAAGCCGGTTCCGCGACTGCCCACGAACAGGCGTGCGCTGCGCGCCGCCGCCGAACAACCACAGCGCCACTATTCACCGGCCGGCGCAGCCAGGCCCGTTGGTGAAACACCGCGGAACCGGCTTTGCCGGGCCGCTGGTGTTGCCCCCGGTAGGGGGTGGGCGCCCGGACACGAAGTGCCGGGCAACCTGGGGGCGAGCTACATGAACGCGTCGTAGGCCGTTTTTAGGATGAGGGCGCCGACCACCACGATGAAGACCTTGCGCACGAAGGCGGCGCCATGCTTGATCGCAACCCGCGCGCCGATCACGCTGCCGGCCACGTTGGCCACCGCCATCGTCAGCGCCAGCTGCCACAGCACGTGGCCCTTGAGCCCGAACAGCAGCAGCGCGCCCAGGTTGGTCATGGTGTTGAGCAGCTTGGCCGAGCCCGCCGCGTTGAGGAAGTCGTAGCCCAGCCAACGCACGAACAGGAAGACGAAGAAGCTGCCGGTGCCGGGCCCGAAGAAGCCGTCGTAGAGGCCGAGCAGGACGCCGATCGCGCAGGTGGCGAGCAGTTCGGCGCGGCCGCTGAAGCGCGGCGCATGGTGGCGGCCCATGTCCTTGCGCGCCAGCGTGTAGAGCAGCAGGGCGACCAGCACCAGCGGCAGCAGCTTGCGCAGGAAATCCCCCGGCACCACGGTCACGGCCCAAGCGCCGGCCAGCGAGCCCGCGAAGGCCAGCGCGCCGGCCGGCAGCAGCGTGTGCCAGCGCAGCCCGACGCGATGGTGGAACTGCGCCGCGGCCGCGGCCGTGCCCCAGACCGAGGCGCTCTTGTTGGTGCCCAGCAGCGTGGCAGGGGCGGTGCCCGGCAGCACGCTGAACAGCGCCGGCACCAGGATCAGGCCGCCGCCGCCGACGATGGAATCGATGAAACCCGCGAACAGCGAGGCGAGGGTCAGCATCAGAACGTCCATGGACGAAATTGTCTCACCCGGGGTTGCGCTCTCTCTGGCGCGAGACCTCCAGCGCCCGCCGGCCACCGGCGGCGAGCCCAAAAGAAAAGGCGCCGACTTGCGGCGCCTTGTTCAAAAAAACGGCATCTCGTGCGGATGCCTTAGCTGAGCTTGTTCTGGTTCTTCGAAAGATGTCTCCTCGGTCCCCCGCGCTGCGGGCTGGCCCGTTTGCGAGTGCCGAGACTTTAGTTCGACGCACCGTGCCAGTGCATCGGGGATTACCCGCCAAGAGAAACAAATGGATACATCACGAGGCGGCAGCGGCCTCTCGCACCCATCCGGCCGCCTTCTCGGCCATCATCAGCGTCGGGCTGTTGGTGTTGCCGCTGGTGATGGTGGGCATGGCCCCGGCATCGACCACCCGCAGCCCCTGGATGCCGCGCACGCGCAGGCGCGAATCCAGCACCGCCATCGGGTCGCCGTCGGCGCCCATCCGGGTGGTGCCCACCGGATGGAAGATGGTGGTCGCGATGTCGCCGGCCAGCCGCGCCAGCTCCTCGTCGCTCTGGTACTGCACGCCGGGCTTCCATTCTTCGGGGGCGTACCTGGCAAGCGCGGGCTGGGCCGCGATGCGCCGGGTCACGCGCAGCGAATCGGCCGCCACCTTGCGGTCCTCGTCGGTGCTCAGGTAGTTGGGCGCGATCGCGGGCGCGTCGCCGAAGCGCGCGCTCTTGATGCGCACCGTGCCGCGGCTGGTCGGGTTCAGGTTGCACACGCTGGCGGTGAAGGCCGGGAAGCTGTGCAGCGGCTCGCCGAAGGCATCGAGCGAGAGCGGCTGCACGTGGTACTCGAGGTTCGGCCATTCGTGCTCGGGCGAGCTGCGCGTGAAGGCGCCGAGCTGCGAGGGCGCCATGCTCATCGGCCCGCTGCGCTTGAGCAGGTACTCCAGGCCGATCTTCGCCTTGCCGTAGAGCGACGAGGCCATCACGTTGAGCGTGGGCGCGCCCTGGATCTTGTAGACCGCGCGGATCTGCAGGTGGTCCTGCAGGTTGGCGCCGACGCCGGGCAGGTCGGCCACCACCTCGATGCCGTGCTGGTTCAACAGCTCGGCCGGGCCGATGCCCGACAGCTGCAGCAGCTGCGGCGAGCCGATGCTGCCCGCGCACAGCAGCACCTCGCGGGTGGCATGCGCCGTGACCATCTCGTGGCCGTCCCAGACCTGCACGCCGGTGCAGCGCCGCGTCCCGTCGGCCTGCGTCTCGACGATCAGCTTCGTCACCTGGGCGTTGACCCACATCTCGAAGTTGGGCCGGCCGTAGCAGGTCGGCCGCAGGAAGGCCTTGGCGGTGTTCCAGCGCCAGCCGTCCTTCTGGTTGACCTGGAAGTAGCCCACGCCCTCGTTGCTGCCGCGGTTGAAGTCGCTGCTGTGCGGAATGCCGGCCTCTTGCGCCGCCTGCGCGAAGGCGTCGAGGATGTCCCAGCGCAGGCGCTGCTTCTCGACCCGCCACTCGCCGCCGGCACCGTGCATCTCGTCGGCGCCGAGGTAGTAGTCCTCGTGCTGCCTGAAGGCCGGCAGCACGTTGTTCCAGCGCCAGGTGTCGTCGCCGGTGAGCGCGGCCCATTGGTCGTAGTCGCGCGACTGGCCGCGCATGTAGATCATGCCGTTGATGCTGGAGCAGCCGCCCAGGGTCTTGCCGCGCGGGTAGCGCAGCGTGCGGCCGTTCAGGCCGGCATCGGGCTCGGTGCTGTAGAGCCAGTCGGTGCGCGGGTTGCCGATGCAGTAGAGATAGCCCACCGGGATGTGGATCCAGTGGTAGTCGTCCTTGCGCCCGGCCTCGATCAGCAGGGTGCGCTGCTGCGAGCTGCGGGTCAGGCGGTTGCACATCAGCGCGCCGGCGGTGCCGCCGCCGATCACGATGTAGTCGAAGGTGGTGTCGCTCATTCGGTTCTTGCTTGTCTCTTGTCGTTGTGGGAATCCAGCCGCCTTCGACCAGGTCTACTTCGCCGTCGGCATCACGAACTCGGCGCCCTTGGGCGTGCTCTCGGGCCAGCGCTGCATGATCGACTTCTGCTTGGTGTAGAAGCGCACGCCTTCCTCGCCGTAGGCGTGCATGTCGCCGAACAGGCTCTTCTTCCAGCCGCCGAAGCCATGCCAGGCCATCGGCACCGGGATCGGCACGTTGATGCCCACCATGCCGACCTGGATGCGCCGGCTGAACTCGCGCGCCACGTTGCCGTCGCGCGTGAAGCAGCTCACGCCGTTGCCGAACTCGTGGGCGTTGATCAGGTCCACCGCTTCCTTGAGGTCGTGCACCCGCACGCAGGACAGCACCGGGCCGAAGATCTCTTCCTTGTAGATGCGCATCTCGGGCGTGACGTGGTCGAACAGCGAGCCGCCCATCCAGAAGCCGTCGCTGCAGCCTTCTCCTGCCGCGTCGCCGTCGAAGCCGCGGCCGTCCACCACCAGCTTTGCGCCTTCCTTCTCGCCCTGCGCGATGTAGCCCGTGATGCGCTCGTGCGCCGCGCGCGTCACGATCGGGCCCATCTCGGCCTCGAGATCGGTGCCGTTGCGCACCTTCAGCGTCCTGGCGCGCTCGGTCAGGAGCGGCATCACGCGGTCGGCCACGTCGCCCACCAGCACCGCCACCGAGATCGCCATGCAGCGCTCGCCGGCCGAGCCGTAGCCCGCGCCGATCAGTGCGTCCACGGTCTGCTCGATGTCGGCATCGGGCATCACCACCATGTGGTTCTTGGCGCCGCCCAGGGCCTGCACCCGCTTGCCGTGGCGCGCGCCGGTCTCGTAGATGTAGTTGGCGATCGGGGTCGAACCGACGAAGCTGATGGCCTTGACGTCCGGGTGGTCCAGCAGCGCGTCGACCGCCTCCTTGTCGCCCTGCACGACGTTGAAGACGCCGTCGGGCAGCCCGGCCTCCTTGAGCAGCTCGGCCATGCGCAGCGACGGGCTCGGGTCGGTCGGGCTGGGCTTGAGCACGAAGGTGTTGCCGGCGGCGATCGCCACCGGGAACATCCACATCGGCACCATCACCGGAAAGTTGAACGGCGTGATGCCGGCCACCACGCCCAGCGGCTGGCGCAGGGTCCAGTTGTCGATGCCGGTGGAGACCTGGTCGGTGAAGTCGCCCTTGAGCAGCTGCGGGATGCCGCAGGCGAACTCGACGATGTCGATGCCGCGCGTGACCTCGCCCTGGGCGTCGGTGAAGACCTTGCCGTGCTCGGCGGTGATCAGGTGGGCGAGTTCGTCCTTGTGCCGGTTCAGCAGTTCGAGGAACTTGAACATCACGCGGGCGCGACGGATCGGCGGCGTGTCGGCCCAGGCCGGGAAGGCGGCCGGGGCGGCGGCCACCGCTGCATCGACGTCGGCGCGGTTGGCCAGCGCCACGCTGCCGGTGGCGGCGCCGGTCGCGGGGTTGAAGACGTCCTGGGCGCGGGTGGACTTCGGGGCTGCGACGCGGCCGCCGACGAAGTGATGGATCGGGGTCTTGCTCATCTGCATGGTGTTCTCCTGCCGGCACGGCCGGCGAGTGGGGGAGTGGCGGGACAGGACGGGGAGAGTGCGGTCCAGCGCCGATTGTGGCAAACGCCCGCGGGTTGCGCGAACGCCTGCACGCAGGGCGGCCATCGCGAGCTCCGGCGCAGACGCACCCGGTTACGATGTTGCGTTTTTGTTTTTTCGCTGTACGACCTGCCGCCGCCTCCATGCCCACCGATTCGCCGATGCCCGCCGACGCGCCAGATGCGCAGGGCGCGCCGCCGCGCGTCGCGGAGCGTGAGCAGGAGGGCCGCCGATGGGCGATCGCCAGCGGCCGATGGACCGTGCTGGCGATGTCCGTCCCGACCGCCTGGAGCGTCCTGTCCGAGAGCCTGAAAGAGGTTCCCGCGCAGGCCGATCAGCCCTGGGACCTGCGGCCGATCGAGCAGCTCGACCACATCGGCGCCCAATTGCTCTGGGATCACTGGCGGCAGGCCTGGCCGGCTCGCGTCGAGATGGATTCGCGGCACAAGGCCGTGCTCGACCAGGTCGCGCTGTACACCTGCAGCGCGCCCATCGAGCCTGCGGTGACGCTGGCCGCGCGCTTCAAGGCCTTCGCCCACAACGGGCCGCGCATGATGTTCGCGGCGCGCGATTTCCTCGGCCTGATCGGCCAGCTCACGCTCGACCTCGGCAAGCTGGCCCGGGCGCCGCACCGCGGCCCCTGGCGCGATTTCTCGGGCCAGATCTATCAGTTCGGCACCACCGCGCTGCCGATCACGGCGCTGGTGGGACTTCTGATCGGCGTGGTGCTGGCCTACCTGACCTCGCAGCAGCTGCGCCAGTACGGCGCGGAGACCTTCATCGTCAACATCCTCGGCCTGTCGCTGATCCGCGAGCTCGGCCCGGTGCTGGCGGCGGTGCTGATCGCGGGTCGGTCGGGCTCGGCCATTACCGCGCAGATCGGCGTCATGCGGGTCACTGAGGAGCTGGACGCCATGCGCGTGATGGGCATCCCGCACGGCTTCCGGCTGGTGATGCCGCGGGTGCTGGCGCTGGCCATCTCGATGCCGCTGATCAGCATGTGGACCTCGATGGCGGCGCTGTTCGGCGGCATGATCGCGGCCGACCTCGCGCTCGACATCTCGCCGGCCTATTTCCTGTCGGCGCTGCCGCGCGCCGTGCCGATGTCGAACCTGTACCTGGCGCTGGCCAAGTCGGCCGTGTTCGGCGTCCTGATCGCGCTGATCGGCTGCTACTTCGGCCTGAAGGTCAAGCCCAACACCGAAAGCCTCGGCCGCGGCACCACCTCCTCGGTCGTGACCTCGATCACGGTGGTCATCCTGGTCGATGCGCTGTTCGCGGTGCTGTTCAAGGGCGTGGGACTGCGCTGATGGCCGACCTTCCGTCCAACGAGGCCGAGCGCGTGGTGGACATCCGCAAGCTCTGGACCGTCTTCAAGACGCCCGACGGCGACCAGGTGGTGCATCGCGATCTCGACCTGACCCTCTTGCGCGGCGAGGTGCTGTCGCTGGTGGGCGGCTCGGGCACCGGCAAGACCGTGCTGCTGCGCCAGATCCTCGGGCTCGAGCATCCGACGAAGGGCGAGCTCACGGTTCTGGGCCGGCCGCCCGGCCAGCTCAGCGCGATGGGCGCCGCCAACGTCGGCATGCTGTTCCAGCACGGCGCCCTGTTCTCCGCCTTCAGCGTGCTCGACAACATTGCCTTCCCGCTGCGCGAACTCAAGCTGCTGCCCGACGACCTGATCCGCGACGCCGCGCTGGTCAAGCTGCAGATGGTCGGCCTGAGCCCGCAGCAGGCCACCAAGAGCCCGGCCGATCTCTCGGGCGGGATGATCAAGCGGGTGGCGCTGGCACGCGCGCTCATCATGGACCCGCCGCTGCTGCTGCTCGACGAGCCCACGGCGGGTCTCGACCCCGAAAGCGCCGACGGCTTCTGCGACCTGCTGCGCGGCCTGCATCGCGAACTCGGCCTCACGGTGGTGATGGTCACGCACGACCTCGACACATTGTTCGATCTCAGCAGCCGGATCGCGGTGCTGGCCGACCAGAAGGTGATCGTCTCCGGAACGGTGCGCGAGGTGATCGCCTATCCGCATCCGTTCATCCACGAGTACTTCCTCGGTGGCCGCGGCAAACGCGCCATGGAAGCGCTCCATGAAGGGGCGGCCAGCCGGCCGGCTCCTCTGAACCAAAGGTAGCCGCCATGGAAAACAAGTCCCATGCCATCGCTGCCGGTGCCTTCGTGCTCGGCCTGGCCGCCGTGCTCGTCGCGCTGGTGGTCTGGCTCACGCGCGACGACACCGTGCGCAACATGTACGAACTGTCCACGCGCGACCCGGTGAGCGGATTGCAGCCGCAGGCGATGGTGCGCTACCGCGGCATCGCGGTCGGCAAGGTCGCGTCGATCGACTTCGACCCCAAGGTCAAGGGCAATGTGCGCGTGCGCATCAGCGTCGACGAGCGCGTGCCGCTCACCACCTCCACCTTCGCGACGCTGAGCTATCAGGGCGTCACGGGGCTGGCCTTCATCGCGCTCGACGACCGGGGCGAATCCCAGGTCTCGCTGGTGCCCGACAACGCCAACCCGCCGCGCATTCCGCTCAGGCCTTCGCTGCTGGCGCAGCTGCAGGACCGCGGCGAGGCCATCATCAACCGGGTCGAGGAAGTCACCCAGCGGGTCAACACGCTGCTCGGCGACGACAACCAGAAGCGCATCGCCGATGCCCTGGAGAGCATCTCGGCCGCCGCGGCGGGTGCCAACCAGCTCACGAAGTCGCTCGACAACACCGTCAAGACCGGGCTGAACCCGGCGCTCAAGGCGCTGCCGCCGCTGGTGGAGCGCACCAAGGACACCATGGTGACGGTCAAGGCCGCTGCCGCGGACGTCTCGCGCGTGGCCAACAGCTTCAATGCCACCGCGACCCGCCTGAACGCCAAGGACGGCCCGATCGACCGCCTGGGCGACGGCACCAAGGCCTTGTCGCAAGCGGTGGATTCCTTCAACAACGCCACGCTGCCGCGCGTGAACCGCGTCGCCGACGACACCTCCCGCGCGGTGCGCCGCCTCGGCCGCGCGGCCGACGGCATCAGCGACAACCCGCAGTCGCTGCTGTTCGGCAGCGGCGGCGACGTCGCCGGCCCGGGGGAGCCCGGGTTTTCCGCGCCGGCGGCGACCGCGAGTCCGTGAAGGCCATTCCATGACTCCCATGAACGACGCTCTGAAGCATTCCCTCGCCGGCCTGGCCGCCGCGCTGCTGCTGGCGGGTTGCGGCGCGCTGCCCGACAAGCCGACCCGGGCCGCCCTCTACGATTTCGGGCCCGGCAACACGGTGCCGGCGCCGGCTGCCGCCTCCTCGCCGGCCCCGCGCGCGCTGCCGATGATCGCGCTGGCCGAGGTCGATGCCAATTCGCGGCTCGATGGCACCCAGCTGCTGTACCGCCTCGGCTACGCGGATTCGAACGAGCTGCGGCCCTACGGCCAGTCGCGCTGGAGCCAGCCGCCGGCGCAGCTGCTGCGCCAGCGCTTGCGCGAGGCGCTCTCGGCCGGCCACACGGTGCTGGGCCCGGAGGAGAGCGCCACCATCGCCCGCACCGCGGGCCGCCTGCCCGACACCCTGCGCGTCACGCTGGAGGAGTTCAGCCAGTACTTCGAGTCGCCCGAGCGCAGCATCGGCCTGGTGCGCGTGAGCGCCACGCTGACCCGCAGCCAGCCCGCCGGCGACAAGGTGCTGGCCCAGCGCAGCTTCACGGTCCGCAAGCCGGCGCCGACCCCCGACGGGCCCGGCGGCGTCAAGGCCCTGGCGGCGGCCAGCGAGGTCGTGGTGGCCGAGTTGGTGGCCTGGGTCGACGCGCAGTAGGCCGGCGCGTCCGAGACCATCGGCAGCCGCCATGCGCATCGGCATCATCTCCGACACCCACGGGCTGCTGCGGCCCGAAGCGCTGGACTTCCTGCGCGGCTGCGATCACATCGTGCACGGCGGCGACATCGGCGGGATGGAGATCATCGACGCCTTGTCCGCGCTGGCCCCGCTGACCGTGGTGCGCGGCAACAACGATGGCGCTGCCTGGGCCGAGGCGGTGCCGGAAACGGCGCTGCTGGAAGCCGGTGGCCTGCGCCTCTTCGCGATCCACGATCTGGCGCAATTGCGCATCGACCCGGTCGCGGCCGGCATTCGCGTCGTGGTGTCCGGCCATTCACACCGCCCGCGGGCCGAGCAGCGCGGCGCGGTGCTCTATCTGAATCCCGGCAGTGCGGGGCCGCGCCGCTTCAGGCTGCCGGTCTCGGTGGCCGAGCTGCGGATCGATGGCGAGGCGATCGTGCCGCGCATCGTCGACCTGGGCGCATAGCGCTCAGATGGTGCGGTGCAGCACCGGGAACAGGGTACCCAGCCCTTCGGCCATCACCTCGACCGCCAGCGCCGCCAGGATCAGGCCCATCAGCCGCGTCATGACGTTGATGCCGGTCTTGCCGAGCACCCGCGCGATCGGTTCGGCCAGCGAGAAGGTGACGCCGGTGGCCAGGCCGATCACCACGCCGTAGCCGACCAGGATCGCGAGCTCCCAGACATGCTGCGTCCGGTCGGCGAAGATGACCACCGTCGACATGGTGGCCGGGCCGGTCAGCAGCGGGATGGTCAGCGGCACGACCGCGATCGAGGCGCCGAGCGATGCCTTCACCTCCGTCGCGCGGATCTCGTCCTTGTTGGTCTTCGACTCCGCCGGCTCGGCGTTCAGCATGGAGAGCGAGCTGATCAGCAGCAGCATGCCGCCGCCGACCTGGAAGCTCGCGATCGAGATGCCGAAGAAGGACAGCAGCTGCAGCCCCAGCAGCGCGCTGACCGCGATCACGATGAAGGCGCTGAAGGCCGACACCCAGGCCGTGCGCTTGCGCTGCTGGTCGGTGCAGCCCTGCGTGTAGTGGATGAAGAAGGGGACGATCGCCAGCGGGTTCACGATGGCCAGCAGCGTGATCAGCGGCTTGATCAGATCCATCGCGGGGGGCGCCATCAGCGTCCGCCCGTGACGTCGAGGAAGCTTCCGGTGACGTAGCCGGCCTCGGCCGACAGCAGCCACAGGATGCCGTGGGCCACCTCGTCGGCGCTGCCGGTGCGTTTCATCGGCACGGTCGAGGCGAGTTGGAAGGCGCGCTCGGGCAGGCCGCCCGAGGCGTGGATCTCGGTGTCGATCAGGCCCGGGCGCACCGCGTTAACGCGGATGCCTTCCTCGGCCACTTCCTTGGCCAGGCCGATCGTGAAGCTCTCGATCGCGCCCTTGCTGGCGGCGTAGTCCACGTACTGGCCGGGCGAGCCCAGGCGCGCGGCCGCGCTGGAGAGGTTGACGATCGCGCCGCCGCCGCCGCCATGCTTCGTGCTCATGCGCCGCACCGCCTCGCGGGCGCAGACGAAACTGCCGATCACGTTGATGCGCAGCATGCGTTCGAGCCGCGCCACGCTCATCTGGTCGACGCGCGACTGCATGTCGACCACGCCGGCGTTGTTGACCAGCGCCGTCAGGCGGCCGAGCTTGGCGTCGACCTTCTCGAACATCGCGAGCACCTGCGCCTCGTCGCCGACGTCGGCCTGGACCGCCATCGCGGTGCCGCCGGCGGCGCGGATGGCCCGCACCACTTCGTCGGCGGCCAGCGAGTTGCTGGCATAGTTGACCGCGACCGCGTAGCCGCGGCGGGCCGCCAGCAGCGCGGTCGCGGCGCCGATGCCGCGGCTGCCGCCGGTGATCAAGAGCACCTGGTCCAAATCCCACCTCCTGCACGGAAGCCGCGCGTCAGTTAAAACCACAGCGGATTACATCATCGAGGAGACGCTCTTGAGCCGCAGCATCGACTACTACTTCACGCCGCAGAGCCCCTGGACCTACCTCGGCCATGCGCGCTTCGCCGCCATCGCGAAGGCCTCGGGCGCCACGGTGCGCGTTCGGCCGATCGATTTCGGCGCCGTGTTCCCGGTCTCGGGCGGGCTGCCGCTGGGCAAGCGCGCGCCGCAGCGGCAGGCCTACCGCCTGGTGGACCTGGCCCGCTTCTCGCAGCACCTGGACATCGCCCTGAACCCCAAGCCCAAGTTCTTCCCGGTGGCCAGCGACGATGCCGCCCGGCTCATCATCGCGGCCGACCTGCGCGACGGCACCGAGGCCGCGATGAAGCTCTGCGGCGCGGTGTTCGCGGCGGTGTGGGTGCAGGAGCGCAACATTGCCGACCCCAAGGTGCTGGAAGCGCTGGCGGCGGAATGCGGGCTCGACGCCCGCTGCGCCGGCCAGGCGCAAAGCCAGGCGGTGCAGGAGCGCTACGAGGACTACACGCAGCAGGCCATCGACACCAAGGTCTTCGGTGCCCCGAGCTACGTGATCGACGGCGAGATCTTCTGGGGCCAGGACCGGCTCGATTTCGTCGAACGCGCCCTGAAGCGCCAGGCATCCACCGCAGGAGCATGACCATGGGTCAATTCATCGATCTCACGGCCAAGGACGGCTTCACCTTTCCCGCCTACGTGGCCGAGCCGGCGGGCAAGCCCAAGGGGGCCGTCGTCGTGGTGCAGGAGATCTTCGGCGTCAACTCGCACATTCGCGCGGTGGCCGACGGCTATGCGGCCGAAGGCTACCTGGCGGTGGCGCCGGCGACCTTTCATCGCGCGCAGCAGGGTGTCGAGCTGGGCTACACCGACGACGACATGAAGGCCGGCTTCGCGCTCAAGACCGCGGTCGAGGCCCTGCCGGCGCCCGGCGTGCTGCAGGACATCCAGGCCGCGGTCGATCACGCGGCGCGGGCGGGCAAGGTCGGCATCGTGGGCTATTGCTGGGGCGGCCTGCTGACCTGGCGCGCGGCGGCCGGCGTGTCGGGCCTGGCGGCGGCGGCCCCGTACTACGGCGGCGGCATGACCACGCCGAAGGAAAGTGCGCTCAAGCCCAAGGTACCGGTGCTGGTCCATTTCGGCAGCAACGACCACTGGATTCCGCTCGACACGGTCGATGCCTTCAGGAAGGCGCATCCCGAGGTCGAGGTCCAGGTCTACGAATGCGGCCACGGCTTCAACTGCGATCAGCGCGGCTCCTACGACGCGTCGGCGGCCAGGCTGGCCAAGGAGCGCACGCTGGCGTTCTTCGCCAGGCACCTGGGCTGAGCGGGTCATCCATGGCCCCCAGCCGCCCGCGGTTCGTGCGCTGCGCGCTGGTCGCGGCGGTGGCGCTGGCCTTGGGCTCGGGCGCGTGGTCGGCCGACTACGCCGGGCCGCTGTTCGACGCTCACCTGCACTACAACCAGGAGGCCTGGGACGGCCACACCGGGCCCTATCCGCCGGCCGATGCCCTGGCGCGGATGCAGCGCAACGGCGTGAAGGCGATCGTCGCGAACTCCCGCCCCAACGCCGGGACGCAGACGCTCGCGGCCGCCCGCGAGGCACGCGAGGCCGGCGTGGCGGTGGTGCCCTTCGTGCGGCTCTACCGCAACCGTGACGACTACGGCAACTGGTTCCGCGACGAGAGCATCTACGAGATGGTGCAGACCGAACTGGCTCGCGGCACGGCGAGCGGCCCGTACCAGGGGCTGGGCGAGTTCCATCTCTACGACAGTGCCAACGCCGACGGGCCGGTCGCCAGGAAACTGATCGTCCTCGCGGAACAGCAGAAGCTCGCCGTCCTCGCGCACGTGGACGACGTGGCGATCGATCTGCTGATGGCCCATGCGCCGTCCAAGGGCCGGGCGCTGCGCCTGATATGGGCGCACACCGGCATCGGCGGCCCGCCGATCGAACGGGTCCAGGCGCTGCTGGAACGCTATCCCCTGCTGATGGGCGAGTTGTCGTACCGGCCCGGGCTCTCCTGCGAGGGCGGCATGTTGTGCCCCGAATGGCGCGCGCTGATCCTGCGCTATCCCGATCGCTTCATGGTGGGTTCCGACACCTGGGTCAACCAGCGCTGGAGCGCCTACGACGAGATCATGCGCGGCTACCGCGCGTGGCTCGGCGACCTGCCGCCGGAGGTCGCGCAGCGCATCGCCTGGGGCAACGCGGCTGCGATGTTCGGCCTCAGGTAGCTGGCTGCTGCTTCGCGCGCCGGCCGCCGGCGACGGGACGGCTTTCGGGTTCGGGCGAGGGATCGGGATCTCGCACGCGCGCTTCGAGAAAGTCCAGCAGCGCCCGCAGCGCGGCACTGTTGTGACGGCGCTGCGAATAGGCGGCGTACAGCCAGAGGTCGCGTGGCATGAACTCCTTCAGCACCGGCACCAGCGCGCCGCGTTCGATGTGCGACTGCGCCATCATCGTCGGCACGCAGACCGCGCCGAGTCCGGCCAGCGCGACGCCGATGAGCGGCGCGGCGTCGTTGGCGTCCATGCGGCTGGTCACCGGTACGCTGTAGGGCTGGCCGTCGACCTCGAACGGCAGGTGCGGCGCGCCGCCCGCCAGCGAATAGGTCAGGACGTCGTGCCGGCGCAGGTCGTCGGGCTGCTTCGGCATGCCGCGCCGGGCCCAGTAGCCCGGCGTCGCACACAGGGCAAGATCCATCAGCCGCAGGCGCCGCACGATCAGGTTCTCGTCCCGGATGCGGCCCAGCCGCAGGGCGATGTCCACCCCTTCCTCGACCAGGTCGATCACGCGATTGCTCACGTGCAGGCTCACGTGCACCTCCGGATAGGTGACCATGAACTCGCCGATCCATCCCGCAAAGCTGCTCTGGCCGAGCCCGTGCGGCGCCGTGACCCGCAGCCGGCCTCGCGGGTGTCCCGCATGTCCCTGCAGTTCGGACTGGGTCAGCTCGATCATCTCGAGCAGTGGCTTGCTGCGCTCGAGCAGCAGGTGGCCCGCGTCGGTCAGGCTGACCGAGCGCGTCGAGCGATTGAGCAGCCGTACACCGAAGCGGGTCTCCAGCAGCGCCACGTACTTGCTGGCGTTGGCCTTGGACATCCCGAGCGAGTGGGCGGCACGGGAGAAGCTGCCGCGCAGGGCGACTTCGCGAAAGGTCTTAAGCAGTTCCAGGCCGTCCATGGCACTCCATTGTTTCTGTTTGATGAACACCCTGGTTCATTTTCATAGGGTTTGTACCTAGAAATCTGGGGCAGACTCTATCCCACTGAGCAGCCCATCCCCAAGTACACAAAGGACACTGAAATGAAGACCTCGAAGATCATCGCCGCCGCCGCCCTCTCGATCCTGGCCGCAGCAGGTGCCCAGGCCGAAACCTACGAAGGCGTCCAAGCCCTGGTGTCGGCCAACAGCCGCGCCGAAGTGAACGCCCAGGCCGTGGTGGCAGCGCGCAGCGAGAACCCCTATGCCGACGGCGTGTCCTCGCGCGTCGCCCCGGCGCTGACCGCCTCGGCCGACCGTGCGACGATCCGTGCCCAGGCCGTGGCGACCGCTCACGAGCCGAACCAGAACCTGGACCGCAAGGCCTTCGTGAACAGCGTGGTGCCGGCGCAGTACACGATCGTCCGCCCGGCGACGCAGCAAGCCGGTCTCTGATCGGCCTTGATGGGCTCGATGCCGGACCGTGCCGAAGCACGGCCCGGCATTTCCCTTTTTCCCGGGGAATCGTGATTGTTTCGATCCGGGAAACGCGGTGTCTCTTTTCTTGGTGTTTTCCCTTAGGGATTCCGTTCGACACTCGAGCGCACAGGCCAGCGACAGCGAGCCTGGTTTGAAACCAACTCCGAAGAATCCAAAGGAACTGAAATGAAGACCTCCCGCATCCTCGCCGCTGCCGCACTGTCCTTCCTCGCCGCCGCTGGCGCCCAGGCTGAGAGCTACGACGGCGTGCACGCCGGCGTCTCGGCCAAGAGCCGCAGCGAAGTCGGCGCCGAAGCGGTCAATACCGCGGCTGCGCCGAACCAGAACGTGGTGCGCGGTTCGCGCGGCGCCGAGCCTTTCAACTCGGTCGCCAATCCCGAAGCCGTGCGCGCCCAGGCCGTCGCCACCGCGAACGCACCCGACCAGAACGTCGTCGGCGGTTCGCGCGTCAACAGCCGCGTGATCTCGACCATGAACAAGTCGGCCGAACCGCGCGTGGAAGCCCAGAAGGCCGGCGCCGCAACCGTCAAGTAAGCCGGGCGCTGCCTGACCAGAAGCCGGAGGGTGCGAGAGCGCCCTCCGGCTTTTTCAATGGCTCAGTGGAGTCGGGCCAGGTAGCGCTTGCGCCAGAAGACGACGATCAACGTCACCGCGATCACGCCCATCGACCCCATCGCGATCCAGAACCCGTCGGCCTTGTGCACCAGCGGGATGAACTCGAAGTTCATGCCGAAGATGCCGGCGATCAGGTTCAGCGGCAGGAACACCGCGGTCAGCGCGGTCAGCACCCGCATGATGTCGTTGGCGCGGTGGCCCTGGACGCTGAAATGCATCTGGACCGCGGTTTCGGCGTTCTGCTCGAGCCGCCGGACGTGGTGCACCACGCGCTCGATGTGCTCGAGGACGTCGCGGCTGCGAACCATCACCAGTTCGCGCTCGCGCTGCTCGGTGGCGCCCGCCGGCATCGGCAAGGTCTCGAGCGCGTCGATCCAGTCCTGGACCGCGGCGCGCTGGTCTTCGCAGATTTCGTCCAGGTGGTAGAGCGACTGCCGGGAATCCATCAGCGCGCTCCAGTTGGTGAAGCGGCTGTGAGGGTCGATCAGTTCGGCCTGCCAGTGGTCGAGCTGGCGTGTCAGGTCGCGCCGCAGGTCAAGGTAGGCATCGACGATCTGGTTGACGACGCGCAGCATCAGGTCGGCCGGACCCGAAGGCATGCGGGAGGACACCGCGCGGACATCGAGCGCCGGGACCGCCGCGCGGCCGCGGTCGTCCGGCGCGGCGGCCGCCGCGAGCAGCTTGGCGGCGAAGGCGTCGCGCACCGTGCCGTCCTCGGGATGCACCGACAGCAGCACGCGATCGAACACCGCGAAGCCGACCGGACGGGTGTCCACCCGGCGCAGCACGGCCGGGCCGCCGCGCACCGGCGCATCGGCCTTCGGCGCCGGTTCCTTGCCGTTGGAGGCGGCCAGCCGGCGGAACACCAGCAGGTCGTACTGCGAGGTGTAGTCATAGCGCGAGGGCAGCTGGTCGTTGAGCAGGTCGCTCACGTGGAGGTCCAGCAGCAGGGTGCCGCACAGCGACTGCAGCACCTCCTGCACCTGCGGCAGCGAGGTCTGGAATTCTTCCCGTGTCAGCGACAGCCACAGGTAGCCCCGTTCGCAGGCGCCCGGTGCTGCCATCGGCGCCAGCGCGTCGTGCTCGGTGACCTGGGTGCCGTCGATCTTGAAGATGCGCATGGGGGCCGTATTCTTAGTCAGTAGAGGACAGAGCAAAAAACTGCTGCGCAGTCTTGTTGGTCTGTCCCGCAAGGTCTCAGTTTTGCTTCAGCAGCCGCGCCGCATCGAGCGCGAAATAGGTCAGCACGCCGTCGGCACCGGCGCGCTTGAAGGCTAGCAGGCTCTCGATCATGACCGCGTCGTGGTCCAGCCAGCCGTTCTGCGCCGCGGCCTTGAGCATCGCGTATTCGCCGCTCACCTGGTAGGCGAAGGTCGGCACCCGGAACTCATCCTTCACTCGGCGCACGATGTCCAGGTAGGGCATGCCGGGCTTCACCATCACCATGTCGGCGCCTTCGGCGATGTCGATCGCGACTTCGCGCAGCGCTTCGTCGCTGTTGCCCGGGTCCATCTGGTAGACCTTCTTGTCGCTCTTGCCGAGGTTGGCGGCCGAGCCGACCGCGTCGCGGAAGGGGCCGTAGAAGGCGCTCGCGTATTTGGCGCTGTAGGCCATGATCCGCGTATGGATGTCGCCGCGCGCCTCGAGCGCGTTGCGGATGGCTCCGATCCGGCCGTCCATCATGTCGCTCGGCGCCACGATGTCGACACCGGCGCGCGATTGTGCGAGCGCCTGCTTGACCAGCACTTCGACGGTCGGGTCGTTGAGGATGTAGCCGCTGTCGTCGAGCAGCCCGTCCTGGCCGTGGCTGGTGTAGGGGTCGAGTGCGACGTCGGTCATCACGCCCAGTTCGGGAAAGCGCGACTTGAGCGCCGCCACCACGCGCGGGATCAGGCCATCGGGATTGAAAGCCTCGTCGCCGGCCGGCGTCTTCAGGCTGGCATCGATGACGGGGAACAAGGCCATCACCGGAACGCCGAGCGCCACGCACTGCTCGGCGACCGGCAGCAGCAGGTCGAGGCTCAGCCGTTCCACGCCCGGCATCGACGGGACCGCGTCGCGTCGTTTCTCGCCCTCCTGCACGAACACCGGGTAGATCAGGTCATTGGTTGTGAGTGTGTGCTCGCGCACGAGATTGCGCGTGAACGCATCCCGGCGCAGGCGGCGCGGCCGGCCGGCGGGAAAAGAAGCGTGGAAGGTCATGTCGAAAATTGTGCCCCAAGAGCGATGGCCGCTGGGGAGCCGGCTTTCGCGCGATCTTCTAACTCATTTCTGTTCATAACGAAGAGAAAACGAATATGTTTGTACTAGTGGCTTCGACGATTAGGTTAAAAAATGGCCTGGCTTGCTTGATAGGTTGATTTGCCTTTGTTAAATTCTGTCCCGGGCGGCTTGCCGCTCCCCGCTTTTCCTCCCTGAGCGGGTGCCTTGATGTGTGACAGCAAAAGGGCTTCCCAAGCCCGGCGTTTTGACGTCGGGCTTTTTTTTCGCGCGTCCGGCGGCGGACGCCCGCCGGGCGGGGCGGAAGCTCGCCACTAAACTGCCGCCATGCTCTGGGTCAAATCGCTGCACATCGTCTTCATCGCCAGCTGGTTCGCGGGACTGTTCTATCTGCCGCGCATCTTCGTCAACCTCGCGCTGGTCGCGCCGGAATCGGTCGCCGAGCGAGCCCGGCTGGTTCTGATGGCGCAAAAGCTGTTCCGCTTCACCACCTTCCTCGCCGTGCCGGCGCTCGGCTTCGGGCTGTGGCTCTGGCTCGGCTACGGCATCGGCCGCGGACCGGGCAGCGGCTGGATGCATGCGAAGCTGGCCCTGGTGCTGGCGGCGATCGGCTACCACCATGGCTGCGGCGTGCTGCTGCGCCGTTTCGTGGCGGGCAACGACCGCCGCAGCCACCGCTGGTACCGCTGGTTCAACGAACTGCCCGTGCTGCTGCTGCTCGCCATCGTGGTGCTGGTGGTCGTCAAGCCGTTCTGAATGCGGTGGCCACGCAGCACAAATCCGTCGCCTTGCCCCTGGCGCTCGCCTACGCGGCGCTGATCGTCTACGCGAGCCTGTATCCCTTCGCCGACTGGCGCGACCAGGGCATCGCGCCGTGGGCCTATCTCGCGGCGCCCTGGCCCAAGTACTGGACCGGCTTCGACTTCGGCATCAATGTCGTCGGCTATCTGCCGCTGGGTTTTCTTGCCGCCATCGCGGCGATCCGCAATCGGCCGGCCACCGGTGGCGTCCGCGCCGTGCTTCGTGCCACGGCCGTGGCCGCGGCGATCGCTTTCGCCATGGAAACCCTGCAGAGCTACCTGCCGGCGCGCATTCCCTCCAACGTCGATCTCGGGCTCAACATCGCTGGCGCCTTCATCGGCGCGGTGCTCGCGGCGGTGCTCGAGCGTGTCGGCGCGGTCGCCCACTGGCATCGGACCCGTTCGAACTGGTTCGTCGACGATTCGCGCGGCGGCCTGGTGCTGCTGGCCCTGTGGCCGATCGCGCTGCTGTTTCCGGCCGCCGTCAGCTTCGGCCTGGGCCAGGTGTTCGAGCGGCTCGAGGCCGGCATTGCAGACTGGCTGGTCGACACGCCCTTCATCGAATGGATGCCGGTGCGCGAGTTCGAGCTCGAGCCCCTGGTGCCGGGGGTCGAACTGCTCTGCGTCATGCTGGGCGCGCTGGTGCCTTGCCTGCTCGGCTTTCTGGTCACGCGTTCGGTCGCCCGGCGCGCGATCCTGCTGCCGTCGATCCTGTTGGCGGGCGTGGCCGCCTCGGCGCTGTCGGCGGCGCTCAGCTACGGTCCGCCACACGCCTGGGCCTGGCTGAGCCTGCCGGTGCAGATCGGCATCGCGGCCGCCCTGTTCATCGGCGTGCTGCTGCTGGGCGCTCCGCGACGCTTCTGCGCGGCCTTGCTGCTGATCGCGCTGGTGGTGCACCTGAGCCTCCTGAATCAGGCACCCGAGAGTGCCTATTTCGCCCAGACGCTGGCGACCTGGGAGCAGGGGCGGTTCATCCGCTTCCATGGCCTGGCACAGTGGCTGGGCTGGACCTGGCCTTTTGCAACCCTGGCTTACGTACTGGCAGTGCTGTCGCGCAGGGCGCCCGGGGCGCCGGCTCAATAGAATGCGTCGATGTCGAGTTCCAGCATTCCCGCGCCGGCGGGCTACTACGGCCGCCACATCTTCTTCTGCCTGAACGAACGCAAGAGTGGCGAGGATTCCTGTTCGAAGCACGAGGCCCAGGCCGGTTTCGATCGCTGCAAATCACGCGTCAAGGAGGCCGGGTTGGCCGGACCGGGCAAGGTCCGGGTCAACAAGGCCGGGTGCCTGGACCGTTGTGCCGGCGGGCCGGTCGCCGTGGTCTATCCGGATGCGGTCTGGTACACCTTCGTCGACGATGAGGATATCGACGAGATCGTCGAGTCGCACCTCAAGAACGGCGAAGTTGTCGAGCGGCTGCTGTTGTCGCCCGATGTCGGCCGATAAATGACATACCCCCCGATGCGCCTGCGGCGCCTCCCCCTCAAGGGGGCAACACCAGCGGCCCGGCAAAGCCGGTTCCGCGGTGTTCCTGGCCTTTGGCTGCGCTGGTTTCATGCGTCGGGGTCACGCGATCGCGTGGAGGGAAACTGAGATGAACCCGCGAACCGAAAGGATCCAGCTCAAAGGCGCTGCCGGTGCCATCGAAGTCCTGCGCGACCGCGCGGCCGAAGGTGCGCCGGCGCTCGGCGTGGCGGTGATCGCCCATCCTCATCCGTTGTTTGGCGGCTCGATGGACAACAAGGTGGTTCAGACGCTGGCGCGCGCCTTCGTCGCCTGCGGCTGGACTGCGGTGCGCTTCAATTTCCGCGGTGTCGGCGCCAGCGAGGGCGTGCACGATGAAGGCCGCGGGGAATGCGAGGACCTGCGCGCGGTGGTCGAGCAGCTGGCGCCCGAGGGGCCGCTGGCGATCGCCGGCTTTTCTTTCGGCGCCTTCGTCGCCAGCTGTGCCATCGACAAGCTCTGGGCCACGCGCGACATCCGCCATGTGGTGCTGGTCGGCACGGCGGCGTCGCGCTTCCCGGTCGCGACGCTGCCCGCCGAAGCCCACGAGCGCGCACTGGTGGTCCACGGCGAGCAGGACGACACCGTACCGCTGGCCGCCGTGATGGACTGGGCCCGGCCGCAGTCACTTCCTGTCACAGTCGTTCCCGGAGGGGGGCATTTCTTTCACGGACAATTGCCGCTGCTCAAGAGTCTCGTTGTCCGCCATTTGCGCGCGGGCTAGTCTTTTTCGTCTTCTCGCACCCCCATGAATCGTTTTGTTGAGGCGCTGCGTGCCTTCGCAGTCGCCGCTGCCGCATCTCTCTGTCTAGCCGCGGGGGCCCAGGTGCCGGCACCGCCGGAGATTGCCGCGCGCAGCTTCCTGCTGATGGACGTCACGGCCAACCAGGTGCTGGCTCAGAAGGACATCGACAGCCAGGTCGAACCGGCGTCGCTGACCAAGCTGATGTCGGCCTACCTGGTCTTCGACGCCCTTCGCGCGAAGAAGATCAGCCTGCAGCAGACCCTGCCGGTCAGCCCCCGTGCCTGGAAGATGCCGGGCTCGCGGATGTTCATCGACCCGACGATGCAGGTGCCGGTGGAAGACTTGATCAAGGGCCTGATCGTGCAGTCGGGCAACGACGCCACGGTGGCGCTGGCCGAGGGCGTGGGCGGCACGGTCGAGCACTTCGTCGAACTCATGAACGAGCAGGCCAAGGCCCTCGGCATGAAGAACACGAGCTACAAGAATCCCGAAGGCCTCACCGAGCCCGGCCACACCACCACCGCACGCGACCTGAGCATCCTGGCGACCCGCCTGATGCGTGATTTCCCGGAGTACGTGCACTACTACGCGATCAAGAAATACCGCTTTCCCGGCACGCCGTCGACCAACGACACCAACCGCAACCTGCTGCTGTTCCGCGATCCGACCGTCGACGGCCTGAAAACCGGTCACACCCAGTCGGCCGGCTACTGCATGATCGTCACCGCCAAGCGCGACTTCCCGAATCTCACGGGCGGGCGGCGCCTGGTGTCGATCGTGCTGGGCGCCGCGAGCGAAAACGCGCGCGCCAACGAATCGCAGAAGCTCCTGAACTGGGGCTACACCGCCTTCGACGCCGTCCGCCTGTTCGATGCCAACCAGGCGGTGGCGACGCCGGCGGTCTGGAAGGGCAAGGAAAACACCGTCAAGCTCGGCCGCCCCGACGCCATCGTGGTGGCCGTGCCGGCCGGTTCGGCGGGCAAGATCAAGACGCAGGTGGTGCGTCCCGACCCGCTGGTTGCCCCGTTCACCAAGTTCCAGCCCATCGGCTCGCTCAAGATCACCCTCGGCGACGAGCCCGTGACCGAGGTGCCGCTGGTGGCGCTGGACGCAGTCCAGCAGGCCGGTGTGCTGGGCCGTGCCTGGGACGCCGTCCGCCTCTGGATCAAGTAGTGGCTCGCCCCCAGGTTGCCCCGCACTTCGTGTCGGGGCGCCCACCCCCTGCCGGGGGCGGCACCAGCGGCCCGGCGAAGCCGGTTCCGCGGTGTCTCACCGACGGGCCTGGCTGCGCCGGCCGCTTTCGGTAGGCACGGGCGCGCTGTGCTGCTATACTCGTGGGCTTTTCGGAAAATCCGAAGGGATTCACGTTTTCGGCCACTCTTTGGCCGTTCCCCTGACTGGCCGGTTCACGCCTAGGGTCTTCAGGGTAGTTTTTGGGACTTATTCACACATGCCAACCATCAATCAACTGGTGCGTCAGGGTCGGACGGTCGAAAAGATCAATTCGAAGAGCCCTGCCATGCAGAACTCGCCGCAACGTCGCGGTGTCTGCACCCGGGTCTACACCACGACCCCGAAAAAGCCGAACTCGGCGCTGCGTAAGGTCGCCAAGGTGCGCCTGACCAACGGCTTCGAAGTCATTTCCTACATCGGCGGCGAAGGCCACAACCTGCAGGAACACAGCGTCGTGCTGGTTCGCGGCGGTCGTGTCAAGGACTTGCCCGGTGTTCGCTACCACATCGTGCGCGGTTCGCTCGACTTGCAAGGCGTGAAAGACCGCAAGCAGTCGCGTTCCAAGTACGGCGCGAAGCGCCCCAAGAAGGCCTAAGGCTTTCTGTATTTCATTCAGCGGTGTTCGAGTGCCCTGGCCGGCGCATCGAGCGAAGTGACCCGATATTGGGTCGAGTAAGTGAGAGTTCTTGTTGGCTCTCGCGGTGTCTGAAACGGCGCCAACTGAAGCAAAGAGGTTAGTAACATGCCACGTCGTCGCGAAGTCCCCAAACGTGAAATCCTGCCGGATCCCAAGTACGGCAATGTCGAGCTGTCGAAGTTCATGAACGTGATCATGGAAGGCGGCAAGAAGGCAGTCGCAGAACGCATCATCTACGGTGCGCTCGACCAGATCGAGAAGAAGAACCCGGGCAAGGACCCGCTGGAAGCCTTCACGATCGCCATCAACAACGTGAAGCCGATGGTCGAAGTGAAGTCGCGCCGCGTGGGCGGTGCGAACTATCAGGTGCCGGTCGAAGTTCGCCCGGTCCGTCGTCTGGCGCTGTCGATGCGCTGGATCAAGGAAGCCGCCCGCAAGCGCGGCGAGAAGTCGATGGCCCTGCGTCTGGCCAACGAACTCATGGAAGCCACGGAAGGTCGTGGCGGCGCCATGAAGAAGCGCGATGAAGTGCACCGCATGGCCGAGGCCAACAAGGCCTTCAGCCACTTCCGCTTCTAAGAGTCGTTCCCCCCTAATCAGACAGGCTGGAAGCCCGAACCACCGAGACCGGTGGGCGGGCTTTCATCCGTTAACGGAGTAAATTTCATGGCACGCAAGACCCCCATCGAGCGCTACCGCAATATCGGTATTTCGGCGCACATCGACGCCGGCAAGACGACCACCACCGAACGTATCCTGTTCTACACCGGCGTGACCCACAAGCTGGGCGAGGTGCATGACGGCGCCGCCACCACCGACTGGATGGAGCAGGAGCAAGAGCGCGGTATCACGATCACCTCGGCTGCCGTGACGTGCTTCTGGAAGGGCATGGACCACTCCATGCCCGAGCACCGCATCAACATCATCGACACCCCCGGCCACGTGGACTTCACCATCGAGGTGGAGCGTTCGATGCGCGTGCTCGACGGCGCCGTGATGGTGTACGACTCGGTCGGCGGCGTGCAGCCCCAGTCCGAAACCGTCTGGCGCCAGGCCAACAAGTACCGGGTGCCGCGCCTCGCGTTCGTGAACAAGATGGACCGCATCGGCGCCAACTTCTTCCGCGTGCGCCAGATGATGGTCGACCGCCTGAAGGCCAACCCGGTGCCGATCGTGATCCCGATCGGCGCCGAGGACAAGTTCCAGGGCGTGGTCGACCTTCGCAAGATGAAGGCCATCTACTGGGATGAAGCTTCGCAAGGCATGAAGTTCGACTACCGCGAGATCCCGGCCGAACTGCTCGAGTCCGCCAAGGAATGGCGCGAAAAGATGGTCGAGAGCGCTGCCGAAGCCTCTGAAGAACTCATGAACAAGTACCTCGAAGAGGGCGACCTCTCCGAGGCAGAGATCACGCTCGGCCTGCGCACCCGCACCATCGCCGGCGAGATCCAGCCGATGATGTGCGGCAGCGCGTTCAAGAACAAGGGCGTGCAGCGCATGCTCGACGCCGTCATCGAACTGATGCCGTCGCCGATGGACATCCCGCCGGTCGAAGGCACCGACGACGACGAGAAGGAAACCAGCCGCAAGCCCGCCGACGAGGAGAAGTTCTCGGCGCTGGCATTCAAGCTGATGACCGACCCGTACGTGGGCCAGCTGACCTTCGTGCGCGTCTACTCGGGCGTGCTGAGCAAGGGCGATACCGTCTACAACCCGGTCAAGGGCAAGAAGGAGCGCATCGGCCGTATCGTGCAGATGCACGCCAACGAGCGTCTCGAAATCGACGAAATCCGTGCCGGCGACATCGCCGCCTGCGTGGGCCTGAAGGACGTCACGACCGGCGAAACGCTGTGCGACCCTGATGCCATCATCACGCTCGAGCGCATGGAATTCCCCGAGCCCGTGATCTCGCAGGCCGTCGAGCCGAAGACCAAGGCCGACCAGGAAAAGATGGGCATCGCGCTGCAGCGCCTGGCCTCCGAAGATCCGTCGTTCCGCGTGCGTTCCGACGAAGAGTCCGGCCAGACCATCATCTCCGGCATGGGCGAGCTTCACCTCGAAATCATCGTGGACCGCATGAAGCGCGAGTTCGGCGTGGAAGCCAACGTCGGCAAGCCGCAGGTGGCCTACCGCGAAACCATCCGCAAGACGGTCGAAGATGCCGAAGGCAAGTTCGTTCGCCAGTCGGGCGGCAAGGGCCAGTACGGCCACGTGGTGCTCAAGCTCGAGCCGAACGAAGCCGGCAAGGGCTTCGAGTTCGTCGACGCGATCAAGGGCGGCGTGGTGCCGCGCGAGTACATCCCCGCGGTCGAGAAGGGCGTGATCGAAGCGCTGACGCAAGGCGTGCTGGCCGGCTACCCGGTCGTCGACGTCAAGGTCACGCTGCACTTCGGTTCGTACCACGACGTGGACTCGAACGAAATGGCCTTCAAGATGGCTGCGATCTTCGGTTTCAAGGAAGGCGCCCGCAAGGCTTCGCCGGTGATCCTCGAGCCGATGATGGCCGTGGAAGTCGAGACCCCGGAAGACTACGCCGGCAACGTGATGGGCGACCTCTCGTCGCGTCGTGGCATGGTGCAGGGCATGGACGACATGATCGGTGGCGGCAAGCTCATCAAGGCTGAAGTCCCGCTGTCGGAAATGTTCGGCTACTCGACCACGCTGCGCTCGGCCACGCAAGGCCGCGCCACGTACACGATGGAGTTCAAGCACTACTCCGAAGCACCGCGCAACGTGGAGAAAATGGCAAAAGGAAAATTCACCCGCACGAAGCCGCACGTCAACGTGGGCACGATCGGTCACGTGGACCATGGCAAGACGACGCTGACGGCGGCGATCGCCACTGTGCTGTCGGCCAAGTTCGGCGGCGAAGCGAAGGCCTACGACCAGATCGACGCGGCTCCTGAAGAAAAGGCGCGCGGCATCACGATCAACACGGCCCACGTCGAGTACGAGACGGCCAACCGCCACTACGCGCACGTCGACTGCCCCGGCCACGCCGACTACGTGAAGAACATGATCACCGGCGCCGCCCAGATGGACGGCGCGATCCTGGTGTGCTCGGCCGCTGACGGCCCGATGCCCCAGACCCGCGAGCACATCCTGCTGGCACGCCAGGTGGGCGTGGGCTACATCATCGTGTTCCTGAACAAGTGCGACATGGTCGACGACGCCGAGCTGCTCGAGCTGGTCGAAATGGAAGTGCGCGAGCTGCTGGACAAGTACGAATTCCCGGGCGACGACACGCCGATCATCCATGGCTCGGCCAAGCTCGCTCTCGAAGGCGACAAGGGTCCYCTGGGCGAGCAAGCCATCATGAAGCTGGCCGATGCGCTGGACACCTACATCCCGACGCCCGAGCGCGCCGTGGACGGTGCCTTCCTGATGCCTGTGGAAGACGTGTTCTCGATCTCGGGTCGCGGCACGGTGGTGACGGGCGCGGTCGAGCGCGGCGTGATCAAGGTYGGTGAAGAAATCGAAATCGTGGGCATCCGCCCGACGGTGAAGACCACCTGCACCGGCGTGGAAATGTTCCGCAAGCTGCTGGACCAGGGCCAGGCCGGCGACAACGTCGGTGTGCTGCTGCGCGGCACGAAGCGCGAAGAAGTCGAGCGTGGTCAAGTCCTGTGCAAGCCGGGCTCGATCAAGCCGCACACGCACTTCACCGCCGAGGTGTACGTTCTGTCGAAGGACGAGGGCGGCCGTCACACGCCGTTCTTCAACAACTACCGTCCGCAGTTCTACTTCCGCACGACCGACGTCACCGGCGCGATCGAGCTGCCGAAGGACAAGGAAATGGTCATGCCCGGCGACAACGTGTCGATCACGGTCAAGCTGATCAACCCGATCGCGATGGAAGAAGGCCTGCGCTTCGCCATCCGTGAAGGCGGCCGCACCGTGGGCTCGGGCGTCGTGGCGAAGATCCTGGCGAAGATCCT